>DGSV01000081.1 GCA_002394025.1 Bacteroidales bacterium UBA4353
CACCGACGGCTTCAACTACGCCTCGAACCTACACCTGTCGGGCAGCACATATCATGTCGAGAGCACCACAGAACTCACGCCGGGCATTTATACCAGTATCAATGGCAACAAAGCCACTGCTTGGGGTCTGATAGCCGCGGCGGAAAAAGCAGGTCTCAAACTCTTCCTCGGGTCATACCCCATCACACCCGCCACGGATATCATGCAAGAGTTGGCTCTACGCAAAGATGTCGGCGCCATGGTGATGCAGGCCGAGGACGAGATTTCCGGAGTATGCACAGCCATAGGAGCAGCTTTCGGAGGATGTCTGGCAGTGACCAGCACCTCGGGACCCGGACTATCACTCAAATCAGAAGCCATGGGACTGGCAACGATTGCCGAACTACCACTCGTACTGATAGATGTGCAGCGAGGAGGACCATCAACGGGTATGCCGACAAAAACCGAGCAGACAGACTTGCTGCAAGCCATCAGCGGTCGTAACGGCGAAGCGCCACTGGTAGTCATCGCTGCCAGCGACTCTGCTAACTGCTTCCAATACGCCTATTGGGCGGCAAAGATAGCTCTCGAACATTCCACACCGGTTATTTTAATGTCCGACACCTACCTTGCCAACGGCACATCACTATGGAGAATTCCCAAACTCGCGGATATGCCCGACATCACACCCGTCTATGCCCCTCAGGAACTCGCCGGGCACTTCAACCCCGCACTGCGCAACGCCGACCTCGTGCGCTACTGGGCGCCGGCGGGCACTCCCGGAATGCAGCACCGCAATATGGGGCTCGAACGCGACAGCGAAAAAGGAACCATATCTACCGACGCTGCCAATCACCAACGCATGGTGGACATCAGAGCACGCAAAATCAACAACATAGCACGCTATCTGCCACCACTCAATGTTGAGGGCGACAGCGATGCCGAAACACTGCTCGTGGGCTGGGGCTCAACATACGGCCATCTACTTAGTGCCACGGAGCAACTGCGAGCTACAGGACAAAAAATAGCGCTGGCACACTTCAACTTCATAGTGCCACTGCCACCCAATACCGAACAAATACTCCGAACATACAAACGCATCATAGTTTGCGAACTCAATAGCGGACAGTTTGCGGCGTACCTAAGAAGCCAATTTGAAGGCATTCACATAGAACAAATAAATAAAATCGAGGGGCAACCCTTCAAAACAAGTGACATCATCAATGCTACCACAAGATTATAAGTCAGACCAATACGTGCGTTTCTGCCCGGGGTGCGGCGACCACGCTATTCTTAACAGCCTCCTAAAAGCAATGGCGGAGCTATCGCTCGACCCCTCGCAAACGGCCGTCATCAGCGGAATAGGCTGCTCATCACGTATGCCACACTACCTGAGTTGCTATGGCTTCAATACAATCCACGGACGAGGAGCGGCGATAGCAAGCGGTCTGAAAACATCGCGACCAGAACTGAGTGTATGGCTGATGAGTGGTGACGGCGACTGCCTGGCAATCGGCGGAAACCATTTCATACATTGTCTGCGACGCAATGTTGACATCAATATACTGCTCTTCAACAACCGCATCTATGGTCTTACCAAAGGTCAGTACTCCCCCACAAGTCCCAAAGGTTTCGTGAGTAAATCAAGCCCCTACGGCACCGTGGAGCGACCTTTCCGCCCCGCGGAACTCGTCATGGGAGCACGAGGAACATTCTTCGCCAGAACCCTCGATGTGGACCTGCAAAACAGCGTAGAAGTGATGGTAGCCGCGGCACAACATAAAGGTGCAGCGGTAGTGGAATGTCTTGTCAACTGCGTGATATTCAATAATGGAGCGCATAACTACATCGCTGACCGGGAACATAGGGCCGACAATATGCTCGTGCTCCGTCACGGCGAAAAAATGCTCTTCGGAGCCAACAAAGACAAAGGACTCATACTCGACGGACATGACCTCAAGGTTGTGCACATCGGTGTCGACGGCATCACCGAGGACGACATACTGGTCCATGACGCACACTGCACCGATGACACGCTGCACCGTAAATTGGCACTCATGGAAGGACCCGATATGCCTATCGCAGTAGGCATAATACGCGACATCGAGGAACCAACATACGACAACGAGGTAAATGCGCAAATCCGGCAAGTACAAGCCAATGCCAAAGTGCATAACTTCGACGAACTAACCATGACTGCCGAACATTGGCAGATAGGATAACACCACCGCGACACCTAACATACTAACCACCATGTCACTCAACATCTCCGAACAACGCGTCCAGCTACTGATACGCATAATGCTCTTCATGACCCTGACAGTCATCGTGGTAGCCTGCTATCCGCCTATCAACAAGCACTTTCAGTATAGCTACGAAATAGGCAAACCATGGCGCTATGACCTGCTCACGGCTGAATTTGACTTCCCGATATACAAACCCGATGAAGTCATTGCCGCTGAGCGGGAAAAACTGCTATCGCAACTGCCAACATATCTGCGACTCGACAAAGCGGAGATGGATAGCGCAATAACATTAGTTGCGGCAGACAGCACACTATCACCACGTACGGCAAAAAAAATCAGTGACGAACTACGCACCATATACACCACGGGAATCATATCCGCACACCTTCAGCAACAACTCGAAGCTGACAACATTGCCGAAGTATTCATAATTGACGACAAACATGTGAGTGTAAAAGCCAAACTCTCAGACTTCTACACAGGTAAGACAGCCTATGAGCACATCATCAAACAGGTACCGCAATTCACATCCGAACTCACGGCATCACTACTCCGACCTAACGTACTGGTTGATAGCGTAGCCACAAGTTTGGCGCAACAGCAGGCATTAAGCGCACTGTCGTCAACCAGCGGCATGATACAAAGCGGAGAGCAAATAATCAACCGCGGCGATATCGTAACCGCGGAACGCTACCAAGTGCTACGCTCGCTACAAAAAGCCTACGAGGAGAAGTCGCTCAACGAGACTCATAACATAGCCGTGATAGCAGGAGAAGTGATATTCGTAGGATGTTTCCTGATGCTGTTTTTTCTATACCTCTACCTCTTCCGCCCGAAAATTTTCAACCGTCTGCGCAGCATACTATGCATCATGCTGCTGCCGACGCTATGGGTTGGAATCTCGGCAATCATAATCCGCACCACAGACCTATCCATCTATATCGTGCCCTTTGCCTTTATCCCTATCGTAATCCGCCTCTTTTTTGACTCCCGCACCGGACTGTTCACCCATTGGATTACCGTGCTGCTGGTGGCATTCATGGCCCCGGAGCCTATGGAATTCATATTCCTGCAAGTGGCGGCGGGCATGACGGCGGTCTCAAGCCTCAAAGACATCACACAACGCTCACAACTCGCCAAGACATCGTTCATGATATTCCTCACCTATGCTGCTACTTACTGCGCCTTGGCTCTTGTGGAAAAAGGCACTGTCAGCATCGACGACGCGTGGAACCTTGGCTATCTGGCCATAAGCAGCCTCATGCTGCTCACAGCATACGGATTTATATACCTGCTGGAAAAACTATTCGGCTTTACGAGCAGCATCACACTTGTGGAACTCACCAACGTCAATAGCGACCTGATGCTCCGCTTCGCGGAACAAGCACCGGGCACCTTCCAGCACAGCCTGCAGGTGAGCAACTTAGCCACCGAGGCGGCAAAAAAAATCAACGCCAACAGCCTGCTCGTAAGAACGGGAGCGCTATATCACGACATAGGAAAAATGGCGCACCCCGAATACTTCACGGAAAATCAGGACGGAGGCGCTAACCCACTCAACGACATGACACTCACCCAAGCGGCTCAGACAGTAATCAACCACGTGGCGGACGGAATAGCACTGGCTAAAAAAGAAGGACTACCACAACAAATCATCAACTTCATAGCCATGCACCACGGAACAGGAAAAGCACTCTACTTCTATAACACCTATGCCAATCAACACCCGGGACAAACAATAGACCCTGCACCATTCACCTACCCCGGCCCTATGCCGGACAGCAAAGAAACGGGAATACTGATGATGGCGGACGCCGTGGAAGCGGCATCACGAAGCCTGCAACAATATACCGAACAGAGCATCGATGCGCTGGTGGACAAAATAGTGTCGGCACAAGTGGCGTCAGGACAACTCGCCAACACGCCACTCAGCTTCCACGACATAGAAGAAATCAAAGAAGTTTTCAAAGACAAAATCAAAAACGTATATCACCACCGCATTCAATACCCGGAACTGAAACGCTAATCACCAACAACCCCATTCACGCATCCCGCTAAAGCACCTGACTATAATTCAGCCATTTACCAAATCCGTTGTGGCATTTGGAGAAAATTTGTTGTGGCATTTGAAGATTTTTTGTTGTGGCATTTGGAGAAAATTTGTTGTGGCATTTGGAGATTTTGCGTCCACTGATTTAGCTGATTTAGCTCAGATTTTTCGATCAATCGAAATTCCGAAATATCAGAATATCGAAATATCGAAACATCAAAAACATCGATAAAATGGTAAATGCCTTTTAGTATTCCACTGTCAGTCCGATGCGGAAGTTGGTCTTGGGCATGGGATAGTTGGTGATGACTTCATAGTCCTGCCCGAGCAAGTTATTGATTTCCACGTTGGCTTTAAGAGTTATCATGCGTATATCCCATTGTCCGGTAAGGCTCAAGTCGTGTGTGTACCATGGTTGTACGTAGTTGGCTGGTATATTTTCCTGCTGGTTATATCTTTCGCCGACATAAATGAAGCTATAGTTCAGGCTATAGCCCCTCCACTGCAGCATAGTAATCACACTGCCGCTATGCCATGGTATGTAGGGTATTTGATGACCATAGTAGCTATCGTCACGACTGGTATAATCCCGAGCCTGTTGATAAGTATATTGCGCTTTTAGGGTCCATGACCACTGCTTGGGGAAGTGCCATTGCAACTCTGCATTAAGGTCCACACCATGTATTTTCACCATGCCGAGATTGAGCATCGTCCAACGAAACTGCTGACCTTTAGGATAGGCTATTATCTTGTCTGTCACGGTGTTGTAGTAGTAGTCGGCATTTATTGAGAAACGCACCGATGTCTGCTCATGACTGCTGACCTGCGGCTTATGACTCTTGACTTTTGTCTCCAACGAATAACTGAGTCCCACATCACGCTGTGTTGCTTTCTCGGGTTTTAGTGTCGCCACACCCATGTCGGTATAGTATAGGTCGTTGAAAGTCGGGAAACGATATGCCTGTTTGTAGAAGGTATTGATTTTGAATTTCGCCTGCAAAGTCGGCTGATATGACAGGAATACTCCCGGCGTAAACTGCGTTGCTGTCTTGTGTCCTGCGTCCTGCATCCTGCGTCCAAGAAATTCCGTCACTGATGTTCCGAGCGCCGAGATTTGCGCACGTAGGTGGTCCTTACAGTTGAAAGCCATGGCTATGCTATACCATTGTGAGAGTCTGTCAGCCGTCATATATTTCCGCAAGCCGTTATACTGCATATCATACGCCAGCGCCACATCCCACCAATCAAAAAGCATCACCTTATTAGCCCATGAGATGTACAACTCATGCTGCATATACTCATTATCGGCGGGTATCAAACGCGTGTCTTTATTGATGTAGTGCGTGTAGTCGGCTGCGTATTTGGCATTGAGGCGCATATCCCATCGGTTGAAGAACTGGTCTTGCCATGCCGCCTGTACGAAGAAGTCCCTGTCATAGAGCCTCTCACCATTGCGCCAGACATTATTTACAATGGCTCCCGGTATGCCGCGCTGACTGTGATAATAGTAGGCATGAACGCGATAATTGCCGGTGGAGTTATAATAGTGGAACAGTCCTGTTTCGACACGGAATGCGTCAATATCGCCGTTATGACGCACTGCTGTGGTGTCGTATGCTGTCGTGCCATCAGGTGCTGTGCGGTGGTAGCGAAATTTATATTTGCCGTTGGAATGGAGATATTCGGCATTGAAAGTCATGCTTATGGCGTCAGAGATTTTCACATCAACCAGAGCCGAGGTATTGACAAGTCCAAAACTGCCGCTTTTCACCGAAGCACGTACGTGCGTTTTCCTTTCAGGCTTAAAACGCGGACGCCGCGTGGTCAGATATACATTTCCAGCACTGCCAAACTCACGCGCCGACTGAAGGATATCGCTCTTCTGACCATTAAAAAGGTCTATCTCCTCGATATTCTCCAGCGAAAACTTGCCAAGGTCCACCTGACCGTTTTGAGCATTACCGAGTTGTATGCCGTTGTAGTACACTCCGGTATGCTGACTGCCCATGCTACGCACGTTGATAGTCTTGATGCCACCCACTCCGCCATAGTCCTTGATTTGCACACCTGAGAAATAACGTATGGCGTCAGCCACGCTGTATGTGTTCATGCGCCGCAGTTGTTCACCCCCGAGGCGTTGCGGAGTGATGATATCTTTATTGAGCGGAGCGGCGATGACAGTCACGGCTTCCAGTTCTGTGGTCTGATCAATATACAGGGTGTCCTGCGCACACACAAAAAGCGCCGCCATGCAATGCAACATGGCGGTGAGTAATATGCGTGATATATAACAAGTATCTCTAACCAATTTCTATGCGAAACGTAGTCCCTTTATCATGTTCCGACTTCAGTATATATATACGCCCATTGTGATAGTCCTCGATGATACGTTTTGTCAGCGAAAGTCCCAGTCCCCAACCGCGCTGTTTGGTGGTATAGCCCGGACGGAAGACATTTTTGAAGTCAGAACTGTCAATACCTTTTCCCGTATCGGTAATATCTATTATTACACGCTTGGTTTCATGAGTGGCATCGATGCTTATCGTGCCCTTGCCGTCCATGGCATCTACGGCATTCTTACACAGGTTCTCTATCGCCCAGTTGAATAGGAAAGCATTAAGCATAACTATCTTGGGCTGATCCACGCAGTTGAGTTTAAAGACTACTTGCTGCGAGGTACGTTGCTGCATATATGTTACGGCTTCTTTGAGCGTGGCGTTGATGTCTGTGGGCTTGAGTTCCGGCGTACTGCCAATCTTGGAAAACCGTTGCGATATCGTCTGCAGACGTTGCGTATCTTTTTCTATTTCGGGGATTATCTCATCATCGGGATATTTCTCCATGAGCAGTGTCACCCATGCGTTGAGCGATGACACCGGAGTCCCAAGTTGATGCGCCGTTTCTTTTGTCAACCCCAACCACATCTGCTGCTGCTCGGCATTCTTGATACTGGTATAGGCTGTTATGGCAAGTGCCAGTATGGCGGCGATAAAAAGCAGTTGCAACAGCGGTGCAAAACGAAGTGCCGTGAGCAGTTTCGACTCAGAATGGTATATATACTGCTTTTGATTACCATAGAGCGGTACCACGATGGGCTCTTGCTCGGTGCGCAACTCATTCACAGTCTTCTGAATACGCTGCTCACTACGGTCGTCGTTACGACTCATGATGACACTACCCATGGTGTCGGTGATATAGACCGGTATGGTGGTATTACTCTCAATGACTTGTGAAAAAAAATCGATATCTGTCTGGCGGTCGGCATGGATTATCTGTGTGGTGGCTTCTGCCCAGAGTTCTATCTTCTGCTGCTCATCCTGTTTCATGCGCTGCATGAGGACATGAAAAAATACCGCCGTGATGGTTATCACGGCAGCCGTAAGGCAGAATAGTGTGATTCGCAATACTTGTGGACGTGTCATTTACCGGTCTCTGATATGAATTTTATGCGAACGAGTCTTACGCTGATTTCGTTTACCACATCGTCCTCACCAAGCGATTCCAAGGCTTCCTCAACACTGTCGGACTTTGCTGTGCGGAAGTATTCATAGATTTCATCAACAATGTCCGGGTCTATGATTTCCTCAATGAAATAGTCGATATTGATATGCGTGCCGCTATTCACTATCGATTCAATCTGGGTAAGCAATTCGTCCATATCCATACCCTTTGACTCTGCTAAGTCGTCGAGGGCTACACGACGGTCAATAGCCTGAATGATAGATAGTTTAAGCTGCGAGCGCTGTTGAGGTATTGTCCTTACGCGCGTATCTTCAACGCGGATTATGTCGTTCTCTTGTACGTATTTCTTGATATTGGTGACGAATTCTTCTCCGAATTTTTCAGCCTTGTTCTTCCCCACCCCGGGTATTCCCGCCAGTTCATCAATCGTGATAGGATAGCTCGTTGTCATGGCTTCTAAGGCCGGGTCGGAGAATATCTGCCATGGCTGCATATCAAGTTTCTTGGCCAGTTTGCGCCTCACGTCCTTGAGCAGCGCATATAGCTGGTCGTCAGCAGTTGTGGCGTCAATATTTTTCGGAGCATCCTCTATCTCCTCACTATCGTCCTCTATCGGAATAAGGAATTCGTGAGGTGCTTTGAGGAATTTTGCGGCAGGCGGTAGGGTTTTCAGAACTCCGTAGAGTTCTATATCCTTTTTGAGAAAACCGCTGAGCATTGCCTGGCGGATCGTAGCCTGAATGAGACTCTCTTCTTCTTCGTTAAGACAGCCAAAGAGTTCTAACTGATCATGCTTATAGGACAGCACGTCAGCGGTCTTATTACCCTTAAGAATATCCACTATGTGCTGGGCTTTGAATTTCTCCTTGAGTTGAATGACAAGGTCAATAACAGCGGAGAGGATGTCTTGTGCGTCGTACATTTTATAATGTTTATTACAGTTGTCGCAATTATTACAATTTTCGTGTTTATATTCTTCTCCGAAATAGTGCAGCAACACTTTTCTGCGACATAGGTGCGTCTCGGCATAAGCCTGCGTTTCATAGAGCAGCTGATTGCTGATTTCCTGCTCGGAGATATATTTGTCTTGGGAGAATTTTCGGAATTTTTCTATATCCTTGGGGTCGTAATAGCAAATGCATCGTCCTTCGCCTCCATCGCGACCTGCCCTACCTGTCTCTTGATAATATCCCTCAAGACTTTTGGGTATGTCATAATGGATTACGAACCGTATGTCCGGTTTGTCGATCCCCATTCCGAAGGCTATGGTAGCCACTATGACCTGCACGTCTTCCATCAGGAATTTATCCTGATGGGCATTGCGCTGTGCGGTGTCCAGACCGGCATGATATGGCAAGGCCTTGATATCATTTAGCACAAGGGTCTGCGCCAAGTCTTCTACCTGCTTGCGACTCAAGCAGTATATGATACCCGACTTGCCACGCATCTGTTTTATAAACAGGATGATGTCACGGTCTATATTATCAGTTTTGGGACGAACCTCATAGTAGAGGTTAGCTCTGTTGAACGATGACTTGAATACCTTGGCATCGGGTATAAGCAGATTTTTGAGTATGTCGTTCTGGACCTTGGGCGTTGCTGTTGCCGTAAGGGCTATGATCGGTGCCCTGCCTATGCGGTCAACACAACTCCTGATGGTGTAGTATTCGGGTCGGAAATCATGACCCCATTCAGAGATACACTGCGCCTCGTCAATAGCGTAGAAAGATATGTCAACACTTTGCAGAAACGCTATATTGTCCTCCTTGGCAAGCGACTCGGGAGCCATGTAAAGCATCTTGGTCACTCCGTTGCGGATGTCGCGCTTCACGATTTCTATCGCCGATTTGCTCAATGAGGAGTTGATGAAATGAGCCACACCATCCGTCTGACTATAGGTACGCATCAGGTCAACCTGATTTTTCATCAGCGCTATCAAAGGCGATACGATAATCGCTGTTCCGTGCATAAGCAAAGCCGGCAACTGGTAGCACATCGACTTTCCGCCACCGGTGGGCATGAGCACAAAAACATCTTCACCTCTCATAAGATTGGTGATAACCGCCTGCTGGTTTCCCTTAAAACTCTGAAAACCGAAATGTTCACGCAAAGCGGCGAGTAATTGCTCTTCTGTGACGCCTTTATTGCGCATAATATATTTTGATATAGCAAAAATATCAATTTAGTTTCAATTATGCAATATATTGCATATATTTTTTTCAAAAAAAACCATTTTTTGCTCCCAACTGTATCTTTTAGCATATGTAATGAAGCCGATAGAGGGGTCAACACTCTATCGGCTTCCTGAATATAATCAATTACAAAAACATTTGTCACTTAATCACGATCTTTAATGCTTTGTTGTTAAGCACCGCCGCGTAAACACCTGCCGGAACTCCAAGGCTCAATGTCTGACCTTGCTCAACAGGTGCGTTGACAACGATTTGTCCGTTGGCAGCTATCACTTGTAGCATACCTGCTTGGCGCACTACCAGTTCATGTCCTCTGACGGATACTGTCTCATCGGCATGAGCTGCTGTGAGTGCTGTACCGGGAACGCTAACGTAAGTCACCATATTGCTTATTTGATTAAGGCGTTTTATGGTATAAGGCCATGCTCCACCAGTGTATTCAAAATATACCGCGGCACCGTCATGCAACGGCATCTGCGAAGCTCCGTAGGGTGCTATGCGGTCGTTTATGGAGAACATCCAGTTATAGCCCGTATTGCTGAACGTCGCTTCAGAGCCATTATAGGCTATCTCGCTGATGAAACCTGCAGTAGCGCCATCTATCGTCAGACGCTCATCTGCGGTAGCTATGTCGTTAAGCATGGTGCTCGCCATAACTGTGCCGTCATCAGTGAAATTATAACCCCAAGTGAGGGCCTTGCCACTTGCCGGATAGTTGATAGTGAGAGTGGCATGGGCGGTTCCTTGACCAAGGGTATAAAGGGGTGTAAAGAGGTCGGCACCACGCAGGTTGGGATCATCAGCATTGTATGTCAGCCAGTTGCCGGTCAAATAGTCGATGCTCACTACTGAACCATTTACGAACTGGAACACTACAACATCCTGATCGCCAAGAGGCATAGAACTTACACCGAGAGGTGCCGCAACATCATTGAGATTCAGCATCCAGTAGGCACCTGACTCATCGCCATCGGTGTCAAAAGACACTATATCGTCAGTGAAGGCAACAGATGTTATCCAGCCAGTCTCAAGACCGCGAATTTGCAAACGGCTGTCAGCGGCTGTTATCGCTGACAGCATATCCGCCACAACGGCATCGGTAGCATCAAAACTATAGCCCCAAACTGTAGCATGACTCATAGAAGGATCGTAGAGTACGAAAGCAGCATGCTTCGAACCTGTACCGGCATAAAACGTGATGTCGCCGAGTTTGTCCAGAGGATGATAGTTCTCATCAAGAACAGGATAGACATTAATCCACTCACTTAACATACCCTCATAGGTTTTCAGAGGCTTCTGCCAGTCATCGGTAAACTCAAAGTTAATAACATCATTGGCTTGCAGGGCCTGAGTGCCTATAGCATCGGCATAAGTGTCATTGATATTATACATCCAGTAAATATTGTCATTGCCCTGACCGTCAAAACTTAGCACATTATTACTCCATGCGATACGAGTGATGAACGATGTGGCTATACCGTCTATCATAACGCCGCCTTCGTCAACCAATGCCTGCATTGCATCGGCAACCACCGCGTTGTCGTCAGCATTGAACAGATAGCCCCACATA
This sequence comes from Bacteroidales bacterium UBA4353, assembly GCA_002394025.1. Classification (GTDB taxonomy): domain Bacteria; phylum Bacteroidota; class Bacteroidia; order Bacteroidales; family Paludibacteraceae; genus UBA3747. The sequence continues at coordinate 11,500 of DGSV01000081.1, forward strand.
AACGCGTTATAGGCATCAGAAGACGGACAATAGATGATTATAGCGGCTGTGTCAGGACCCTGACCTACCATCTTGGAAAAATGCAACTGCGAAGCCTTTAAACCTGCGGCTGTGTTGCAATAGGCACCGGCACAAACTGCCAAAGCGCAGAAAAAAGTAGATAAAAATTTCTTCATATTATTAGGGTTTTTGATTGTTTAGCAGATTTAGAAACAAAGAGCAAGGAACAAGGAACAAATACCTTGAACCACTGCACTAGTTAATCTATTGCTTCTAGTTCAGCTATTTGAACTAGCAACTCTAGCTAATCTAGTTAAGCTAGAAAATCTAGTGATTATAGAAAATCCTGTTCGGAAATTCCTAATTACAATATAAATATGTCTCTAAAAAAAATAAGCCCATCGTTAGCACCATAACTCCCGTGGCGCAACACGAACCGCCGCTATTAGCGACTAAAGAAAAAATACGGCAGGTTTCCTGACTCGCCTACCACCCTGTCCCTTAATGCCTTCCCAAAACACATAGGTTTCAGTGACCTTTAGGATTGGACACGGGGCGGAAAAATCACTTTTCCTGATAGACTTACAGTTGCGGGTACAGCGGATGATTTTCACACCCTTCCCTTTTCACGGTGTTCACCATAATAGACTACTAACCGTCACCGTAAATTTTATTGCTGCAAAGGTACAACATTTTTCTCATACTAAGAAACATTATGAGATAAAATATCGAGTTTTGGCACATTCAAGACTAAAATGTGCAGAAAAATGCGCTTTTTCTTCGTTTTTTCTTGCTCATATAAAAAAAATGCCGTACCTTTGCAGCCGCATTTGGAAATAACAATGTTTTCGTTAAGCCGAAACCAGTGCCGCTTGCGAGCAATGGTGAGGCGGGAAAACGGACTCGAACTAATGAAATCAAACTAAAAAAAATAATAAATAAAAAACATTAAAAAAATTATGGACGTAAACGTACAAGAATTGGTCACCAACATCATCGTTGAGAAGCTCAGCGTAGTCCCCAGCGCTGTAACCCGTGAGGCTCACATCCAGAACGACCTCGGCGCAGATTCTTTGGATACCGTAGAACTTATCATGGCATTTGAGGATGCTTTGAAAGAAGAAGGATACGAAATCCAAATTCCTGAAGAGAAAGCTGAGCAAATACATACCGTAGGTGACGCCATCGACTTCATCGAAGCCGCCATCAAAGAAAAGAAATAAATAATCGGATTAATGGACACGCCACAGCGTGTCCGCCGGTTTATATCAAAAGATTCAGTTATCGGGCGGGTGAGCAACCATGCCCGAATTTTCGCTAAAAACAGTTATCAGTTATGGAATTAAAGCGTGTAGTTGTTACCGGTCTGGGAGCTGTTACCCCTTTGGGTAATACAGTAGAAGAGACATGGCGCAACATGATTAACGGCGTTAGTGGTGCCGCTCCCGTGACCCATTTTGACGCTTCAACATTCAGGACCAACTTTGCCTGTGAAGTCAAAGATTTTGATGCCACTCAATTGTTCGACCGCAAGGAATTGCGCAAGTACGACCTCTTTACCCAATACGCTCTTGCCGCAGCTGCTCAGGCTGTCACTGACAGCGCCATGGACCTTGAGAGCGTCAACCATGACCGCATAGGCGTGATTTGGGGAGCAGGAATAGGAGGTATGACAACAATCGAAGAGGCCGTCAGCGAATACGCCACAGGCGATGGTTCGCCACGCTTCAACCCCTTCTTCATTCCCAAACTGATAGCCGACATAGCAGCCGGACATATCTCCATACACTATGGTTTCCGCGGACCTAACTACGCCACTGTAGCCGCTTGCGCAAGCAGCAATGTGGCTATCGCCGATGCCTTCAACTACATTCGTCTGGGCAAGGCGGACGCTATGGTTACAGGTGGTTCGGAAGCCACAATATGCGCCTCGGGAATGGGAGGGTTCATATCCATGAAAGCCCTCTCGACACGTAACGACAGTCCCAAGACAGCGTCAAGACCTTTCTCAAAGAGTCGTGACGGATTTGTGATGGGCGAAGGCGGTGTATGCCTCATATTAGAGGAATATGAACATGCCGTGGCACGCGGCGCAAAGATCTATGCCGAAGTGGTAGGAGCCGGACTCACGGCCGACGCGCACCACATGACGGCGCCACACCCCGAAGGGCTCGGAGCTGCAAACGTGATGAAGGCTGCAATAGAAGATGCGGGAATAACACCCAACGACATCGATTACATCAACGTTCACGGCACAAGCACACCACTGGGCGACATCGCGGAAGTGAAAGCCATAGAGCAGGTATTTGCAGACCATGCCTACGAACTGAATATCAGCAGCACAAAATCCATGACGGGACACATGCTCGGTGCGGCGGGAGCCATGGAAGCCCTCGCGTCGGTAAAAGCCCTGCAGGAAGGAATAGTGCCACCGACTATCAACCACGCCGAGGACGATGTCGATGAAAACTTTGACCCGCGCCTGAACTTCACGTTCAACAAAGCCCAGAAACGTGACATGAAGTATGCCCTGAGCAATACTTTCGGTTTCGGAGGACATAACGCGAGTGTTATATTTAAGAAAATGTAATACGACACCGATATCCCAAGAAACTAAATCCCGAGAACGAACATTCGTCCTCGGGATTTGGTTTTGAATAACTCAACTACTCGCATTTTGCCGTATGAGTGAAAAACACTAAATTTGCACTGCCATGACTTTCCGCGACATATTACAAAAAATACTCTCCGTGCAGTTCGTCCGCTTCGCCATAGTGGGCGTGATAGCCACCGGCGTACACTATGCCATATACTATGCCCTCTATCACGTGATGAATGTCAATGTGGCATACACGATAGGCTATGTCCTGTCATGGTTTATGAATTTCTACCTCACGGCGCATTTCACATTCCGCACGCAAACCAACGTCAAGCGCGGATTGGGATTTGCCGTCTCACATGGTGTCAACTACCTGTTGCACATACTATTTCTGAATATCGTACTCTGGTGCGGAGTGCCCAAAGCATACGCACCGATACCCGTTTTCTGTATCGTAATACCAATCAACTTCCTGCTTGTGAGATACGTGTTCTCATCACGATATTTCAGGTAGTAAACATCATATACACAAACACAACTCATGCCGGTACCATCGGGAATAACTTAATCATCAAAAATCCCACCAAGGCTCCCACGATACCAATAGCCACTCCCACCTTGACCATATCCTTTGTTTTCACCAAACCGGTAGCACAAGCAATAGCGTTAGGAGGTGTGGAAATCGGCAGCGTCATAGCCAACGAACAGCATATAGCCACATATATCAGTAGTGAGCCCGACCCGCCAAGCACCGACATCTTGTCTGCCATAGCGGTGTCAATAACAGCCAGCATGGGCATTAGCAGACTCGCGGCCGAAGAGTTGGAGATAAATGTCGATAGCAAATATATCAACATGCCGGCACCGAGGATTAGGACCCAAGCAGACCATGACGCAAAAGGAATAGACCTCACCAGAGTATCAGCCAAACCCGTCTGATTGAGACTTGTGCCTAACGCAAAACCACCGGCAACCATCCATAGTATATGCCAATCAACTTTGCCGAAATCAGATGACGCAAACACTCCCGTGATAGCAAAGACGGCAAACGGTATCAGTGCCACAATATTTGAATCTATATGCGTCAACTTACCTGTCAACCATAATATAATAGTGACGGGAAACACAACCGCAACAATCCAGAAATCACGACTAAACGTTTTCGGAACTTCTATCTCCAACGTCATGCTGTCGTTGTTCATAGGATATAGCAGCAATAATAATCCCCAAGAAATGAGCAACATAACAAGTACATATGGAACCATGTGCGTCATCCATGTTCCGAAACCTATGTCACAGCCCATTTTCGCTAACTGTCACAAGGCTATAGCATTAGGTGGCGTACCGATTGGCGTACCAAGACCACCGATGTTCGCGGCGATGGGTATGGCTAATGCCAATGCCACACGGCCGTTGCCCTGTTCGGGCATTTTGGCGAGCATGGGAGCCAAGAATGCCAGCATCATGGCCGCGGTGGCGGTATTGGACATAAACATCGAAAAAACACCATTCACAAGCAACAGACCCAGTAAAATAAAATGCGGACGAGTGCCAAACACCCGCAACATCGTGCGAGCCAAATACTTGTCAATACCAACCTTGTTGGCACATATCGCAAGTACAAAACCACCCAAGAAAAGCATTATCACAGGATCGGCAAACGACGACAATATCTCGCGATAACCAACAGCCACACCATCGTCAGGGCTAACAAAACCCTTATCTGACACGGCAAATAGGAGTATTACTATGGTTGTGACCGATGTTGCCCAAGGTGCGATAATCTCAAACAACCACATCAAAGCCGCAAAAGCGAATACAGCCATAGTGCGTTGCTGAAGTTCTGTCAGACCTTCTATACCAAAACATTCAAGGGGAAGAAACCATAAGATGGCACTCACTATCAACGTGAGTGGCAACAAAACATACAATTTGATGTTAAAATTACTTTTCATAAGGCTATTGATACTACTTATAGAATGTGAGCCAGTTGGTGCAATATCGGGTATTATTACGGATGGGGAACAAGATATGCAGATGTGTATGCATATCTTGTCCTGAACGATAAAACGAATGGTTCCAACCTGAGCCCATATCCATATACAACGCATTATCAAAGCCATAGGACATCAGTGCTTTGACAAAAACGTGATACGGAACGCTCCTGCGACTTTGCGCGATGAGCAGTTTGCCGTCCTTTTCGCATAGGGCGCGATAAACATTAGAACGCGTTGAGTCACTACTCATTGCATAGGGTTTGAAAATATGCCTATTCCTGATAACCCACATCTGAGTGAATGCGCAGCCACCACCTGCTACTGTGGCATCATAAGAAGTGTGGTCACCGGCGTCTATGAAACGCCACCGTTTGGTATGATACACAAAACGACCATAGCGTCCCTTACCCTCGTATCCGTTATATGCCACTCCATGAGTCACATAAGCGCCAACGATATTGCCATGACCGAAGGCGTCAAGATAGTCTCTGGTGAATGCCGCGGCGGCACAGAAGATAACAGAAGTGTCATCCTTGGCAGGCATAGTACCAACCTCTAACTCCACACGACTGAAATGTGGCTCAAAAACATATAGGCTGGCGGTCGTGTCAATATCGATAACAGACTGAGAAACCGCACTCTGCAAACACAGCAACAAACATACGGTAATAACTATCCGACTAACGAAAGCATTTCGTAACTTTTTGTTTACAATCATAGACATATCTCGTTCCTCGTCAATATTGAGACATACAAAGTTAGTTAAAATTACCAATATATTATTCACATCATCGAAAAGTCGCTACTGAGCATATCACGAAATAAAAAAGTCCGGCGGTGATTTACCGTCGGACTTCACATTAGTGATTGAATTATTACGTTGTGGTTTAGTGTTTTTGCTTTTAACGTCTTCCTGATCCTCCTCCGCTGTGACCTCCTCCACCGCCTGAAGAATGTCCTCCTCCTGAGTAAGAAGAGCCACCGCCTGAAAATCCTGACGAACGTCCTCCACCGGAATATGAGCCACCGGAATAGCTGCTACGACTGCCACCTGAGTATGAGCCGCCTGATGAATAGCTGCTACGGGAACCTGATGAGTAACTGCTTACACCACGGGAACCTGATGAATAGCTGCCGGTACTTCTTGAGCCGCTATTGTATGAAGCCGAACCATAACCTCTTGAGCCGCTGCCATAAGAGCCTGATGACGTCGCTGACGATGTGCCGCGGCTGCCGGAAGTGGTAGTATAAGACGTTCCTGTGCGTGAGCCGGAAGTGGTAGTTACTGATGAGCGACCGCCGGAAGTGGTAGCATAACTACCGCGGGAGCCTGATGACGTCACTGACGATGTGCCGCGGCTGCCGGAAGTGGTAGTATAAGACGTTCCCGTGCGTGAGCCCGAAGTGGTGGTTACTGATGAGCGACCGCCGGAAGTGGTAGCATAACTACCGCGGGAGCCTGATGACGTCACTGACGACGTGCCGCGGCTGCCGGAAGTGGTTGATGATGAGCGGCTGCCGGAAGTGGTGGCCGTGGAGCGGGAGCCGGAAGTGGTGGCGAAACGTGATGCCGTGCTGCCACGAGAACTATTAAAATCGCTCTGCGAACGTACCATGCGACCTGTACCTTGGGATACACCTCCTTGCTGACGTGCCGAACCTGTGGAAGACGATGAACTGCGGTTGATAATACTACGGTTGACGGCTATGTCACGACTGTTATTCATCCCCTGATTGCGCTGTGAGAAAGTGCGTTCAGGATGCCGCGAGGCAAAATCGTTGCGCGCTACGTGGCGACGAAGGTCTTCAAAGCCACGACGGCAAACATTCACGTGACGGTATGAACAGAAGTGGTGAGCGTAGTGGAAATCACGAATATGCCACCAGTAATCAGCCCATGCCCAACAGGTGTAATGTGCCCAATAAGAAGGCCAGAAACCCCAATAATAGGGCGACACCCAATAAGTATAGTAAGGACGCCAGAAATAGTCATAAATTACCGGTACACGGAGATAGACAGGCTCTATTATATAGTTGGTGCCGTAAATATATTCATCACCAACGATTTGTACTGTCGTCTGACCTGACACCGCATCGCGCTCTACAAGTATCTGGGCTACGTCCTGATAAACATCCAGGGCAAGCACGGCCTGAAGCACCACCAGACGCTTGTCACCTTCGCCGGTCTCTACCACACGAAGGTAGTCAACTTCGCCATCGCCATTCAGATCAAGGTTATTGATACGGCTGTCGTCATTGAGCGTACGCTCAAAATCTTCAAGATTGCTGCTTTGGCCGAAAACAGTGGCTACGGCTTTGAGGTCGAGGTTCTGACTGATATCCTCACTCTGGGCTGTCACGGTGATGGTCTGTTCCGCCATCAACGACGTGCCACTTAACAGCATGGCGGCCAAAAGCCAAAGGATAAAACGTGTTTTCATAACCATAAAATTTAGCAGGTTTGACATTGTATTACTATGAACGGAAATAATATGATACCGCTCTTTACTGATGTATTCTCAACTTCCGTGCCAAAAAAAAGACGCTAATAAAAATTTTGCCGTATAGGAAAAAAAACGTAACTTTGCTTGCGTCAAAGGTATAAAATAATTTCTTAACAAAATGACCATCATGAAAAAAAATCTGTTATTAGTTCTGATGACGATTTTCGCCATCATGTTCACCGCATGTAAGTCGAGCAAAGACAGCGACGCCAACGCTGACAAAGCGACTTCTGATTATCAACTTGTTGGCGAATGGAATATGACCAACGCCAAAATCAGCCTCGGAGAGTTGCAAATTCCTTTTGATGACAGCAAGTTAAACCTCAAAGCCGACAAGACCGGCGAAATATCCTATAAGAATCTCGCCGGAACAGCCGAAACGGCAAAATTCGCTTGGGAAGTGAAGGACGACCAAATCCTGCTCACCGACCCCTACAACGAGATGCCAAATCTCTTTGTAGGTCTTGAAGTCCCCAACCCGCTGCCACTAAAAATCAGCAACTACACTGCCAACAGCTTTGACGTCTCGGCAGACATCACTGCCAAGCAGAAGAATGGCAACGACGTGAAAATCGCCCTGACGGCACATCTCGCAAAATAAGTCAGCTTCGACACATCACCAACATCATACAGGGCAATCCTTACTATGATTGCCCTGTTTTTAATATCTTTGTACTACATCTTTTTACCATGGATACCGCCCGCTTAGATATCTACCGCGCTTCGGCAGGTTCGGGCAAGACCTACACCCTTGCCACGGAATACATAAAACTGCTCTTCGACACCTCTAATCCCGATGCCTTGGCTCACAAGCATATCCTTGCAGTAACGTTCACCAACAAGGCAACGATGGAGATGAAGCAACGTATCTTATTCTTGCTTGACGAACTACGCAACGGCAGGCAAGAGAAACTATGCCACGACATCGCCGAGCACTGCCACATATCACAAAGCGCTATCACACAGTGGGCTAATGACTACTATGTCTATATCCTGCACAGCTACGACAATTTTCTGATATCCACCATAGACTCCTTCTTTGTACAAATAGTACGCGCCTGCGCCTATGAACTCGGCATGCTTGATGACTATACCGTGCAGATTGATGCCAACTCACTGATTACGCAAGCCGTAAACGAGATATTCGTCACCCTCGACAAACCCGACAACAAAGACCTGCTGCAATGGCTCCATATAAACCTGCACCGCCGCCTGAAAGCCGAAGAACCATGGGCTATGAAAGCCGATATGCTCAACATCGGCAAAGAACTTACCAAGGAAAGCTATAAGGAAATAATGAGTCGCCACGAACCTTTCACGCTGCAGCAAATCGAGGACTATAACAAGCAACTACAGTTGGTCATTGAACAGTGGCAGCAACAGGTCGTCGAAAGTGCAATCCGTGCGCAGAATATTATCCGTAGTCACGGATTGCAGTGGAGCGACCTTAAGGGCGGCTCAAGAAACGGACTGGGAGCGATAGACAAAATAGCCAGTCGCAACAAAGCGGCGATAAAACAGGGACTGGGGAAAACAGCCATTGCCATAGCGCAGGACGAGAATAACGCCATCACGAAAAGCATGAAAGCGGAACTACGGGATGCTATCACGAATATGTTTCGCAACGGACTCCGGCAAGCGCTATCCGACATCGTGGAACACTACAATTCAGAGGCATATACCGACTATCTGACAGCATGCCTTATCAAGAAAAACATAACCATGGTAGGACTGCTCTCAAACATAGAACAGCACTACCGCGACATAGCTAACCGACAGGCGAAAATGATGCTGGAAAACAATGGAGAACTAATCAGTAAAATCATTAGCAACACGTCAGTACCATTTATCTATGAGAAAATAGGCGTCAAGTTGCAGCATTTCCTCATCGATGAATTTCAGGATACCTCGAACCTGCAATGGAACAACTTCCGACCACTGCTGCTTGAGAGCCTCGCCAATAACCACTCCAACATGCTCGTTGGTGATGTCAAGCAGAGTATCTACCGCTGGCGCAACAGCAACTGGCACTTGATGGCTCATGAGTTGCCTCGTGACCCCGAATTCTGTGATTTTCTGCACTACCCGCCACTCACCACCAACTACCGCAGCCTACGCACAATAGTAGAATTCAACAATAACCTATTCCATTTCCTTGCCGAAAACATCGACCAGATACGCGATAATTACGGCGATGTCGTACAAGCCGTATCACCCGCCAACAGCACCAACGACTGCGAACACGGCTACGTAAGCATAGACCTGAAACGGATTCCTTCCAAGAAGAATAATACACCAATAGAGTACAACGACAGCGACAGCGACGAAGCCGATAATGACGGAGAACAACATCAGCAAGCCATGCAGTGGATCGTGCGGCATATTGAGGACTGCCGCGCACGAGGAGCCAACTGGCGCGATATAGCAATCCTGGTGCGCAAGAAGAAAGAGACACAAAGTATAGCCCCGGAACTCAACAAACTCGGATACCCCATTACCTCGCAGGAAGCACTACGTATCGCCGACGCACCGTGCGTGCAATTTCTCGTGGATGTCATCAGCTATTTCATCACACCCAAGACAGAAATCAAATACAGTATCCTAATCCACTATGCACTCTACGTGCTCAATATGGATACCGCGCAAGCCCTAACCTATGCCTCACAGCATACCAATGACGACCTTGAAGAACTCATACTCAACACTTCAGACACAGACTACGAACCGGCACAAATACGACTCATGTCGCTCACCGAAATGGCGCAAACACTGATGCACGTATTTCGCCTTGACCAATGGGACACCACCACGGCACTACACATACAAGCCTTCATGGACCTCATATACGAAGTAGCGCCTGCGGTGGCATATTCTGTCCCGCAATTCATTAACTGGTGGAAAATCAATAAGGATAACACGTTCCTGCCCCTACCCGACAACGATGCCATATCAATAATCACCATCCATAAAGCCAAAGGACTCGACTTCCCTGTGGTGCTCATACCATTCTGCAACTGGGACATCATTAACAAAAATGACGACACCATAATCTGGTTGCCAACGGATAACACACCACCACCATTCAATAACATACCACTGGTACCAGTAGCCATCAAAGGAGCGCAAAACACTCATTTCCAACAACAATACCTCGCCGAAATCAGCGAAAAAACCATAGACGCCGTTAACGAACTCTACGTGGCATTCACCCGACCAAGCCAAGAACTCTACGTCAATATCAGTATTAAAGAAAACTCAACGGACAACGTAGGAGTCATGGTAAGTAACTATCTGGCTGACAACCAACTCATCAACAGCCTCGAACAAGAACAGAACATACACTTCGGAGCACCCGTACAGCACATCAAAAACAAGCCGGCACAGACAGGTGTCGTGGCCGACACATCGCACACACCCATAGACCATAACAATGCGCTGAAAAACATTACGCTACTCAATACCGGAGCCTACAAAGCCCTCAAATTTCAGCCACATCTGCAAGGACTGCCACTCACCGACAACGAAGAAGAAATAACAGACATAGCACAACTACCGCAAGATCAGCATGGTAACCCATGGCTAAACTACGGCACACTGATGCACGAAATGCTCAGCCACATCACCACGTCGCAGGACACCGACAAAGCACTTGAAATCATGACCAACAGCGGACATATTACACGCTACGAAGCCGAAATACTACGCAGTGCCATGGATAAAATGATGGCTATCAGCGGTGTACAAAAATTATTCGACCACCCCGGAACTATCGTCAACGAACACCCCGTAATATGCCCTGACGGCAAAAACCTGCGACCTGACAGGGTGATGATAACCCCCGACAATACAGCGATAATCATAGACTATAAATTCGGCATTGAAGAACACGACGCCCACCACCGCCAGGTGCGGCAATATATGAACCTCTACAGCCAAATGGGCTTCAACACACAAGGCTACCTCATCTACGGCTCACTAGGCAAACTCGTAAGCATAGACAAATAACACTATGAAATCAGCACAATAAGTCGAAGCGTACCAAGATCTCTAATTTGCCTATTTGAAAAAAAATTAGTATTTTTGTAGGTTAAACCGGTATCGGTCATCAGCCGAATAAGGGTTTGGTATTAAACGAGTAGTAGCAACAGTAATATGAGCGACAAAAACAAAGATAAGCAAGGCGCAGAATTCGAAAATCAGGAACCGGAAGTCGAGAACACAGGCGCAGGAGCCGATGGTCAGAAACCGGAAGTCGAGAACACTGACGCAGGAGCCGATGGTCAGGAATTTGGCGGTATCGCTGAAGAGGGTGTCGCCACAGACCTTGACATGATGGATGGCGGAGATGGAACTTTACCGCCTGCACAGGGTAGTCAGGCGGCGCATTTCCGGGCATACGCCACGCGTGATGAATCGAACCGCTATCATCTGACGGGTATGTACCAGAATTGGTTCATAGACTACGCTTCCTACGTAATTCTCGAGCGTGCGGTACCTGATCTCTACGATGGTCTAAAACCTGTGCAGCGCCGTATATTGCATGCCATGAGCCGCGTGGAAGATGGCAGATACAACAAGGTGGCTAACATCGTTGGTCAGGCTATGCAGTTTCACCCCCATGGTGATGCTTCCATCAAGGATGCCCTTGTTGGTTTAGGTCAGAAGGAACTGCTCATTGATTGCCAAGGCAACTGGGGTGATATAAGTACCGGTGCCGATGCCGCGGCGGCGAGGTATATAGAAGCGCGGTTATCGAAGTTCGCCCTTGAGGCGGTGTTTAACCCCAAAACCACACATTGGAAACTGAGTTATGACGGTCGCAACAAGGAACCCATAAACCTACCTATCAAGTTCCCTCTACTGCTCGCGCAAGGTGTTGAGGGAATAGCGGTAGGTCTCAATTCTCTGATACTGCCTCATAACTTCAATGAGTTGTGCGATGCCTCTGTGGCATACCTGCGGGGTGAAGACTTCACGCTATATCCTGATTTCCTGACAGGCGGCGTGGTTGACGTGAGTCGCTATAATGATGGTCAGCGCGGTGGTGTGGTAAAGGTGCGCAGTAAAATATCAAAAGTTGATAACAAGACTTTGTCAATCCAGGAAGTTCCCTACGGCACCACGGTGCGCAAAATCATCGAGACAATCATCAAAGCCAATGAGCGCGGCAAGATAAAAATCCGCAAGATTGATGACCTGTCAGCAGACAAAGCTGAAATCCTGGTACACCTGCAACCTAACGTATCAAGCGACAAAACCATTGATGCCCTCTACGCTTTCACTGATTGCGAGGTAAGTATATCTCCCAACTGCTGCGTGATAAAGGACAAAAGACCTATCTTCACCAATATCAGTGAACTGCTCAAGATATCCACGGACCATACCCGTCAACTGCTGCAGTGGGAGTTGGAAATACAAAAATCGGAGCTACAGGAGAAACTGCTCTTCATATCCCTCGAAAGACTATTCATCGAACAGCGTATCTATAAAGACAAGGAATTCGAGGACTCTCGTTCGCCTCAAGAGGCGATACGCCATATCGACAAGCGCATAGAGCCTTTCAAAAAAGACTTCTACCGCCCCATAACCGACGATGACCTGCTCAAACTTCTTGAGATAAAGATGTCGCGCATAACACGCTACGACAGCAAGAAAGCCGAGGAGCAGATAGTAGCGTTGAATAAGAAACTCAAGCAGACCGAGAAAGACCTCGCTCACATCGTTGACTATACCATAGCATGGTTTGAAAACCTCAAGCAGAAATATGGTGAGCAGCATCCGCGCCGCACCGAGATACGCA
>DGSV01000021.1 GCA_002394025.1 Bacteroidales bacterium UBA4353
AGGTTTTTCTGCATCATGTCTTGATCTAAACCCGTCATAACAACAGGGATAAAGATACCACTGAGAAACATCTTCCAGAAGTAGTCACCCTTGTCCCACCCGGTCATGTTGAAACATTCCGTTAGCCCCTGCTCACGCACAATGTTCAAGCTTTCCATCACACTCATATCCAGCGCACGCAATGTCAGATAACCTATTGCCACTATGCATGAAAGCATACATATAGTTTGCAGTACGTCGGTGTGTATGATAGTTCCTATACCGCCTTTGCGGGTATAGAACCACATCATGATAGTTAGTACTAATGAACTGATATATACCGGAATACCGTATGGCGCGAGTACTAATTTGTCAAGAATCATCACCACGACGTAGAAGCGTACCGCAGCTCCCGACAACTTGCTGATGATGAAAAATGCCGATGCCGTTTTGCCGGCTGAGTATCCTATGCGTTTAGTGAGAAATTCATAGATGGAACTCAAGCCATGGCGATAGAAAATCGGAAGGAGCACGAAAGCTATGATTACGTATCCAAGCAGAAACCCGAGCACCATCTGCATATAGGAAAATCCTGAATCGCGAACCATGCCCGGCACTGACACAAAACTCACGCCCGATAGCGAACTTCCTATCATCCCTATAGCCACAAGCCACCACGGTGAGCGCCGCGAACCGGAAAAGAAAGATTTGTTGTTGGAGCCGACACCCTGACCCGTATAGTGCGATATGAGAAGCAGCAGAAGGTAGTATGTACAAAATATCAACGCGAACAACGTGGCACAGGTTGATTTTAGAATTGGAATGAAGCCCCGAGGATGAAGCTCGTCAGTTGTTGTTCATAGCCATAGAATAGCATACGCTTGTTATAGGCGATGTTGGTGGCGTTAGCGAAGAATGCCACGTGCTCATTGAGTTTATATGTAACTCCGAGGTTGATGTCGTATGTCGCGCCGAGTTTTACGCCCGTGTAGTTGCCGATATATGGTACTTGCTGCCCGGGAATAGGGTCAGCAAGCGGATCAGGACCATAAGTGGCCACCAGAGCATAGGACTGTGTGGCGAAATAACTGTCGAGTTGCAATGTCCATTTTGGTGTGATGTGCCATGCCAAGGCCAGTTTAGCCTCAAAGGCAGGGGTGTACCACGCTTGTTGTTCGTCGATTCCGGGCCAGCGGTTGACTTCCTTGGGCTTGAGGAAGTTATAATGCACGTCAGCCTCAAGGCGCAGCTTGTCGCTATATTCATAGCGGGCGCTGAGTCCCATGCGGAACATCTGGAGCGTGTAGCCGTCAGGAATTGAAGTGCCGTAGTTGCGCCAACCTTCAGCTCCTTCGTTTATATATCCGAATACGGGGAATAGTTTGTCGATAACGTGCTGATAGTTGCCATAGACGTTGAGCAACAATCCGTTCACGGGATGTATCTTAAGTCCAACGGTAGCGTCAATAGGTTTGTAAGTGTTGAATTTGGTGCTCGTGACGGTGAATGGGCTCGCATAGTGGTTTTTGCGTAATGACGATGCCAACTCATGACCTCCGAGACTGCCGGTAAAAGTTCCGTAAAGAGCAAGCATTGAGGGCATAGCCTGCCATTCCAAAGCTACCTCAGGCGATATACCTACGTTATGGCGACAACCGAAGGCAAAGTCGAGATTAACACCGACATGAACCCATATCTGGTCACCGCTGTAGGCATAGTAAGGCTGCACTTTTAGGTCGAAATAGGTATTGCCGGTGTGGTCTTGATCTATAGCCAGCACATCTTTCCAACTCTCGGGTACGGCATTCAGATAACTATTGATGTCGTCCTTGCTCGGAAGCAGGTTGCGGTCCGGAGAGTACTTGTTATAGAAGTGGTGCTTAAGGTGCGAGTCGAAACCTATCGAACCGGTAGGTAGTTCCCACTGCGCCATACCATTGATATATATGGCATTTTCTGTCAGTTGTTTATCAAGGACCCATTTGTCCTCAACATTAGTCAGGTGGTAGCCTAAATCGACCTTGTAGATGACATCCGAGCGGTCACCGTTCTTGACACCGAAGTTGAAGTCGAAATCCCACATACGGTTTTTGTCAAGACCTGAACCCCATGTCTTGTTCTTATCCCAATCATACTCAAAATCATCTGCTTTCAGGATACCATTGTCGCCAATGACAGGGTCTTTCTGATATAGTGAGTAGTAGTTCCAATGGTCAAAGCCCAACGACACACCGCCGAATATTTTGACAGCATTCACTCCTTTCTCAAGTCTCATGTCAAGCGTGGAACGTGAGTATTGTTTTTTGCCGAAAGTGCCAAGGTGATGAATATCAATGTCGAAGCGCGTCTGTTTGTTGCTTACGATGCTGTATCCGAAATCGGCCAGTGTGTTCCATCTGTATCCCAACGCTACGCGGGCATAGCCTCTGTTACCGGAAACTTGTCCGAAACGAGGGTCGGCGGCGTTGAGGGTGCTGAAAGTTAGAGAAGGATAGACGCTGCGTGAGGCGTCAAGCCAGTAGTTAACCTTATGAGTGTCATACTTCATATCCACTGTCTCAAGCTCTTGAGTGATTTTGCCGGCATTGGCTATCACGGGAGAGTATTCACGCTCAAGAGTTACTTCCCTGTTAGTATCATCTTGGGCGAAAAGCAGGCAGGGAAGGCTCAGCAGAGCCGTTATGTATAATGAGAGTTTTTTCATATCCGATTATTTCGTATTAGTCGTTATCTGTTTCCCTTTCGCTGATAGCCGCCAGGCGCGTGGCTATGGCATCTTGTATGTCATCCCGGGCGGTGTAGTTGGCTCGTAGGCTGAGCAGGTATTGCTTGGCTTGGAAGTCGTCCTCACGGGCGATATAGACGTCAGCGAGCAGCACCATGGATTTGGCAAGCCAGTATTCGTAAGGGGTGCCTTTCTTGGCGAAGTCCATGATTTCCGCCTCTGCCGCGTCAAGATTTTTCTGCTTGTAGTATATTTCCGATAGCAGGTATTTTGCCTCGGCTCCGTAGCTGCTTTGTGTGTTTTTAGCTACTTCTTTGAGGTCTGCCGTGGCGCGGAAATAGTCTTCAGCCTCCACGTAACATTTGGCTCTGTGATAACGGGCTTCGTATGCCACATCGCTTTCCGAATGGCTGTCTTCTATGATTTCCGTGGCTATGCGTACCGTTTTTTCGGAATCGTTGAGGTGGTAGCTGCAGCGCAGTATTCCCAGTCGTGCCGCACCGGCATTTTCAAGCATGGAGGCGCATTGCTGCAAACGGCTGAAATATGTAAGCGCAGCGGCATAGTCCTTGGCGTCGTATGCTATCTCGGCGGCGCGCAGACAAGCTTCCTCGCGATGCGATGAGCCTTTACTTTCAGTCAGGGGGGCATAGGCACGCAACGCCGATTCACGGTCACCACTGCGGTAGTAACTGTCTGCCATATAGTACTGGGCAACCATGCAATAGCGACCTTCAGGACAGTAATGCTCAACATAGTTGCTCATGCCCTGTGCTGCCTGTTGATATTTGCCCTGATTATACTGCCGTTCGGCGGCCATATATGTCAACGAGTCTTCGCGTGAAGCAGCATTGGTCTTGATCACGCGCCCGAGGGTCTTGGTGTAGTCTATATATTCCTTTACGCGGTCAAGATTGAGATATGTCTCTTCAAGGGCGTCAAGAGCCGTATAACTCTCCTCGCTGCCAGGGTAGTCTTTGATGACTTGCTTGTAGCTTCGTATGGCTTGTTCCTTATCGCCGCCGTTGTCGTGTATCATGGCTATCTCCAATGCCGCTTTTGCCGCCAGTTCACTATTGGGATAGTTGGCGAGCAGGTTTTGATAGCGCTCTACTGCCTCAAGATTTCTATCCAGTTGTATATAGGACCTGCCACTTTCGTATAGGGCATCATCGGCATAGGACGAACGTGGCATCTGACGTACCAGTTCATCCATGATGGATATCTTTTTGTCATATTTCTTGAGCAGTCCCATGCAGTAGCCGCGCTGAAATAGGGCATAGTCTTTGCCCTTGCCACCGGCTGCGAAAGATTTGCTGTAGTAACTCTCGGCATTTGCGACATTACGCTTCGAGAAATAGACATCGGCAATTCTGTTCAGGGCATCACTATAGCGGATATCGTCTTTCGCGCTGCGGTTCACGAAATTCATGAAGTAGGGGAGCGAGGCATCGTAGCGGCGCTCAGAGAAACAGGCATAGCCGGCGCCGTAGTAGGCTTGCAACATCCCGTTGGCGGTAGTATGTTTCTTCATTCCAAGGTATGAGTCATAGTCCTTGGCGGCGAGTTTATATTGCTTATTGCGGTAGTATGTTTCCGCGCGCCAAAGGTAACTCTCACCTCGATAAGCACCATTGCCGGCATCGATTACTTCCGTGAAACATTCAAGAGCTTTAGCCATATCGTTGACCTTGAACGACTCGGTGCCGAGCTTATATGTCACGTAATTCTTCGTCTCAATCACTTTGGCGGTAGGCTTTTCTATCTTTCTGATTTCGTTGAGAGCTGCGCGGTAGTTACGCGTGCGTAGAAGTACGTCCATGAGCATATCCTGCGCTTGGGCGGCATTGTCGGCTTCGGGGTAGGTCTCAATATAACTTGCCAACGCCGTAACGCTCTCACCGAAAACGTCAGCACTCTCATAGGTCGCCATAGCGTAGTTATACATGGCTGCTTGGTGTACAACGGGGTCAAAGTTTGTGCGGCAGGCTTCGCTGTAAGCCATGCGCGCTTTGTCGCTCTGGCCGGTATGTATATAGCTATGACCGATATAGAGATAAGCGCTTTCGGATAGTGAGTCGGACTTGGCAGTCACCTTCTGCAGGTCTTTGATGGCTTCGTCATACTTGCCCAGATGATACTGCGCCATACCCAATAGATATACGTCCTCACGGTTGCTCTTCTTGGTGCTGGAACGATATGCCTCGAAGTGTTTCTCTGTTTCAGCATAACGGCCTTTCATATAGCTTATTTCACCCAGCATGCGATGGAGTTCGGCATTCTCCTTATTCTTTGGATAAGTCCGTAGCAACGACTCGGCACGTTCCTCTACGGCTTCGTAGTTGCCCTCGCTGAAGTATATCTGACATAGGTAGTAGGGCACCGTTTCACGGTAGTCGCCGATGTGCTCTATTTGAATGAAATGGGGCTTGGCTTCTTCGTAATGTCCCATAACATATTGGCAGTAGGCATAGTAGTATTGCGATGAGAGTTTGTAGGCTGTCGGGCGGCCAAGCAATGCCTCAAAATCATCAGAAGCCTGTTTATACTGTTTCTGCTGCAGTTTTGCTATACCACTATAGAATATCATATCATTGCGCTCTTTGTCGCTCAAGTGTTCGCTGTCGGCACGACGGAACTCGTCGAGTGCTAACTTCGACTTCTTGTTCTCAACATACAGCACACCGAGCATGAAGTGAAGTTTGGGAGCATGAGCGCTATAGGGATGCTCTATCAAGTACTCCACAATATCGTCCATCGTACCGCCATAGCGTTGATTATAATGCAGGTAGAGGATGTAGTATTGAGCCTCTTCAGCCTCAAAGCCATGAGGCGTGCCGGCAAGATACAAACGAAAAAACTCCTCTGCACCGACGTAATTGCCTTGGTCGAAAAGTTCCAGACCTTGACGGTAGTATGTGTCAGGAGCTACGTATTCCATCGTATGCTGAGCTCTGACGCCGCAGAAAATAGCAAGCAAGGCGATGAATACCATTATGCGCTTCAAAAATGTTACTTTATTC
>DGSV01000066.1 GCA_002394025.1 Bacteroidales bacterium UBA4353
ATGATTGTAGTACCTGTAAAAGAAGGCGAAAACATTGAAAAAGCGCTGAAGAAATTCAAACGTAAATTCGAGAAGACCGGTGTCGTTAAAGAACTGCGCCGTCGTCAGGAGTTCACGAAACCTTCCGTAGTGAAGCGTAAAGAGAAAATCCACGCTATTTACGTTCAGCACTTGCACCTCGAGGAGGATTAAGTTTTTTTGCTTTCTCCACAATTTCGGTCTATTGATTTAGAAGTCATAGTTAAGCATAATAAATATAGTTAATTGTTAAATGTTCGGCAGGTGGTTATCGTCAGATAGCCACCTGTTTTTTCTATTTCTTCTGTTTTATCAATAAAACACAAAAAAAATCGGTCCTCATCGCATGACGCGGTGTGAACCGAAGCATATTGTCAATCGTCAGCCTCACGGCCTGGGATTTGTTTGTTAGCATGTAAAATAGCGGAGTCATTAGTCCGCTTGATGTTTAGAGTTCTGCCATGTAGTGGTCAAGACCTTTGTTGCGCAACGTCACGTTCATCAGTCGCAAGTATTTGGCATACTGATCTTTGGAGAGTGTGTAGCGCATCTGTCCAAGGTTGGTGTAAACGGCCTTTTGTACGCGGCGGGCACGTTTGCTTGACTTGGCATACTTGGCGAATTTTATCTCAGAGTTCAGTTGTTCGGCATAGTCAGTCGCTAACTGGCTCTGAGTGGCGTCAAGCATAAGATAGGTACTTAACTTATCTACATTAACATTCAACTCTAAATTGTTGTCTTTCACGCGATTTGCGGCAGACATCGTTGCGGCGCCAAGAAGCACGGCAACAATAAGTACAATCTTTTTCATTCTTAATTCCTTTCATTTTTACCCCCTAAAATCATATTTAATGATTTTGGGGTTAACCTCATTATTGGTTCGCTAACCGATGAGAGGTAATGTGTAACTAAAACATGCAAACTTTATTTCCTGTTTGCGAGTGCAAAGGTACGACAAAAATATGTTGTACAACATAAAAAATAGTCTATTATTTTACAAATTAAACAGCGAAATCTTTGTAATACTCTGTAAAACAAAGTGTAGAAGAAGTGTAAAGACATCTTAAAAATCGCCTCGTGTTTTGACCGACTCTAACATATTGTGAAAAAATCGTAACTTTGCAGGTTAATTACTTATGTAAAGATGGCAAAAATTCTTATTATAGATGACGAGCGCAGTATTCGCTCCACGTTGGAAGATATATTATCTTTCGAGAAATATAAGGTTGACCTTGCCGCCGATGGTCGCGAGGGTATTGATAAATTTGTGACGGGAAAGTATGACCTTGTGCTGTGTGACATCAAGATGCCTGAGATGGATGGCATGGAGGTTCTCAAGCGTATTGCTCAGTCAGACAAGGACATTCCTATTGTGATGATATCGGGTCATGCTGATATCAAGTCGGCGGTTGAATGTATAAAGTACGGTGCTTTCGATTTCATTGAAAAACCTATAGACCTCAACCGTTTGCTGATAACCGTCAAGAATGCCCTTGACCGCGGTACGCTGGTTGAGCAGACTCGTACGCTGAAGAAAAAAGTTGAGAACAAGTTCCGTATGATAGGTGAGAGTGAAGCTATAAGCCGTGTTCGTGATATGATAGACCGTGTTGCTCCTACCGAGGCTCGTGTTCTCATCACGGGCTCTAACGGTACCGGCAAGGAAGTCGTGGCACGGCTGATACATGCCGGCAGTAAGCGTGCACAAGCGCCGTTAGTCGAGGTTAACTGTGCGGCAATACCTTCGGAACTCATTGAGAGTGAACTCTTCGGACATGAAAAAGGCTCGTTTACATCAGCCATTAAGCAGCGTATCGGCAAGTTTGAGCAAGCGGACGGAGGCACGCTGTTCCTTGATGAAATAGGTGATATGAGTCTCTCGGCGCAGACCAAAGTGCTCAGGGCTTTGCAGGAAAACGAGATAACGCGTGTCGGCGCCGATAAGGCCATACACGTTGACGTGCGTGTGCTCGCGGCGACTAATAAGGACCTCAAGGCGGAAATAGAAAAAGGTAATTTCCGCGAGGACCTCTACCACCGCCTCAACGTGATACCCATACATGTTCCTGACCTTGACCAGCGTAAGGATGACATACCGTTGCTCATAGATTATTTCACGAACCAGATATGCTCTGAACAGGGAATTCCCGCCAAGAAGTTTGAGAAACAGGCTGTCGATAAGCTTCAACAGCGTTCATGGACCGGCAATATCCGTGAGTTACGCAATGTTGTGGAGAGGCTGATAATCCTATCGTCGTCAACGATTACCGCTGCCGATGTTGATATGTTTGCATGATACAGATGGGTGCTTATTCGCTCAATATTAATGGTAAGTTGCTCGATCTCACAGTGCCGGGTGTTATGGGCATCATCAATGTTACGCCGGATAGTTTCTACGCCACGTATGGTGATGACACATCAGCCGTGTTAAGGGCGGTCCGGTCAATGCTCGCTGACGGCGCTTCGCTGCTCGACATAGGGGGCTGTTCGACACGTCCGGGCAGCAGTCCCGTGTCTGCCGAAGAAGAGTTGCGGCGTCTTGATACGGCTCTTAGCGCAATAAGCAAGGTCATGCCCATGGCACCATTGTCGATAGACACCTTTCGAGCCGAAGTGGCGCAGAACATGATAGAGCGCTATGACGTTGCGATGATTAACGATATCAGCGGTGGCGATGAGGCAATGTATGACGTTGTGGCTGAGAACCATGTGGCTTACGTGCTCACGCATAACGATGTTAACAATACAGAGCCCGATGAGGCAAAATATATCGCTTCGGTGCTCAAGTGGCTTGAGAGGCGTGTGGCGCGACTTTTTGATAAGGGTGTGGCTGACGTGGTGGTGGATCCGGGATTCGGATTTGGCAAGACACTACAGCAGAACTATCATCTGCTGCGTAACATTGATGTGTTGCATAGTCTTGACTGTCCGGTGCTCGTGGGGTTGTCACATAAGTCTATGCTATACAAGTTGTTAGGTATATCGGCTAATGATGCTGATCACGCCACGACAGCCGCTAATACCATAGCCCTGACCCGTGGAGCTGACATACTGCGCGTGCATGATGTTAAGCATGCCACGCAGGCGGTGAAAGTATTTTGTGAAGCAGGAGTCAGCAGTAGGGAGGCATTGACTATTAGACAATTTACTATTTAGATATTGTGTCTTTTAGTCATTTATCATTCGTGAAATTCGCTAAATTCGTGAACAAAAACTTAATCCGGTGCCGGCAGGGCGGGGGGTAGAATATAATAAGCCAAATATCAAAATGCTTAAATAAATAGTAAGATTGTAAATTGTCTAATAGTAAATTTAATATCAAAATAGTAAATATCAAAATAGTAAATTATTATGTCAATCAATAAAGTAATACTTGTTGGCAATGTGGGTCGTGACCCTGAAGTTCATTATATTGAACGTGGTGTTGCCGTAGCTAATTTTTCTTTTGCCACTTCCGAACCTGCCCGCAAACTTGCCGATGGCACGGAAATTCCCGAACAAACGGAGTGGCACTACATAACCGTGTGGCGTCAGTTGGCGGAGTTTTGTGAGAAATATGTTCGTAAAGGTATGCAGCTATACATTGAGGGGCGCCTTCGTACTCGTCAATGGACAGATAAAGAAGGCCGTACAACGAGTCGTACGGAAATAGTTGCTGATACAATTCAGTTGTTAGGTAAACGTATTGATAATGAACAGAAGCAGCAATAATCCCCGTGTCGCTATCGTAGGTGCCAGTGGTGCTGTGGGTCAGGAATTTCTTAAGATTCTTGAGCAGCGTGACTTTCCTATGTCATCGTTGCGTTTGTTTGGTTCGGCACGCAGCGCCGGTAGCACACGTGTATTCCGCGACAAGGAAATAGTCATTGAGGAATTGCGTCATGGCGATGACTTCCGCGATGTTGACATAGCTCTTGTGTCTGTCGGCGGTTCCGTATCGCGCGAATTTGCTGATGACATAACACGTTATGGCGCTGTGATGATTGATAACAGCAGTGCTTTCCGTATGGATGTTGACGTGCCCCTTGTGGTGCCGGAAATCAACATTAAAGACGCCTATGACGCCCCGCGGCGCATAATCGCCAATCCCAACTGCAGCACTATCATCATGGCATTGCCGTTGTATGCCATAGAATGTATGAGTCATATCACCAGCGTACATGTAGCCACTTACCAAGCGGCAAGCGGCGCAGGAGCGCAAGCTATGGAAGAACTCAAGCAGCAGATTGGTGAGCTGACACGTGGTGAGAAAGTCACTGTTAACAAGTTCGCACATCAGTTGGCATACAATTTGATACCTCATATTGACGTTTTCTGTGATGATGCATATACCCGTGAGGAACTCAAGATGCATTATGAGACGCGCAAGATTATGCATAGTGACGTCAGTGTGAGCGCCACTTGTGTGCGTGTGCCATGTCTCAGGGCGCATAGTGAGGCGGTATGGGTCGAGACCGAAAAACCGCTGACGGTGAACGAGGTAAGGAAGGCTATAGAGAGTATGAAAGGTTGCACAGTGCTCGACGAACCGGACAAACATATCTACCCGATGCCTTATATGCTCTCGGGCACTGACGATGTGTATGTAGGCCGCATAAGGCGTGACATAGCCAATGCCAATGGCATAACATTTTGGTGCGTAGGAGACCAGATACGCAAAGGTGCGGCGCTTAATGCCGTGCAGATAGCAGAAAAGTTGTTTTTGAATAATTAGCTAACTAGTCCCATATAAAGGAGATAAATGAAAAGACTTGAGATATTTGCCTTGATGTTAGTGATGGCGGCATGCTGTTATGCTGCGCCGCGAAATGTGAGTCAGGCAGCAGAAATAGCCGCTGAATGTTTGTCACTCAGCGGCAAGCGTTCAGTTCGCGCCAAGGCATTGCAAAGTAGCATGACCATGGATTCCACAGCCGGTTTCTATGTTTTTAATGCCGATGGTGGAGGCTTCGTGCTTGTCAGCGGTGATGACCGTGCAGTGCCTGTGTTGGCATATAGCGATGAGGGAAGTTTGGATATCAATAACGCTCCGGAAAACGTCAGGGCATGGCTTGACATATATGAACATCAAATGCAGCTCATATCTCACAGTGATTTAGAAGTCAGCGAACCTGTGACCGATAATGTCTATGACACCGCCGTTGAACCGCTGCTGGGTAACATACGCTGGGACCAAGGCAATCCCTATAATATCCTATGCCCTATATATTCCGGCACAGAACATTGTGCCGTGGGCTGTGTGGCAACGGCTATGGCGCAAATCATGCTCTACTACCGATATCCCCAACAAGGCTATGGAAGTGTGTCATACACTGACGGCTTAAACCATAACGTAAATGCCAATTTTGGCAATACGACATACGATTGGGATAATATGCTCACATCGTATATCGGTGAGCATAACGGCAGACAGGACACTGCCGCCGCAGTGCTGTCATATCACTGTGGCGCAGCGGTGGAAATGGAGTATTACCAAAGTAGTGGCGCCACGGAATACTATGTCCCCTACGCCCTTTATTACTATTTCGGCTATGATGATGGTATGACGCTCCTTGACAGGGATGTCTATCAGGCAGCGGAATGGAATAATATAGTAAAGACTGAGTTAGACGCCGGCAGACCGGTGTTTTACAGCGCCACAACGCTGTCAAAGGAAGGACACGCATTTGTTGTTGACGGCTATAATAAACAAGGGCTCTTTCATCTGAACTGGGGATGGGGCGGAATGTCAAATGGCTATTTTTCACTCTCGGCTCTGAACCCGGGAGTACAGGGCATAGGAGGAAGCCCTTCGCTCGACGGCTTCAACTGTCATCAGGATATGGTGATAGGTATCATGCCATCAACGGGACACAGCGATTATGTCTATGGTGACTTAAGGCTTGACGCTTTGGAACCTAAACGAATAACGTACGACAAGGCATCAGGCGTGACAATCACAGCCCAGAATCTTGTTAACAGCGATGTTAGCGAAAGGGAAGTCACTTTGGCCCTTGGAGTCTATGACAGCCAAGGCAATCTGATGGGCATATACGGAGAACGGAGTTATACCATATATCCCATCTATCCGCAATATCCTCGTTTTGCCAATTTACACTTTGCAAATCTGGCGGAAGGTAATTACGAGATACGTTTGCTCTATAGCAACTATGAGGGCGATGAATGGCATACGGCAGCATATATGTACGGCACACCATGCACCCTGCCAATGCAAATCACCGAGGAACAGGTATTATTCACTGAGATGGACAAGAGCCTGGATTTGGAACTGATTGACATCCGCGCCACAACACCGCTCTACGGCAAAAACCTGCGCACAACAATGAAGGGCGGCTTTGAATATACCGTAACAAACCATGGTGCGGAATACTATGACACGGTGAGGATAGCAATGCGCAAAGTAGGGGAGCAGGACTATACCCTGATAGGTAATAAAGTCATGCTCAACGTGCCTACTGATGAAGTGGTAACAGTAAGTACTAACGAATTGGTATCAGTAGGTGTAGGTATGTATGAACTGGCTTTGGCAATATATCAAAGGGGAGTTGCGGAACCCGTGGAGTACCTCAACAATGGCACTGTGGTAGAGGTGTTGCAACCACCCTTCAGACAATCGTATCTGCTTGAAGTTACCGAGCCGATGAGTTTTGCCGATAACGACCATGTCTATCAGGATTATACGAACCTGTCTATCACTTTGAGTAATAGCGGTTCGGTATATTGTGGCACTGTAGAAGTGTATATATATAGTGCTGACGACACGAATCAGTATTATGTGCTTCAGGCCTTTGCGCCCAGATTTGTCTGCCTTTCCGGTAACGAAACGGTGACCTTGGTCTTTGATGATATCTTAGAACTTGACGCCGGTCAATATACCGCTTATGCCTATTATACCAATACCCTTGGCTCGGCGATATCGCTTAACCCTACGCTTAACTCTACTGTTAACTTTACCATGGTTGATGGCAAGCATGGCACTGCGTTGCAGAGTACGCGACAGGACGACATGGTGATTAACATCGAGCCCGAAGGCAACACGATGTTCATAGCCACCGAAGGTAAGAAGCAGGCGAAGATTTATGATACGCTGGGCAGACTCGCCGCAAGCGTGGAAACTAACGAAAATATTGATGTCAGCACCTTATCAAGAGGTATATATATCGTCAGAGTAGGGGATATGACACGTAAAATATTTATCAAATAATAACTTATGTCCGTTATGACAAAGCAAGAAACCTTTGATTTGCGCTATATGGATATGGCCCGCATCTGGGCGCAGAACTCGTATTGCCGGCGGCGGCAGGTCGGCGCACTGCTCGTCAAGGACCGCATGATAATTTCTGACGGCTATAATGGTACGCCTTCAGGCTTTGAGAATAATTGCGAGGATGAGAATAATACCTCAAAACCCTACGTGCTACATGCCGAAGCCAATGCCATTACCAAAGTGGCACGCTCTAATAATAACTCCGACGGCGCCACGCTCTACGTAACGGCATCACCGTGCATAGAATGCGCCAAACTGATTATTCAGGCTGGCATACGACGTGTAGTCTATGGCGAGAAATACCGCCTTATGGATGGTATAGAACTGCTACAAAGAGCAGGAATAGAAGTGAAATTTTTAGGAACAGAAGATAGCAATAATGAATAAGTACAGAAACTTGCTTTTCGCCCTTTCCTTTGCCGTGGTATTTTTCTCGGCATTGGTGATAGGTGTGGTGATAGGCATGAAATATCATTATCAGGCAGCCCGCGTACCTGTTGTTAATGCTGTGCAGAATGCCGTGACACCCGCTGGTGAAAAACTCAACACCTTTGTCGCGGCGTTGCGCACCATGTATGTTGATACGCTCAATGTCGATAGCCTTGTTGACGACGCCATCGTTGACATCCTTGCCAAACTCGACCCCCATTCATCATATATACCAGCCAGCGATCTGGAAGAGGTTAACTCGCAGATTAGCGGTAATTTCTATGGCGTAGGCATACAGTTCAGCATACAGCAGGATACGGTGAATGTGGTTGCCATAATTCCGGGCGGTCCGTCAGAAATGACGGGTATCAAGCCCGGAGACCGCATAGTCAATGTTGATGACAGCCTTTTTGTAGGCAAAACGATAACTAACGAGCGTGTTCTGCATTCTCTGCGTGGCGAAAACGGTACCAAGGTGCGCCTTGATATCAAGCGCAACGGCGTGGATACCCTGCTGCATTATACCATTACCCGCGGCAAGGTTGAAGTCAAGTCTGTCGATGCTTCGCTGATGGTATCGGAAGATGTAGGCTATCTGCGTATCAATCAATTCGGAGCCACGACCTATAACGAGTTTGTCTCGGCCTTGGCGCGCTTGCGCGACCAAGGCGCCGGGAAGTTCATCGTGGACCTGCGCGATAATCCCGGTGGACTGCTTGATGCCGTAATAGCCATGCTCAACGAACTGCTCGGCAGGGGGCAGATGATAGTATATGCCGAGGGTAGCAACTATCTGCGTTCTGATGCCGTAGCCGATGGTATGGGCTCGTTCCAGAAATATCCTGTAGTGGTGCTCGTTAACGAGTTTTCGGCATCGGCATCAGAGATATTCGCCGGTGCCGTGCAGGATAACGACAGAGGACTGATAATAGGTCGCAGAACTTTCGGCAAAGGACTTGTGCAACAGCAGATGGACTTTAACGATAAGTCGGCGATGCGCATCACTGTGGCGCGATACTATATGCCTTCAGGGCGATGCATACAAAAGCATTATAAACTCGGCCAACAAACGGACTACTACCTCGATATCTATGACCGCTACAACCGCGGAGAACTGTATAACAAAGATTCTACGCTCAAAGCCGATACCACGAAGTACTATACCACGCACGGGCGTGTGGTATATGGCGGCGGAGGTGTTATGCCTGACATCTTCGTGCCACGAGACACAAGTTACTATTCGGCATACTACAATAAAGTGTTCAATCTGGCATTACCTTACCAATTCGCTTATCAGTATGTTGACGCGCACCGCGAGCAGTTGAAAAACTATCAGACATGGCAGCAGGCCGAGAGCGCCTTGAAGAGCGACAAAGTAGTGGAGAAATTCGTTGCAAATGTGAAACAGAAACATGGCTTCGCGCCGACGGCAGCAGATAAGAAATGCATGGCGGAGTTGCAGCGGTGGCTCATATCATACATCATTCGTGATGCCCGCGGCGACAAGGACTTCTTCAGTATCATCACCCGTGATGATAAGACCGTAAAACTTGCCGTAGAGAAACTTTCGGACCTCGGAGTCGTGGTCAAATAAAATATCAATCGCCTCACCATAACACGGTGAGGCGATTGATTTATACTAACTTTCTATCTTACAGGTTTCCTATTAAGTTAGTCGCTTCCAAACTGATGATAGCCGCATCCATAGCGGTCTTGTGACTTATAGCATAATGGCTTGATTGCGGTTGGCACCGTTGCTGTTATGCGAAATGTGCAGCCATCGGAAATTTTGCTCGCCAATCAGCTGGTCGTAGGCTATGTTGCTATTAATGATGAGATTGAAGAGCCGTTCATTGTCTTTTGCGTTGCCTGTGGTGATGTCCGCCGCATTACCTTCTTTGTGTTGCGAGTCGGGTACGCCGCCCACGGCTTTGTTGAGGGCCTCGCAGCGGTAACCTGATGTGACAAGCAGCGGCTTGCCCCAGAGGGTACGGACAGGGTCGAGAACAGCCTCGACAAGGCAGCGTAGATTACGCCGCTGACGTTGATTGGGAATGTTGGCAATGCCAAGACGCGAGGCGGTAGCACTGCGGGTGAGTTCTTGATATGTGAAGTGACGCATGACAGGATAGATTTATTGTTTGAAGTTATTTACACATTGCTCTACGAGGTTTTTGATTACGGGACACTGTTGCTTATGCTTGCAGTTGTTGGTTTGGTTGAGTGCCAAGCGAAGCCTCTTGACCTCACGCCGCAGCCGGGAGGTTTCGGCTTTGATAAAAGCCAAGGCTATGGCTACGGCGGCGTTGAGAGTTAAAGAAATGATTTCTAACATAGCGATTAAAAATTAGGTGATTGTCATTTTGTGACTACAAAGGTCAAAAAACGTAAGATAGTGGTGTTACATTATGATGCTATGTGTAACAGACATTAACGTTTAATAGCGATAATGTGTGTTTATTGACATTCTTATACACTCTTTTACAAAAAAATAGTATTCAGACAACTGTTATGTTGTTTTTTTTTATTAATTTTGCTATCGGAAAATAGTGCGGCAATGTTCGGCTATTGATTAATACCAGCAGAAAAATAATAATAAAAAATATGACACACGGAAAAGTAAAAGGTATCATCTCCAACCTGCTAACCATTGGCGTTGACGGTCCTGTGGCTCAAAACGAGATTTGTTATGTACATATTGGTGAGCTTAAGCTCATGGCTGAGGTCATCAAGGTAATCGGTGAAAATGTTTACGCTCAGGTTTTTGAGTCCACTCGCGGTTTACGTGTCGGTGATGATGTGGAATTTACGGGTCACATGCTTGAGGTTACTCTCGGTCCCGGACTGCTATCAAAGAATTTCGATGGTTTGGAGAATGACCTTGACAAACTCACAGGTGTGTTCCTGCAGCGCGGTGAGTATAATTTCCCTCTTGACAAGGAAAAACTATGGGATTTCAAGCCCTTAGCCAAAGTTGGGGATAAGGTCCGCGCCGCCGACTGGCTCGGTGAAGTCGATGAGAACCATCAGCCGCATAAGATTATGGTACCTTTTATAATGGAAGGTGAATATACCGTTAAGTCTGTGGCTGCTGCAGGGCAGCATACCATTATGGATACCATAGCCGTTATCACAGATAGCGAAGGCAAAGACCATGAGATTAACATGATACAGAAATGGCCCGTGAAGCGTGCCATCACTCACTACAAAGAGAAACCGCGTCCTTTCCGCCTGCTGGAAACGGGAGTGCGTACCATAGATACCGCAAACCCCATCTGCGAGGGAGGTACGGGCTTTATTCCCGGACCTTTCGGAACCGGTAAGACGGTGTTGCAGCATGCAATATCGAAACAGGCAGAGGCTGATATAGTAATCATAGCAGCCTGCGGCGAACGCGCTAATGAGGTAGTGGAAATTTTTGTCGAGTTCCCGGAACTTGAAGACCCCCACACCGGTCGTAAACTCATGGAACGCACGATAATCATCGCCAATACCAGTAATATGCCTGTGGCGAGTCGTGAGGCCTCGGTATATACCGCAATGACGATTGCCGAATACTATCGTTCGATGGGTCTGCGCGTACTGATGATGGCAGACTCTACATCACGTTGGGCTCAGGCGCTGCGTGAAATGTCGAACCGCCTTGAGGAACTCCCCGGACAGGATGCTTTCCCGATGGACCTGTCGGCAATCATTGGAGCATTCTACAGCCGTGCCGGATATGTCTATCTCAACAATGGTCATGAAGGGTCTATAACATTCATAGGCACTGTATCACCTGCCGGCGGTAACCTCAAAGAACCTGTTACTGAAGGTACTAAGAAAGCAGCTCGTTGCTTCTATGCCCTTGAGCAAAACCGTGCAGACCGCAAACGCTACCCTGCCGTTAACCCCATCGACTCTTACTCGAAATATATCGAATATCCTGAATTTGAGGAGTATATATCAAAACGTATATCGCCGGACTGGACCAAGCAAGTCAATGAAATGAAGACTCTGCTGCAACGCGGCAAGGAAGTGCAGGAACAGATTAACATCCTCGGTGATGACGGTGTTCCCGTTGACTATCATGAAACGTTCTGGAAATCAGAGGTTATAGACTTTGTCATACTCCAGCAAGATGCTTTTGATAAGATAGATTCGGTATGTCCTATTGAGCGCCAGAAATATATGCTTGACCTCGTGATGGATATTTGCCGGCACGATTATGACTTCGACAACTTCCTCGATGTGAGCGAGTATTTCCGTCGCGTGATTAACCTCTGCCGTCAGATGAACTACTCGGAATTCCATAGTGAGCAGTTCGAGAAGCACGAAGCCGCTCTCAAGGAATTACTCAAAGAAAAACAAATAGAGAAATAGACAGTTTCCCGTCAATCAGCGATGGTGTAATGCCAAAAAACTTGGAGCCATGGTGATACGTCTCCATGGCTCCGAAAATATAAATGCAGGAAAGGGGTAATGTTGTTTAATAAGGAAAAAGAGTTAAGTTCAAAAATAATCATTACTATGCTAAAAATTGGAGATAAGGTGCCGGAATTTTCCGTAGAGGACGAGAATGGCAATGTCGTGACGGAAAAGCAGTTGATAGGCAAGAAGACGGTGATTTATTTTTATCCCAAGGATTCTACTCCGGGCTGCACAGCAGAGGCTTGTGACTTGCGCGATAATTACCACGCTTTTCTGGCACAGGGCTATCAGATTTACGGAGTTAGCAAAGACTCTAAAATCTCTCACCAAAAATTCAAGACGAAATACGACCTGCCATTTCCGCTTCTGAGCGACCCCACGACAGTCATGCTACAGACTTTCGGAGCATGGGGCGAAAAGAAAATGTACGGCAAAACGACAATGGGAACCTTACGCAAAACTTTCGTATTCGATGAAAAGGGTGTTCTGCAAAAAATAATCGAAAAAGTGGATACGAAAAATCATTCAGCGCAACTTTTGTGATTACAAGACATTGAAGGATAATTGTATGTCACAAAGCATGATGATGATGTTGTGGAGCAAGCGATGGGAGCAGAAACTGATAGATGCCGGCGAGGTGGATATGGAAATGCTTACGGATGTTGATGACGAAACCAAACAAGACGCATAGCGGACAAGGCAGATGCGTAGCGGCATAATTGTCAGAAAATAGTGATAAATACCTGTGTTTTTTTTGCATAAACAACAAAAAAAATGTAACTTTGTGAGTTAATAGTAGGGAAAGCGTTAGTATTTCTCGTAAGGTCCATGAAAAAAATAAAAAGATAACATATTATGTCAAAAGCTTTTCAGAAAATTTACACCCACATCACGGCTATCACCAAGGCTACTTGTTCCTTGCAGGCATCTGGTGTGGGCAATGATGAGTTGGCAACCGTTAACGGCAAACTGGCTCAGGTGGTTCGTATAATCGGCGATGAGGTAACTCTTCAGGTCTTTGAGGGTACTGAAGGCATTCCTACCAATGCTGAAGTGGTATTCCTTGGTAAGGCCCCGTCACTCAAGGTTTCGGACCAGTTGTCAGGGCGTTTCTTCAACGCTTTCGGCGACCCTATTGATGGCGGTCCTGCTATCGAAGGTCAGGAAGTGGAAATCGGTGGTCCGTCGGTGAACCCCGTACGGCGTAAACAACCGTCAGAACTCATTGCTACCGGCATTGCAGGCATCGACCTGAACAACACTCTCGTGTCAGGACAAAAGATACCTTTCTTTGCCGACCCCGACCAGCCATATAACCAAGTGATGGCCAATGTGGCGTTGCGAGCCGAGGCTGACAAGATAATACTCGGCGGTATGGGACTGACCAACGACGACTATCTGTATTTCAAGAATGTGTTCTCCAATGCCGGTGTACTTGACCGCATAGTGTCGTTCGTGAACACCACCGAGAACCCACCCGTGGAAAGACTTTTGATACCCGATATGGCACTCACCGCGGCGGAGTATTTCGCTGTTGAGAAAAACCAGAAGGTTCTCGTGCTACTAACCGATATGACTCTATATGCCGATGCCTTGGCAATCGTGTCGAACCGTATGGACCAGAT
>DGSV01000072.1 GCA_002394025.1 Bacteroidales bacterium UBA4353
GCGTGCCTCTTCAACCACTCGAGCAACTTTCCATTATAAACATCCCCGCATGAGCGATGTCCTACAAGTATCTATTGTCAATGCTTTACGAAACGGACTGCAAAATTAGTCATAAAATTTGAAATCACAAAACAATACAACAATTATTTCCCACTTGTCGCATATTTCGTTTTTTTAGAGCAGTGCTCAACCTTGCCGTTCTTACTTATTATTTTTTGAGCCATGGCAGGGCTATAAGAGGTATGAAGTTATTAATCATCCACAATGCCACCGCCGCGATGATGCATAGCTGTGGTGTTGTTGTAAGAGGTGCGAATATCAAGGCAGCCCATGCGCCCCGTATGCCCGCATCGGCTATTGCTGCACCGGGAGTGAGAGTTATGAGAAGATAGTATGTAGGAATAAAAATAAACGCGTCTTCTATAGTGATACCCACCCCCATAAAACGAATCATCATGAACAGCTGTGCGCAAAATATCGAGTAACGTATCAATGTTAATGCCAAGGTTCGCAAATAGTTAGACCATGTGGTGAAGACTCCCGCCTCGCAGATTTTTTTCAGGAAGGCTATTTTTGTGCTTTGATAGATAAGTTGGCACAAAGGTCTGAACGCGAGCCACAGCACTATAACACCTATCCATGCTATGAAATAGTAGCGCGTGTCCGCCACCGATAGTTGTCCCCAAAGTATTGCCGGCCATATTCCTATGCTGATTATCACCAATGTCTGTACCAAGGAACACAGAGTGGCATTTGTCAGTGCTTGCCATCGGCTTCCCGCTTCTGCGCTCAATGCCCGGGCAGGTATTTCGCCTGCGCGGAAAGGTGTGATAAGAGCCGCTGCCCACCCGTTGAGGATATGAACAAGAGCTTCGCGCAACGTCAGATGCGAGGTGCCACGCATAGCCACCTGCCAGCGGTGAGCTTCGACAAAAGCGGCACAAGGCGAGAGCAGCAACACAAGCACTAATGCAGCAATTTTTTTGATAGTCAAATGACTCATGCGCTCCAATAGTGTATCATAGTACTGGAACGTAATGAGCTGGTATATGACGTAGCCATAAACAGCAACGAGGAAAAACCCAAAAAGCCATATCCAGAGTTTTTTAATCATAGTTGTCGTCGTCTTCATAATCAAGTTGTTCTATTTCGGAGCGGAAACGAGATGAACGCATGTGGCGCATGACGTTTCGGAAGGTAAAGTGTTTCTGTGCCAAGTAACTGACTATGACAGCCACTATAGTAATGATGATTTTTGATGGTGTAGGGTACAGCCCAACGACTTCCACGAGCAATTTCAAACCAAAATAGTTGAGCAGTAGATTGCCGGCAGAAACCATGACATATCTCACCGCCTGTATGTGGCTGTCGATATTGGAGCGCGTGAAAGTCACATACTTGGCAAGAAAAAATCCTGTCATCAGCGTGATTGGATATACAATCATCAGCGTAGCGATATGCGACGAGAGTGTTACAGAGCCTATATGAACCATCTTGTGGTGCAGTCCAAAGTTATAGACAAGGAAATACAGCAACCAGTCGAAAACAAGATTGCCACCACCGCAGCATGCGTAACGGAATATCTCGAGCGTGAAATAGCGAGAGAGAGGAGGGCGGTAGAAGATATCTATCGTCCTTGTTATCATGTAGGCTATTTTTCGCAATATGCTGTTCATGGCAGCGTGGAATACGCGGAGTTTGTTATCTGCTAAACATAATGATGGTCATGCATTTCATAACACAAAAAGAGCTATTGGTAAGCTATATTTGCCGTTTTAGACAAAATTTTGCGCACTACAACTCCAAATTAAAGGCAAAATTAACAAATAATTTCTAAAAAGCGAGATTTTTTGCAAAAAAAACACTAATTTTGCAAAAATTTTTCAACAGAATTATGGACGACCATCCTCGACAATGTAATGCGCTACGTAATCCCGAAGAAGTCTTTGGGCCAGCATTTTCTCCGCAGCGAGGAGACGGCGGCACGCATCGCTGACAGTCTGGCTCTCACATCTCCGATGTCGGTCCTCGAAGTAGGACCGGGAATGGGGGTGCTGACACGTCATTTGCTTGATAACCCTTTGGTGAGGCTCACATGCGTGGAATTGGACAAAGATTCAGTGAGTTACCTTGCCGAACACATGCCACAAGCCAACGTTATACACGCTGATTTTCTGAAAACAAATATCGACGAACTCTTTTCCGGTGAGCCTTACGCTGTCATCGGTAATTATCCTTATAACATATCTTCCCAGATATTCTTCAAAGTTCTTGAACACCGTGATAGTATTCCGCTCTGCTGCGGCATGGTGCAGAAAGAGGTTGCAGAACGCCTTGCCGCCAAACCGGGCAGCAAAGCCTACGGCATAATATCCGTTCTGCTCCAGGCATACTATGATATCGAATACCTCTTCACCGTGCCCCCTGAAGTCTTTGACCCTCCGCCGAAGGTCATGTCGGCGGTGATACGCATGAGGCGCAATGCCGTGAGCAGACTGGACTGCGACGAAACTCTATTCAAGACCATCGTCAAGACAGCTTTTAACCAACGCCGCAAAATGATGCGCGGATCACTAAAAGCCCTACTGGGCAACGGACATCCACTGCTGGCGGATAATATGCTCACCATGCGCCCCGAACAACTTTCGGTGCAGCAATTCGTAGAACTAACCAACAAAGCCGCGACAGGCAATAGACAGCTTATCATTTAACACCTTTTAACAACGCTTTTCGCCATGTCATCACTGAAGATATTTTACCAAGAGGGCAATAAGGTGAAGCTCTCCCGTTCGCTCGACATTCTGCAACAAATTGAGCGCAAAGACATTATATGGATCGACCTTGTCAATGTCTCGGAAGACATAGAGAGTCGCCTTGAGGACTTCCTGAAAATATACATCCAAGAGGATGAAGAAATGGAAGAAATCGAGATATCATCGCGATATATGCAAACCGACGACAGTATAGTGGCTAATAGCAACTTTCTGCATGCCGACTTCCGCACGGAACCGGTATCGTTCATCATCAAGAACAACGTGCTGGTATCGGTGCGTGATTCAGAACTCAAATCATTCAACGAAACGGTTAAACGTATCTTCGTAAACTCCGGCAACTTCCCAAGCGGATTTCACGTACTCGTGGACTTGCTGGAAACACGCGTTGAATACGACGCGGATCTGATAGAAGACACCACGGAATACATCACTGACCTCTCAAAGGACATCAATGCCGAAAGCGACTCGATGGACGAAGATACTCTATTACAAATTAAGGAATTACAGGAAAAAGTGATGATAATACGACAAAATATCATCGATAAACAGCGCGTGGTGAGCAACATCCTCAAATGTCCATTCTTCCCTAAAGAACTGCAGCCAAGACTGACGATGATAATCAAGGATATCAACTCATTATTTGAATATACACGCTTTGGTTTTGATCGTCTTGACTACCTGCAAGACACCTTTCTTGGTTTGGTAAACTTGCAACAGAACAAAATCATCAAGATATTCACTGTGGTATCAGTCATCTTCCTGCCGCCGACACTGATAGCCAGCATGTATGGCATGAACTTCGACTTCATGCCCGAACTGCATTGGAAATACGGCTATTTATTCGCCATAGTGCTCATGATAGGCGTTGCCGTTGCGGTATTGGGATTCTTTAGACTGAAAAAGTGGATATAAGTTTGCAAATCACTGCCTACCCGCAAATTTGGTGTCCCATATCACCCAATAAAGAAATATCAGCAGGTAGAATAAATACTTGAAAATATGATCATGCAAGATAGGGAACCACGACCTGTGGTTCTCTATCAGCATTGTTATAGCACTGATACGCATGATATTGACAATATCACAAAGCACCACACCAAGGGGCACGAACCATAATTTATGGCGCCAGGGACCGATACTGAACAACAATATGCACGTGAATATAAACATCTGCTTCAGACCGCTACAACTCCACACTATCACAGACCCTACTCCGTTGTCAAAAAACAAGTAATTGCCATGCCTAAGATGTACATTGCCACCGAAGACGTTGATCAGGTGATAAGTACTCTTAGCAACATGACGAGCCATTAAATCAAAGACTACCGTGACATCCTTGCCACAAAACGTCACCAACGACGTTGTCTGCTGCGCTTGCTCGTCACCGCTAATGGTCAGCTTCCAAAAAGCATTACTGGCAAACAATACAATAATGAAAACCAAAACATTACGCTCGCGTGAGTTCCATATCAGGGATACTATGTCACGGAGTTTACCCATGGGCTGTCAATTTGTCAACAATGTCATAGTAGTATTTAGCTGCCGGATGCCCTTGCTGTAATACAATGGGTTCTCCGTTGTCGGCGCCAACACGTATTGACTGTACGAGAGGTATCTGTCCCAAAAGAGGCACTCCCAGCTGCTCGGCAAGACGCGCACCACCATCCTGACCAAAGATATAATACTTGTTATCAGGCAATTCTGCCGGTGTAAACCACGACATGTTTTCTACTATTCCGAGCACCGGTACTCCAACTTTGTCGTTTCGGAACATATCAACTCCTTTCCTTGCATCCTCAAGAGCTACGGGCTGTGGTGTGGTGACAACGATAGCACCTGTGAGTTTAACAGTCTGCACCACAGTGAGATGTATGTCAGACGTTCCGGGGGGCATATCTATCAGGAAATAGTCCAAATCGCCCCAGAGAGCCTCAGTAAGTAACTGTTTTATGCCTCCCGAAGCCATGGCACCACGCCATACTATGGCCTGCTCAGAACCGACAAAAAAACCTATAGACAACATCTTAACGCCATATTGTTCAATAGGTTGTATAAGATCTCTGCCATCAACTTCCACAGCCATTGGGCGTGCTTCTTGCACTCCGAACATCAATGGCTGACTGGGACCATGAATATCAGCGTCCAGCAGAGCTACTCTGTAGCCTCTTTGCGACAAAGCCACTGCCAAATTAGTCGCAACAGTTGACTTTCCGACCCCGCCTTTACCACTGCTTACGGCGATGATATTACGTGCACGGAGATACTTGAGAGTATCATCAACGGGAGCCGTTTGCTTGCGGAACTTAGCGCTTACGTTACCCTTGACCTGCGCATTAGCATCAACATAGGTCAGCACAGCCTGCTCGGCACTACGAAGCACGGATTTAACAAAAGCATCGTTAGGCTTGTCAAAAATAATTGAAAATGAAACTTTAAGACCTGATATACGTATATCGTCTTCGAGCATACCGCTCTCAACGATATCCTTGCCGGTACCGGGATAACGGACATGACGCAAGGCTTCTATGATTTGTTGGGGATACACTATTGATTTTAGAGGTTTAGAGGTTAAAATATGATGTATTATGTAAACGAAAAATCAATCTACTGCGCGTTAGGCGATAACGACCTGGCACCTACAGAGCGGTAGGTGTCCTTTTCGATCTCCACTTCCGGCTCACACAGCTCTCCACTATGCGACAAAGGAAATGAAACATATTTTATCGTCAGTCCACGTGAAAGCCACTGACTTTCATAATACGTTTGAATGGAATACAACTCTTGCGGAACTCCCGCTGGTCGTTCGCCGTAAAGGTCGGCGGTGAGCACCGACGGCGTTATATTATTTTCCCGGAGCAACTCATAGGTATATGTAAACAAAAAAGGAGAGTCGGTCTTGAGATGTATCAGCCCGTCATTAATCAGAAAACGACGGTAGCGAGTAAAAAAATACGATGAAATCAGCCTTTTTGTAGCTTTTTTCATCTGCGGGTCACAAAAAGTAACCCATATCTCACTCACTTCATCGGCGGCAAAAAAACGGTCGATGAATTCAATATTAGTCCTCAGGAAACCAACGTTTGTCATCTGCTTTTGCAGTGCCGTTTTAGCTCCGTGATACATCCTTGAACCTTTAATGTCAACACCTATGAAATTCACTTCAGGGTAGTGCAGCGCCAGACCTACCGTGTATTCGCCCCTACCGCACCCCAGTTCAAGAACTATAGGATTGTCGTTATGAAAAAAATCACGATTCCATCGACCTTTTAGCTCATCGTCAGAGGTGAAAAGTTCGGAACCTTTGATTGGATGCTGGACGACATTGGCGAATGTGTCCATCTCGGCAAATTTGGCTAATTTATTCTTTGACATACGCTTCTATACCAATATCTTGAATGCCCTGCAACTGCGTTGTACGCATGCCATGACGCACCGCAAAATTATACACACCTTTGACAGGAAATGTATAGTGCTCATCAATGAGCACCGGCATCAACCTTACATTTCCGGCTCCGCTCCCAAGCCATCTGCCACGCTGGTCGGCAAGATAGAATTCAATGGTATCGGTTGTGGTGTGGTGGTCAGGCGACGTCTTATCAACAAACACCCACATATTCTGATATGGATAGTTATCGTTATGCCTAACTTGCAGTATCAACTGTACAGCGAGTGTAGTATCCTCAATATCGACATTAAAGCATACCACGCTATCGGCATCCCAACTTTGATTGCTGATAGCCTTATAACTCGAAAAGACAGGTTTGTGAGTACATGACATGAAAGCAAGCACCATTAAAGACAGTGTTACTGACCGCAGCATTTTATTTATTATTGCTATTTTCATTTTTGTCAGGGTTGTTATTCCTATGAAATTTGGCATTGCCGCCTACTCGTCTTTGATTTCCGCTACGCGGCTGCTGTTGTCGTCTTTGCTGTCGGGGCCGGTCGAATCGTGTAAGCTCATCCTGTCCTACGACATTCTCGTAATCAAAAGTTTTGACCACCTGCTCGGCTGAAGTATGCT
The DNA here is from genome assembly GCA_002394025.1 of Bacteroidales bacterium UBA4353. Taxonomy (GTDB): domain Bacteria; phylum Bacteroidota; class Bacteroidia; order Bacteroidales; family Paludibacteraceae; genus UBA3747. Next base: position 6,799 of record DGSV01000072.1, read on the forward strand.
TGCCACCTATGGTATTTGGCTTCTGCCCTTTGCGATTCATTTCTATGATATCATTAGCCTGCTGCGCGGTTATCACCACAAGGTTTGCCGCAATCTTGGGGTCGGAAGAATACGTTACTTCTCCGGCAAGCGGGTTAGATTTGAAGTGATACCATGTTCCCTCCATGGTTTCAAGTGTAGTATTTCTGTCGGGGAAATGTCTCAGGGCATCTTGATAGTCATCAAGTTCAAAGTTAAGACAACACTTGAGTTTTGCGCATTGTCCGGCAAGTTTCTGCGGGTTCAGACTGAGGTCCTGTACCCTGGCCGCTGTTGTGGTCACAGAAGTGAAATTAGTGAGCCATGTAGTGCAGCATAGTTCTCTGCCGCATGGTCCTGTACCTCCTATTCGTCCCGCCTCTTGGCGAGCTCCTATTTGCTTCATCTCAATGCGGACACGGAATGTTTCGGCGAAAACTTTGATAAGTTGGCGGAAATCCACGCGGTCGTCAGCTATATAATAGAATATTGCCTTGGTGCCATCACCCTGATATTCCACATCACCGATTTTCATATCCAGCTGCATATCCTTAGCTATCTTGCGAGCCTTGATCATCGTTTCTTGCTCTTTGGCATGGGCTTCGTCTGCCCGCTCTATATCCGCGTCTTTGGCTATCCTGTACACTTTGCGCACTTCATAACGCGAGAGGTCAATTCTGTTTTTAAGGATTTGCATGATTACCAATCGGCCTGTGAGTGTCACCTCACCTATGTCATGACCCGGCGAGGCTTCCACTGCTACCATGTCACCCTTGCTCAAAGGCAGATGCTCGGTATTGAGATAGTAACCTTTGCGAGTATTCTTGAATTGAACCTCAACAAGGTCGGTATCAGACAATGCTTCCGGCAAATCGCTCAACCAGTCAAAAACGCTGAGTTTCAAAGCTGTAGTACGACAACAGCCACCACTGGTTATCTGACAACCATTATCATCTAATGTGAATTTCATTGTTTCTGTTGTTAATATTAGTTCTTATTATCCTCCTTCATCTTCAGGAAAAGGATAAAATGCAATGCCAAGTCAAAAAACACCATGCCCGAGTTAACATTCTGATTGAGGTGTTTGACGGCAAGATCCAGTTCTTGATTGATAAGTTCCACGTTGGCGGTATTGACAAAAGGCGAGAATTTATCAGCAAATCGTTCCTCGCTGACATCCATATAATTCAATTGTGGATTTTTGAGGTTATAAATAAAATTCTCGCGCACTTGTTTTTGGAAGTAATAGATGAGGTCTATCTGTCTGTCCCGGCTGAAATTTTTTGTTATATCTTCCGCCCAAACCTTCAATGCCCTGAGGGCTTCATAGTCTCTTTTGTTTCCTATGAGCCATGCCTTTCTCATCAAGTCTATGAAGTAATCAAGTTCCGTCTTATCGTTTTGCTGCCTATGCTCTACGGCTCTGACGGCTCTGATAGCATTCATGGCACTTCCCTGCGCCTGATGAGCTATTCTGCTCAATGTTTCCTCATCGCCATCGGGAAACACCTCGCGAAGTATGCTCAAAACCTCCTCTTGCTCAAGATTGTTGACATGCACCGGCTGTGATCGGGAGAGTATGGTTCCCAATATTTGCTTCTCATGGTCGCTGACGAGGATTATCAACGTCTTTTCCGGTGGTTCCTCAACGAGTTTCAGCAATTTATTGGCTGTTGCCGTTTCCATGCGCTCCGGCGCCCATATTATCAGAGTTTTGTAGTCTGCCTGATATGATTTGAGCGACATTTTATGGGCTATCTGCGCCGCTTCGGCGGAGAGTATGGTAAGGTGTTTTTGTTCTTTGGATATTTCGCTACCCCACTCCTGCAGTCCAAAATACTTATCTTCAAGCAGCATTTTGCGGAAACTGTCGGCAAAATCGTCACATACGGAACTTTTGCCTGACTGACCTTGGTTCACTATAGGATACACAAAATGCAGGTCAGGGTGTTCAAGACGCTGAAACTGCAGGCAGTTAGGGCATTGTCCGCAGCTGTCGTTTTCCGTGCGGTGTTCGCAGCATACGTATTGGGCATAGGCTATTGCGAGGCGCAATTTACCTACTCCTTCAGCGCCATAAAACAATTGGGCATGCGCCACACGGTTCTCAAGAACAGTACGGCGCAAACGCTCCTTAAGGGCTTCGTGACCTATGATGTCGCGGAATAACATCGCCCCGGGTTATTTTAGATAGTCGGATATCAGGCTAAAAGGCAGCTCAATCTCAATATCTCCGAAGGCGTAGGGACCTATTTCGTAGGGATTAAAGACAAAGACGACAGTGCTGTCGGTGAAGAAGAAATTGTCGTTGGGATAGATATTCTGCGGGAAGTAACCCTTCTCCTCAATATCGCGCACGAGCGCCACATCATCGTCCTGCTCAACAATTTGCTGAAGCATGATGTTATGAAGCGGCTCGCGGTACTCGCCCTTGAACACATCCTGCTCACTGATGAGTTTACCTGAAGGCAATTCAAAATTCACGAACTGACGCGTATTGATTCCATGAGCACCACCAAGATATACATATCTTTCTATGCAGTAGCTCAAACGTGTATCAGACAGATATGTCTCATAGCCAACAGTCTCATACTCATAGTTATATATAAAGTCAAACTCCAAATCCTCATCTTCTTCAAGGGCCTGAACATTATTTGTCTTGTAGTCCTCATAGAGTATGTCATGGAACTTCTGCGCCGCTTGCGGTATCGTTTCTGTGTTTTTTGACACATCTTCTCCGAAGAGTTTGATTTTGAGCACATCATTAATACTTTGAGCCAAAGCCGGTTCGGATGACTTATAGTAATTGATATTATCAAAAATGCGCAAACAATAAGGTACTCCTTCTTTGAGCGGCAGAGCTACGGAATCATAATAATTTTCAGAAGCCGTGAGTAATTGTTTGGGCTTTGATGGGCATGCCGTTAGCAGCACCGCGAAAAGCATCGGAATTAAGTATTTCTTCATAACGATACGGCTATTGCCGAGTTAAAAATTATAACAAAGCATTAATTTTCTCCACGAGAACTTCTTTGGGCACTACTCCGACAGACCTGTCAACGAGTTTGCCATCCTTGAAGAACACCAAAGTAGGTATTGAACGTATGCCAAGGTCACCGGCTGATGCGGGATTTTCGTCAACGTTGCAGCTGCCTATCGTAACCTTGCCTTCGTACTCTTTCTCGAGTTCTTCAACCACCGGCGACAACATTCGGCACGGACCGCACCAAGGTGCCCAAAAATCAATTACTAATGGTTTTCCGGCACTGATCAGACCGGCAATTGTTTGATCTGTAATTTGCATAATGGATATATATTAGGTTTTACGTTTTGTGATAGCCGTGAGCCACGGCTCATTATAATCTACAAAGTTATGAAAAACAAACGATATAAGCAATTCCCCCACCAAATATATTTTCAGTGAGTTGTCACTCCCGTGCTAAAAAGCCTTCCAACCCTGTGCCTGCAACTCCATGAGTTGTCCCTCGCGCGTAACGAAATTCATCCCGTCGGCTTTGTCGGTAATATGCCCTATAATAAATATCTTATCGAGCGGCAGCAGCTTATCATAATCGGCAATGGGGCATGTGAAGAGAAGTTCATAGTCCTCTCCTCCGTTCAGGGCGCAAGTTACGATGTTAAGATTCATCTGTTCTGCGAGCACGGCAGCCTGATAGTCAATCGGTAATTTATCTTCATAGAGCCGGCAGCCGACACCTGACTGGGTACAAATATGCATTACTTCTGACGATAAGCCGTCGCTGACATCCATCATCGCCGTGGGCATGATGGCCGCGGCCTTGAGCTCGTCAATAATATCTTTTCTCGCTTCAGGTTTAAGTTGACGTTGCAGCAAGTATTCAAATCCCGCGAAATCAGGCTGCGACTGGGTATTACCTTTTAATGCTATTCTCTCTCTCTCAAGCAGTTGCAAACCAAGATATGCTGCTCCGAGATTTCCCGATACGCACAGCAAATCACCATCTTTAGCCCCATTGCGATACACTATTTCTTCTTGTTTGGCACTGCCTATGCAAGTAACGGAAATCGTGAGCCCTGTGAGTGAGGACGATGTATCGCCTCCAACGAGGTCCACGCCATAGGTTTGGCACGCGAGGCGTATGCCGTCGTATAGTTCCTCAAGCATTTCCACGCTGAAACGCGCTGAAACACCAAGCGAGACAACTATCTGTTCGGGTTTGCCATTCATGGCATATATATCGGAAAAATTCACCACGGCAGCCTTGTAGCCCAAATGCCTGAGAGGTACATACTCAAGATTGAAATGTATGCCCTCAAGCAAAATGTCGGTAGTGACAAGTGTCTTACGCTCGCCATTGTCAATCACTGCCGCGTCATCACCTATGCCTTTGAGCGAAGAAGTATTGGTGAGCGGAAAATTTTCGGTAAGGTGTTTGATGAGTCCAAACTCACCATAATCAGAAATCTGGGTCACGTTTATGGGTATTTTTAGCGGTTATTTTGTGCAAATTTACAAAAAATATGTATAATAATTTGTCTATTACGCAAAAAACTCTTACCTTTGCAGTCCGTTTTGTGCAAAAAGCGGACATAAGCTAAAAAAAACAACTAAAAAAATCTGCAGATATGAAAAGAACCTTTCAACCCCACAACCGCAAGCGCATGAATAAGCACGGTTTTCGTGAACGTATGGCTACCGCCAACGGTCGTCGTGTACTTGCGGCTCGTCGCGCTAAAGGCCGCAAAAAACTGACGGTAGCGGACGAAGTGTCCGGAAAAATAGCTTATAAATACGGTTTGGTAAAGCATTAAGCTCTTTTGTCGGATGACGTAAAAACTCTTGTGTCGACGGGCACAAGAGTTTTTTTTCGCATATTTCGCCCGCAAAATTTGTCGTTTGCGATTATTTTAATAACTTTGTGAAGTAAATAGCAATTATTAACAACAAAAAACATTATTATCATGAAGTACATCTGCAACATCTGCGGTTATGTTTACGACCCCGAGGTGGGTGATGTTGACGGCGGCATAGCCCCCGGAACCGCGTTTGAAGACATTCCCGAAGATT
>DGSV01000108.1 GCA_002394025.1 Bacteroidales bacterium UBA4353
AATGGATTCGCATAATAATTCTCATCAAGAATGCCCGTTATGAGTTCCGGCGCCTTATACACCCCAATGCCGTAATTCCCGTTACCGTCAACGGACGCGTGATAAGCACCGAAGTTGTCAACAACATATTCGCGTTCATGACCATCTATATCGGCTTGATATGCGCCGGAACATTGCTTATCAGTGTATTCGGAATTGACTTTGAGCAGTCTATAGGCGCCGCAATAACCTGCATGAGCAATATGGGACCAGGACTTGGCGCCAGTGGACCGGCAGGAAATTTCGCCCACTTTCCTGATGCGTCAAAATGGATTATGTGCGTGATTATGCTCATCGGCAGGCTTGAGATATTTACAGTGCTATTCCTATTCAGTCCAACATTCTGGAAAAAATGACAGACCCAAGACAAGACATAACACTGAGCCAACTGACGCAAGCCATAGAAGCCTGCCTGAAAGAGACTTTGGAACCCTACTACTGGCTCGTGGCGGAAATCAGCGAGCTGCGCATCGACCAGCGCGGGCATTGCTATATGACCTTTGTCGAGAAAGATGACAAGACGGGCAATATAGCGGCGCGCATGAGCGCTCACTGCTGGAATTACAGATACAAACAACTTGCTACCGACTTTGGCAATACAACAGGCACAATTTTGTCTGCCGGAATGAAGATACTCTGCTGTGTTGAGATAGATATGCACAGCGTTTACGGCATATCACTTGACGTTGTTGACATAGACGCCAATTACACCATTGGTGAACTACAACGCCTTCGTCAGCAAACAATAGAACGGCTCAAGAAAGAAGGTGTCTTTGAGTCCAACAAGAAATTGCAGTTGAGTAAAATTCCGAATCGCATAGCTGTGATATCATCCGAAAAAGCCGCCGGCTATGATGACTTCATGCGCCAGTTGACCGACAACGGCTACGGGTTCCGATTCACTACACGTCTCTACCCCGCCTTAATGCAGGGAGATAACGCGCCGCTATCCATCATCAACGCCCTCGAAAAAATCAATAACGATATTGAGCTTTATGACTGCATAGTGATAATCCGCGGCGGAGGCGCATCAAGCGACATGAACTGCTTCGACGACTACGAACTGGCGTCGCACTGCGCACAAATCCAGCTACCCGTGCTCACTGGCATCGGACATACGCGAGACATATCCGTTGTTGACATGGTAGCGTATCAAAGTCTGAAAACACCGACTGCAGTCGCTGAATGGATAGTGGAAATACTTGCAGAACAATACACAGTACTGTATAATATGGCTAATGAGTTGCGCCTTGCCGTAAAAGCCGTAATCAATACAGAGCGGCAAAATATCACTATCCTCGCGCAACAACTACGCCATAGCAGTCAACTGCGCATACAAGACGAAGTGTTCGCATTGCGCCAGTTGACCAACGAGTTGCTCTTCGCCGGCAAAAGCTTCTTCGCTGAAGAAAATCAGCGACTTCAGAATATCGAGCGCGAGATAGCCTTCTATGAGCCCGCGAAAATCTTTTCGCGGGGTTATTCGCTGCTTCGCGATGACTCAGACATCATTCGCAGCAAAGAACAGATAACGCCTGAGAAAATCATCACCGCTACCCTGCCCGACCAGAGCGAGGTCAGATTACGGCGGATTTGATGCAAAACCTCAACAATACGAAGCTTAACTGCTATAGGTGTATGTTGCAAAACATAAAAAAAGGTCTTGCACAATCAAAAAAAAAGTCGTTACTTTGCAGCGTAACTAAAACAACACAATCTTTTTTATACCTTAATAAGAACTAATACCTAATGCAACGGCAACATTGTGAAATGTTGCCGTTGCTGCTTATAGGGATTATCTTATGATTTTCAGACTATTAAGAAACTTGGCTATCTTACCGTTTGAACAAGGCGCACAGCATAACCTACCCAGTTCTCTTCAACTGACAGAAAAATTTTCGTTTCCTGAAAACTTAACTCATGAGAAAAAAATTGATCTTCTATCCATACAGAATTCGAACCGGACCAATAATGCCCTTGCGTCTGATTTTTCACGCTCGTTTTGTTTCTGCAACCTGTTACAGGCAGGAATACGGCGCCTTTACTTTGCATATCACTCCATTGACTTGTGTTATATTTATTTGCCGAATAGGAGTTGATACTTGTATTTACAGTTGAACCGGACCAATCATCCGGCAGCAGCAATAGTCCTTTGACGCCATTCACGGTAGCCAGAGCTCTGCGAAGATCAGCATTAGGTCTGTTTTGCAGCAGATATAAAATTTCGTCACTTGACAGAGAACGCCAGACGCCTCGTTCACCGCCATTGGTGATATAACAATAATGTCCCCAATCATCATCAGTACCGATGATAGAAGAAACCCGAGCATAGGACGAACAGCTTGAGCTGGTTGTTAGCGGCGTTCTGTTCTTACCCGTAGCACCCCAACCAAACAGGTCTATATACCCATTGTATGAAGCGCTGATTTTCGCGTTATCATCAAGTATGGCATCATACTGATTAGGTGCAAAACGCCACGTAGCATTTTGGCAATGATACTGCAGATTACCCTGGGAGAAATACACCTGAGTGCCGGGCGATACAGAGAACTTGCCATTGATGGCACCTGTAGGTATATCAGCCTTCGCATCATACATTCGCGTCAAACTAAATGTTGCAGTACTGTTATTTTTATTGCGGAACGTAACCGTAGCCTCAGCTTTTTCTCCATTAGGCCATGAAATTGTCACTGTCGTTTTGCCAGCCGAACCGCTTGTTGGTGACACTGTGAGCCATGATACACTACTCGTTGCTGTCCAGTCAGATGCTGAGTTGACAACTAAATTATGAGTTCCTGCACCAGTTTTCCAAACAAGGCTCGGCGAGACAAACAAGTGAGTATCATCTGAACCGTCGGATTTGCGCACAATTTCAAGAGACACAACATTCTCTCCTGAAATAAAACGCACCACAGCCTCGTCATAACCGCCTTTTTCAACCGTTATATCAACCGAAGCATTACCTTCGCCTGATTTCTGGCTGAGAGTAACCCAAGATTTATCGACAAAAGTTACCCAAGAACCATCGGCTGTAACATCTACGGTGAAGGTACCCTCGTCAATTAATTTATAATCCAAGGACAAGGTTATCTCGGAAGCTGGACTTACCTCCGGTTCATCGGAAGACTTCTTACATGAAAGCACTAACAAACTTACAAATAAAAAAAATAGAAGTTTCTTTGTCATAATAGTATATTTGTTGGTTAATAATAATATCTAAACTAAAGCATAAGAAATAGTGCTTAATTAGTAGCTTATTATCTTATACGAACTTATTCACGAATGCAAAATTAAAAATTTAATTCGAGATATGCAAATACCTGTTACATATTTTCAAGTTAGCCCAAATACATTCACCACGGATTTTGCCATTTCGAAAAAAAATCCTAACTTTGTAGGATATTTTGCGGTATTTCGCATTCGTTAGCGAGTAATAATAACATAAAACAATGATAAACATCACATTTCCTGACGGCAGTGTCCGTCAATATCAAGAAGGTGTAAGCGGCATGGAAATCGCTGAGAGCATCAGCAGCCGCCTTGCGCAAGAAGTATTAGCCGTAGAGGTCAATGGTGAGGTGCGGGACTTGAGTCGTCCGATCAGCGCAGACGCCAGCGTTCGTTTGCTGAAATGGGAAGACGAGGGCGGCAAGCACGCTTTCTGGCACACCTCGGCACACCTCATGGCAGAGGCTCTGCAGGAACTTTATCCCAACATACAATTCGGTATCGGTCCAGCCATAGAGCAAGGTTTCTACTACGACGTTGACCCGGGTGAGGGAGTGACTATCAAAGAAGGTGACCTGAAAGCCATAGAGGACAAGATGATGGAGCTGGCGCGCAAAGGCGAGACGCTGGTACGCAAGGAGATTTCCAAGAGCGATGCGTTGAAGATGTTCGGCGAACGCGGCGAGACATACAAAATAGAGCTCATCAACGACCTTGAGGACGGAACTATCACCACCTATACGCAGGGCAACTTCACCGACCTATGTCGCGGTCCGCACATTCCTTCCACAGCCCCCATCAAAGCCATAAAGGTGCTCAATGTAGCAGGAGCTTATTGGCGCGGCGACGAGAAGCGTAAAATGATGACACGCATCTACGGCATCTCATTCCCCAAGAAAAAGATGCTCGACGAATACCTCGTGCTGCTTGAAGAAGCCAAAAAACGCGACCACCGCAAGATAGGCAAAGAACTTGACCTATTCATGTTCTCGGATATGGTGGGCAAAGGACTACCAATATGGTTGCCGCGCGGAACTCAACTGCGTCTGCGCCTCGAAGACTTCCTCAAGAAGATCCAGAAACGGTTCGGATATCAGCAAGTTATCACACCTCACATCGGCAATAAGCAGCTCTATGTCACATCAGGTCACTGGGATCACTATGGCAAAGACTCGTTCCAACCCATCACGACCCCCGAGGAAGGTGAAGTATATCTGCTCAAACCCATGAACTGCCCTCACCACTGCATGATATTCCGCAACAGCCCGCGCAGCTACAAAGACCTGCCGCTGCGCATCGCAGAATTCGGAACGGTATATCGCTATGAACAAAGTGGTGAACTGCACGGACTTACGCGCGTACGTTCGTTCACACAAGATGACGCTCATATCTTCTGCCGCCCCGACCAAGTCAAAGAAGAGTTCCTCAAAGTAATGGACATCATCCAGATTATCTTCAAAGCCCTTGATTTCAAACAAGTTGAGGCTCAGATATCACTGCGTGATCCGAACAACAACACCAAATACGTCGGCAGCGACGAGGTATGGGCAAAAGCCGAACGCGCCATCATCGAAGCGTGCGAAGAAAAAGGCCTCCAAGCCCGCGTGGAATATGGTGAAGCGGCATTCTATGGTCCTAAACTCGATTTCATGGTTAAGGACGCCATAGGACGCCGTTGGCAGTTGGGTACGATACAAGTCGATTACAACCTGCCTGAACGTTTTGAGTTGGAATACACCGGAGAGGATAATCAGAAGCACCGTCCTGTTATGATACACCGCGCTCCATTTGGGTCTATGGAACGTTTCGTGGCGGTACTGATAGAACACACCGCCGGCAAATTCCCATTGTGGCTGACACCGGATCAGGCTATTGTGCTGCCCATATCAGAGAAGTTCAACGACTATGCTCAAGCCGTAGCGCAACAACTCAACGACCTTGGAGTGCGCACACTGGTTGACGACCGCAACGAAAAAATAGGTCGCAAAATACGCGACAACGAATTGCGCCGCATACCATATATGCTTATAGTGGGTGAGAAAGAAGAAGCAGAACGCGTTGTTTCGGTTCGTCGCCAAGGCGAAGGCGATAAAGGCGCGATGAAGGCTGAAGACTTCGCTGCACTCATTAATGGTGAAGTAGAAGCCGCCTTAAGCCAGTATTAAGTAAGAGTTGATAAGAAATTAAAACAACACTTAAACACTTAAACACATACCACTATGGAAAAATTAAAACAATTCATGGACCTCTACTTCATCAGTGTTCTCAAAGAGCACTATGTAGATTTCGAGGGTCGTACAGGCAGGTATTGCTATGCTGGTTTCGTACTTGTCAACATTTGCCTGTCGCTCATCGCATTGCTTCTTGATAATATACTTGGGATAGGTATTCTGTCAGGACTACTATCATTGGCACTGCTTCTCCCCGGTCTAGGCATCAACGTGAGGCGTATGCACGATTTGGGCAAGAGCGGATGGTTTGTACTGATAGCATTAATTCCACTCGTTGGTGGTCTGATTCTGCTATACATGGGTATCTTCATGCAGGGAGAACAAATGGAGAACCAGTATGGACCAGTACCCGAAGACAAAAAATTCTGAAACGACAATACCATATTTTAATAACAGGTTTATTGCCAAAGATGTCAGCTGACATTTAGGCACAATTTTTGCACGGAAAACATTCCTAACCATTGCATAAATAATACATGCGACAACTAAAAATTACTCATTCAATCACAAATCGTGAAAGCCAGTCTCTTGACAAGTACCTTCAGGAAATTGGTCGTGAGCAACTCATCTCGGTCGAAGAAGAAGTAGAATTAGCTCAAAAGATTCGTCAGGGTGACACACGTGCCCTTGAGAAGCTAGTGAGCGCCAATCTGCGTTTCGTGGTATCTGTTGCCAAACAGTACCAGAACC
>DGSV01000006.1 GCA_002394025.1 Bacteroidales bacterium UBA4353
AATGAGCGAAAAGCAAAATTTTTTTTGCTTTTCCGTATGAGAGTGCTTTTTTTGTTTTCATAATAAAGGAGTTGCCTTTTTAACAAAAGAAAATATAGTTAATATACAACATACAAATACCGCCTTGTTCTGTGTGCATAAGGCGGTATTTTTCAGTTTGATAGTATGTGGTCTATTGCCGTCTCGATAAGATTGTCGGTGCCTTGTCGTGCCAGTTCGATGTCAAGGGGTAGCGTGATGTCGGGTTCTATGCCGTCTTCGATGCTATTCATGTTCATGTCATACATGGGTACTGACGAGAGCCTGACCAACCACCCGTTAGGAAGCTCGTAGCTCATGGGTAGAGCTCCTCCACCGCCTGATTTGCAGCCTATTATTGTTACCTTTGGGGCGTAACTCATGCATAGTACGCAGTGGTTGGCGGCAGAGTAGGTGCCGCGGTCGGCAAGTAGCACGGCCGGGCGCAGCCATTGTGTCGCTGAGGGCTTTAAGGTGATTTTTTGTGGACTGCTGAACTGCGTGTGCCCTGTACCGGTCTTATGGCGGCGATAGCCTACTTCGGTGTCGCTTTCCATGAATGATGAGGCGAGAAGTTCGCTGTAGTTCAATGAACCTCCGGGATTGCCGCGCAAGTCAATGATGATGCCACGGGCGCGTTGGAAATAATTGAAGACGTACGCGATGTTAGCCACGGATATGGCAGTGTTCATCGACGAGTAGCGCACATAACCCACGCTGTCACGAAGATATTGGTAGTAGAGCCCTCCGGCGATGTGATAGTCACTGCCGAGGTATTTGTCATGAAATATCAGGCTACTGCTGAAGCATTGCGGATAGTCGGCATAGCGGTCGTCATAATGGCTCATGTCAAATGGCGTATAGAGGTTGACATGGCTGTCACGCAGGGTGTCAAGCATATCTGACAACAAGTAGAATAGCGCCCAGTGGTCACCCTGCCTGATATTGTCGGCACGGGGTTGAAGCTTATCTCGCACACCCTGCCAATCGATATCCTTCTCGTCGAAATAGCAGTAGCGGGTATCGATGATGTTCCATAATGCTTCGAAGTTGCCTTGAGGTGTGTTGGTACGCAAATCCGCGGAGTCCTCGCTGCACGACATTAGCATGAACATCAAAGAAAATATGAGCAGATGTGGCTTCAAATTTTTTTCCTGTTTTTAATTCTGTATATCCATCTCATCAGGCGGAATAGCGGTGTGTAAACGCGCTCCACGCTGAAGTATTCCACGGCAGTGGTGCCATATTGTTGGTAGTGTTTTGCCACTCCGGGTATCATACTGCCTTCAAAGTCGAAAGCTATGCCTTTTTCCGATGCCAGTTTCATGGCTTCTATGGGCAAACGCGCCGATGCTCCCGTTTCTTTGCGGCTGATGTCGAAGGCGGGTATGAGATAGTAGAGGGCTGTGTTGTCCCATACCACAAAAGCGGCTGCCAGTGTTGTTCCGTGGTTGTCGTGAAGCGAAATAATCTCGCCTTGACCGCGCCGCAGGGCATGATGGTAGAGCACGAGGAAGTATTCGCGTGTGTAGCTGATCTCCCGTCGACGCCGATGCAGTGTGTCGCGGTGGTAGTTATAAAACTCCTCGGGGTCCATATCATGCCGCACGGTTAGGTCTATGGCATGCTGAAGCTGACGCTTTTTGTTTTTGCTGCACGCACGCTCTACGGCAGCCATATCCGAGACGTCGTCAATGCGATACGTCACGCGCCGCTTGACGGTGAAGCCCATCGAACTCAATATGCCAACCATCGGACTGCCGATATTATACTGCTGGTAGTAGTACCATAGTTTTAGGCTCTTGAGGTGCTGCACAAGGCTCTCGGCGATGGTGTACTGCAGAGCTTCGTCATTGCGAACCTCAGGGCTGAGCCATACCCCGCCGAGCTGTGAATGAGTGGGTTGGACAACAAAGCGCACATTGCCCATACGGCGGCGGTAGAGGTAGGGCATGGCGGCAAGTATGGAACCTGAAGCATCAAGATAGAGCCACACCTCCCAACGCTTGCCGGCACACACGCACTCAAGCCACCAGTGCTGCATGAAAAGAGGTATGTCAGCACCCGAGGAACATAACTGAGCATAGCGCTCTTTTGGGGTCAAGGATATCTCATTACTTACCATGGGAGCAAAATTACACAAAAATTACCATTCAAACAAATTTGCATAATTCGATAAAAATGCGTAAATTTGCAAACTTTTTGGCAATTAGCCTGAATAACAACGTATTGAAATAAGAAAATAAATTATAACAAACATTAAACCATGCAAAAAGCAATTATCCGAATTTTTGCGGTACTGCTTGCTCTGGCATGCCTTTTCTCTCTGTCATTCAATTTTGTGACTTCTCACTATAATAAGAAGGCACAAGAATTGGCTCAGGGCGACAAGGATAAGGAGTACGCATACCTCGACAGTTTGTCGGGTCAGAAGGTGTGGCTGGGCTATACCTTGAAAGAGTGCCGCGAACGCGAGATCAACCTTGGTCTTGACCTCAAGGGCGGTATGAACGTGACCATGGAGGTTTCCGTTCCGGACATTCTCGACGCCCTCAGCGGACACAACGAGACCCCGAATTACAAAGAGGCTCTCGCACGCGCCAAACAGAAACAGAAATCAAGCGGCGCTGATTTCGTAACGCTCTTCATCGAGTCGTTCAACGAAGTGGACCCGAACGGACAACTCGCTTCGATCTTCTCTACTTTCGAACTCAAGGACAAAGTGACGCTGAACTCCACGAATGCCGAGGTAGAGAAAGTGATCCGCGAGGAAGTGGACGGCGCTATCCAGAACTCGTTCAACGTGCTGCGTACACGTATCGACCGTTTCGGTGTGGTTCAACC
>DGSV01000115.1 GCA_002394025.1 Bacteroidales bacterium UBA4353
TCGGCATCATTTTGATAAGGTCTTTGATATGCACATGAGCCATTTTGTAAACATCTTTAAGACAGCTACTATTAACATTTTTAAGCACCATGTTGTCGTGGTCATCAATCAGCATTAGCAAATCGTCGGCGTTAATCATCCTCATGGTCATCACCTCTCATATCTGCCTTTATAGTCTGCTTCCACTTAAAGGTTATCCCAACCGTACAATCGCTATATTGCCATTCGGACATATCATTCTCTGCTTGGAATTTGCGGATAGCATCAGCCTCTTTAATCGGTTCAAATGTTATAATGACTTCGGTCGTAATAAACATTACTCACCTCTCATATCTGCTCCGCAGTTTGGACAGAATTTATAGTTATCAAAGAAATACATATACGGTGTCGTATGATACAGGCCGCATACCGAGCACCTTGCGCTTTGCCACTCGTCAATGACCTTATCGCTCGACACTTCTTTCTCTTCCCATTTCCCCGTCTTGCGCTCTGGCTGTGCGGATGGCAGTGCAAGTATGGTTTGCCGATCAATATCGCTCATGTTCTGAACGAATATACGATGCACAGTCCAATCACCGACATCCAGCTCATCAGATTCTTGGAACTGTTTTTCCGTCTTATCCTCATAGGCGTATAACGCATTCCACAACGCATCAATCGCCGCCCGTCTGCTGATTAAATCACTCATCGGCTCTCCTTTCTGCTTTGTGCTTCAAAAACTGCTCCCAACACGCAACGCCGTCAGTATGCGGGCAGGAGTCCAACAGTTCGCATTTTTCCGGCAACCATTCGTCTATGTCGTTATAGTTGCAAGCGCAAGTATCATCAAAAAGTTCTGCAAGTAGACAGGCAACTGTATGATTGTTCCACTCTGACTGTGTGGATGGTAAGTCTTTAACGTCCTCTATTGCCTTTGACAATTCCTCATAAATCTTCTGCCCTGATTCGTCAAAGCAATTAGTATTACATCGCCTATCTGACAAGAGTTCTATTACTGCCCAACGTTCTATCAGATCGCTCATACTCTCTCATCGTGGTCAAAGTCCTGAAATATCCACTCTTCCAACGGGCATCCTATATGCCGTCCCTCGAATCCTAATGTGTGATAATTGATAGCCAATATCGCATTAGTCGCCCTACAACGTGTCTCTCCGCAGTTTGAATAATACTGTTCAAACGGGCACTCTCTACATGATTCCGGCATCTCCATGCCATTGACTACTACGCTCATATCTCCTCCCTGTGCTCGGTCAAACCCACGTAACCACTCAGCTTGCAGCACTTTTCATAGCCGTGTATTAGATTTCTCAGATACTGCAAGCTGTCCCAATCCTCATCAACCCTAATGGCTTGAAAGATGTTCTTGTCAATAAATTCCGCTATAGCGAAAGCCTCGTCTTTAGTTAAATCGGTCATGTCTTACCGCCTTAATAGAAATACTACGATTGAGAATATCAACACGTTAATTGCTACAGTGAATATTATTAGATCGGTCATTTGTACTCCTTCCCGATTATCCCAATCCACCAATCAAATATTGCTTGCGCTTGTTCCCTTACCGAACGAACACCACTCGAATCATGCTTCGAATACTTGTAGCCCCCGGCTTCTTCGCCGGCCGCTATCCTAATTTCGCCGGGATGGTTCTCTACCATCTTTTCCATAGCCTTGATATACAATTCTTTGTACTTGGGCCACCGTTCGAAATCGCGCTTCATACCCTTTGCGCCTTGTAACGGACAGCCAATGCACCCGAGCCGTTTAAATCCCTCATCGTAAAGTGAGCAGTGCGGCACTTTTACAACCTCATTTAAAAATTCCCATACGTCCGAATCATCCCACTCTATTATAGGGTTGACCAACGTTTTATTAGTCCTATAACACAGTTCAACCGCTCTGCGTGTTTCGGCATCGTCGTAGTTCAGTACCACCCCCCCCCGTTCGGTTTTCATAAAATTTGCGCCGATCTCCTCAAGGGTTTTGGCTGTGGTTTTAGGTTTACCAATCAGAGTTACAAGCCCTTGATTGTTTCGCCTGTTCGCGCTTTCTGCCCATCTAACGCCGGTCATTGTTACCCGCCCGCCGCCGTTCGTCTCTTTGAGCCGTTCGCAACAATAGCGGGTTTTGCGTGTCGGCGGTATGTTTTCCTGTGCGATCAACGACCACATAGTAATAGGCCGTCCGTTCTTGTCTTTATGCGCCTCTCTTTTTACGTCTGGATAGTGCTTCATAATGAACCGCACCAACTCGGGCGGGTCAACGCTTGTTATTGAATAATGGGCGTCGAACTTAACGCCCGCCATCTTGCAAAGATGGTAAATGCATTGCGAATCTTTACCGCCGCTAAAGGCCAGATAATAGCCGTCTTTCGGTTCAAACGCTTTTATTTGGCTTAATGTCTTTTCAAGTTTAGTTCTTCCAAATATGTCTACTTGTTGAAGCATTTTCACCTCACCCCGAATAAGCTATAAAATACTCATCACACGCCTCGCTCTCGCACTCATCAAGGCCGCGCGGGCAAGGTGCATCGTCAACTGGTTTTTGCGTCGTGTAGCAGATCGCTACGTC
>DGSV01000111.1 GCA_002394025.1 Bacteroidales bacterium UBA4353
TGATGTGCCCGGCAAATCCCACCTGGCCGCCCACCATGTTGTGGTTACCAATCTTGGTGGAGCCAGCGATGCCCACCTGTGCAGCCATGACGTTGTTCTCGCCAATCTCCACATTGTGTGCCACCTGGATGAGGTTGTCGAGCTTGGTTCCGCGCTTGACCACTGTTGCACCCATGGTGGCGCGGTCGATGGTGGTGTTGGCTCCGATTTCCACGTCGTCTTCGATAATTACGTCTCCGATTTGCGGCACTTTATGGTATGTGCCTTCTTTGTCAGGTTCAAATCCGAAGCCGTCGGAGCCTACTACGACTCCTGCGTGGAGCATACAGTTGCTGCCGATGCGTGTGTTGTAGTAGATTTTTACTCCATCATATAGCGTGGTATTATCGCCAATGATGACGTTATCGCCTATGTAGCAGTGAGGGTATATCTGTACGTTGCTGCCGATGCGTACGTTCTTGCCGATATATGCAAAAGCTCCGAGGTATGTGTCTTGCGGCACTGTGGTGCCTTGCGCCACGAAGCATGGTTGTTCCATTCCGTGGCGGCGCGGGTTGATGACATCTTCGACCATTTTGAGTAGGTCTGCCATTGCTTGGCGGGCGTTATCGACGCGTATGAGTGTTGCCGATGTGGGATGTTCAACAGCTATGTCGCTATTGATGAGAATTACGGAAGCTTGGGTGTCGGCAAGGTAGTGGACGTATTTGGCATCCATCACAAAGCATAACGAGCCTGGTTTGGCTTCTTCGATTTTAGCGAAGTCATTGGCGGTGATGTCAGGGTTGCCAACTACTGTGCCGTTGACGGCTTGCGCTATCTGTTGGGCTGTGAATTGCATATTAGTGAGTATTTATTAGGGGTTAATGTCGTTATCTATTTTCGTCTTCTGAATTCGGCTATGGTGATAGCCGCCGCTATAGCCACGTTGAGTGATTCTGCGGTAGGGTGTTCAGGCGGGTATGGATTTATCCTTATTTTATGTGTTATTTTGTCTCTCACAGGTTGGCTTATGCCGTGTCCTTCGCTGCCCATGATGATGAGTGCCGGTGTGGTGGTGGCTGTAGAGTAGATATCATTTCCGTCGAGCAGAGTGCCGTAGATGGGTATTGTGCGGGGAATATTGTTAAGCCATAGGTCAAGTTGAGAGACGTATTTGATGTTGACTCGTGCTAACGAACCCATGGTAGCTTGCACGGTTTTTGGGTTGTAGCAGTCAGCGCAGTCGTTGCCGCAGACGATATGCCGTATGCCATACCAATCGGCGAGGCGTATTATTGTGCCCACATTTCCGGGGTCTTGCACACCATCAAGAATGATGATAATATCATCGAAAGTTATCTCCGTAGCGTCACGCTTATGGAATATCGCTATGGCGTCCTGTGGAGTTTGCAGTAGTGAGAGTCGTTGGAGTTCTTTGTCATTGATATATTGTGCGTCGGGCAGCAGGGTGAGATTGGTGCTGAATAGTGAGTGGCAGCGGAAATGCGGCAGTAGTTCACTGATGGTTTTTGAGCCTTCTGCAACAAAAAGACCGAGCCTGTCGCGCTCTTTTTTGCGCTGCAGGCTTCGGATAAGTGCAATATGTGTTTTACTCACGCTGATGATTACGATTCCCGTTCTATGCGGAGTGCCTCTTCGTGCAGGGCATTCCAGATTGTTATGATGCAGTCCTCGGAGATACCTCGTCGTGTGCCAACTTCGATGCGGTCCATGACGACTTGTTGAAATCTTGTAGGGTCTTCGATGGGCTTTTCCGATGCTTTCTTGACCATACCTATTTGACGTGCCAACTGTTGGCGTTTCTCTATATATTTGAGGATTCTATGGTCAACGTAGTCGAGATACTTTCGCAGAGTGTTAAGATCTATACATGTTAATGCCATTGTATTAGTTCTTTTTCTCGCGTCCTTTTTTCGGAGCGACGAATTTTGCGGCGTCTATAGTGGTGTTGATTTTCTTGGCTCCGGTAAATGTGTAGAGGCTGTAGCCGCCGGCTTTGTCCACCATCTTCATGGACTGTAGTGTGCCGTCTTTTTTGTCGTAGGTGAGTACTAACTGGCTAATAAGTCCGCGTTTTTTGTCTTTGGTGATGGTGAATACGTACTGCTTGCCGTTGTCTTTGAAGCCTGTGACCTTGCCTTCATTTTCCTTTGCCACATCGCTTATTTTGCCTGCCATGGAATAGAGCAGCGTGTAGTGGAGATTGTGGAACATCTCAAGTTTTTCGATGTTAGGTGTCTGAACTTTTCCGTCAGGTTTAGCTTGCGTGAAATTAGTGCCGTCGAGCACAAGTATTTCACCTTTTGGGTCACTATATATCATGCTCAGTTTGGTGCCCTGAAAATAGAGCGTACCGGATGATTTGGTGGTGTTGCCGGTGGCTTTGAGATATACCTCGCGGCTGAAAGTTCCCTCAAAGTTTTTGACCTTAGCGTTGAGTTTGAGGATGTTGTTCATGGCTTCTTGCTGCTGGGCAGATATCGTAAATACCATTACGGCGGCAAAAAGTGTTAGTAGAATTTTTTTCATTTTATTTAGAGTTTATTATCTCGATTTTTTTTTTTGCTAGATTTTCTAGATTTACTAGATTTTCTAGATTTACTAGATTTGGCTAAGGTGTTCTTTTGTACTCGCTTAACCGCAACATTCCCGCCTCACCATTTCTCGCAAGCGGCATTGGTTTCTGCTTATCGAAAACGTTGCAATTTTTCTTCCACTCCTGCTATGGGAGGTGTTTTTTGAGTCAGGGGTCAGGACTGTAAATTACCCCATAAATTGTCAAATAGTAAACGCGTCAGTAAATTCTTGTTCTTTGTTCTCCTAATTCAGTCCTCCGGTGATTGCTATTGTTTCTCCTGTGATGTATGCCGCTTTGTCTGATGCAAGGAATGCTATGAGTTCTGCGACTTCTTCGGCTTCTCCGAAGCGTTTTGCCGGTATTGTTTTCTTGAGTTCTTCCTCATCAAGTCCCTCGACCATATCTGTTTTTATGAATCCCGGGGCTATGGCGTTTACTGTGACATTTTTCGGAGCCACTTCTTTTGACAGGGCTTTTGTCGCCGCTATGATGCCTCCTTTTGCCGCAGAATAATTGGTTTGTCCCGGCAGTCCTATGAGTCCTGATACGGAAGCAACGTTTATTATTCGTCCGAATTTTTTGCGGCACATGGGTTGTATCAGCGGTTGTGTGACATTATAAAAAGCGTTGAGTGCCGTTCCAATAACTTTGTACCAGTCATCGGGTTCCATCCATAGCAGCAGATTATCGCGGCGTATGCCGGCATTATTAACCAGTACGGCGATATATTCTCCTTTATGTTCTGCCTGCCATTTTTCCAGTGCCTGTTGTGTGGCTTGTTGGTCGCTAACGTCGAATTTGAGCAGTTCTCCGTCGCCGCCATTGGCTCGGATGCTATCGAGCGTTTCTTGGGCTTTTGCGTCGTTAGAGACGTAGTTGATGATAACGTTATAGCCTGATTGGGCGAGTTTTATCGCGGCTGCGCGACCTATGCCGCGGCTACCGCCGGTTACTAATGCGTACATATATATGTTGGTTTGTTCTTGTTCTAGTTGTTCTAGTATTTCTAGTTGTTTCTCAATTTCTCAATTTCCATTTTCTCAACTTCTTCTACTGTCATCTGTGCTGTCATTGATGTTCCCAGTATGCCGTGCAGGTTGAGGTTTTGTCCTGTGAGCAGCAGGTTTGGTGCCGCAGTGCGCGGTGAGAGCAGTGTGAACATGATGTTTTCGCAATCTTTGCGGATGCCGTATGCCGAACCTTGGGCAGTGGCTGTATAGTCGCGATAGGTCAGCGGTGATGATACATAAATCTTGTCTATCAAATCATTTACTGACGCTTCACTTCTTTGTTCTTTATTCTTTGTTCCTTGTTTCTTCGTTTCAAATAACACATTTTGTGCCAAACTTATCGCTTTTTGCGCTCTGCGCTGTTTCCAAAGTTCGTAATCGTGGCCTCGGTGCATGACATGGGTGTCTTGCCATTGTTCTACTTCTTGCCATATTACGGGTGTGAGTATGTCTATTTGATGGCATCTGTCCGTAGCTTCATAGCGTTCTGTGATTAGCACTGCATTGCCTTGCGCCATTTGCTCCGGATTCCAAAAATCGTCAATGCCGTCATATACGTATGTGTTTCTGTCGTTATAAGGTATGCCATCGCCTTTGAGTATCAGACTCACGGTGAGCATTCCGTATGTGTTATCAAGTCGGGCGAACCTGTTTCGTTGTATTCGTTTTACGAGTTTGCTGTCCTGCAAGAGTGTCATTGCTGCCGCGGGATGTATGTCGGCGATGAATATGTCCGCCTCTAGGCGTTCCCCATTGTCAAGTATCGCTGCGGTGATATGTGTGTCATTCTCCTCAAGGTTTTCTACTTTGGCTTTGACGCGTACTTCGCCGCCGTTGTGGCGTATGAGCTCCGCGAGTCGGTCAGCTACCTGTTGTCCGCTTCCTTTGAGCCGGTATGCCGATTGTATGAAACTGCTGTTGATTTGCGCAAAGGTATATAGTGGTAGCCGTGGCGAGAGTTCCATCTTGAGTGAAGCTCCGCAGAGCACTTTTATCAGTTTCCTATCCGCGATACGTTCCTCGAGCCATTGTTTGGCGGAAATGTTGAATAGTGGCAGGCTATGGGCGGTATCTCCTATGTGTTCCGCTATTTCGCGTAATAGTGTGACATATTGCCTGATACCCTGCGCTTCGTGCGGAAAATAGCTCGTCATGCGTTGTTCGAAATTGTCGAATCCCATCGGGTAGTCGTATTCTTCGCCATCGATGACTATTCTGTCGAAGCAGTCCCGGTTCATTCTGTGCCACGGTAAATCGCAGAGTCCCAAATTCGAGAATAAACTGTGCAGTTTTTGCCCCTCGTCAAGTCCGCCGACATAATGAAATCCCGTATCAAAGTCGTGCTTACCCCGGCGGTAGGCTTGCAGACAGCCTCCAACGAGGTGTTCCTTTTCAAGCACGCACACACGTTTGCCGCGGCGTGAAAGCAACACACCACATTCAAGTCCGCCAAGACCGGCACCTATGATGACAACATCGTAGCGCATAAGTAAATGGCAAAGGTAGCGATTTTTTTTGATAGAACAAAAAAACAGGGGTAGGAGGCTTGATGTTCATGAGTGAAGTTTGCAAAAAGGATGTTATTTGTAACAAAATTGCATAAAAACAGCAAATTTGCTTACGTTTTTTGTGATTATGTAAAATTTTATTATTAAATTTGCAGTTTGAATAATAGTTGTTGTGCTTTACAACACTATTGAGAGTATAAAAAAGGTAAATAACATTTTTAACATCACGTTTATGAAAGAAAGCTTTACTCGTTTTACCCGATGGCTTGCTTGTGCGTTGTTGACGTTAGGTGTTGCTATGTCCTCATCATTGAGAGCTAATGAGTTGTGTGAGGATGTCACAGGTTTGTCATTAGTTAGCGTATCGTCCAGCGATGCCATTATCATGTGGGGTATCACCGACACCAAGCAGGTCAAGGACCCGAGTTTTGTTCTCAAGGTTTCCACGACGTCTCTTGCCGCCAATGCCATAGAGAGTGCCACGGACCTGTTCCTCGACACTACCATTCCGTCTGGTGAGATACTCTATGTTCTTGAAGGTCTTGACGTTAACACGACTTATTATGTGTATATGCGTTCAGACTGTTCGCACGACTACGGTGGCACCGGTGATTGGGTGTCTTTGGTTTTCAAGACCTATTGCGAGCCGACGTCGCAGTTACCTATTCAGGAGAGTTTCGCCAGCAATCAGTTGACAGACTGCTGGAATAAGGATGGTAATGTTGGTTTCAGCAACTCGATTCGTAGTGGTTCTACGGGCTACTCGGCGAGTTTCAGTGCTACCTCGACCAATGGTGCCTATCTCATCTCGCCTCCTATTGATTCCGATTTCGGCAATTTGAGTATTACCCTGAAGGCTTATGGTGCTTCGGGGCGCACGTTGTCGGTAGGTGTTATGACGGCTTTGGGCGATTTGTCATCGGTAGAGCGTATAGCGTCTTTCAACCTCTCGCAGTCATGGACAGAATATTATGTGGCGTTGCCTGAGTCTTATGCCGGCACAACGGGGCTTACGATAGTTATTTATGCTGCTCCGTCGGATATCACCACGCCGATTTATGTTGATGACATAATGATATTCCAAGAGCCCTGTAAACGTCCCTCGGGGCTTGCCGTGAGCGATATCACAACGGATGCCGCTCTTCTTTCTTGGGATGAGAGCAGTAAGGCTCACGCGTGGACTATCAGCATCACCCCTGAAGGTGGCTCAGAGCAGTTGTTGTCAGCCAATGCCGCGAGCTATTCTCTGTCAAATCTGACATATAATACGTCATATACCGTCAAACTCAAAGCCCAGTGCGATAACGGCAGCGAGAGCGACTGGTCCGACCCCGTGACTTTCGTTACCGAATGTCCGCAACTCGTGGTGCCCCTCGAGGAGAATTTCAACAGCTATCCCTTGAACAGCGCCAACTATCCCGAGTGTTGGAAATTCCCGGGCAGCAAGGGTGTCGGAACACCGAGCGTGATGATTAATATCGGTATGGACAAGGGATATTCAGCCACCGGCGCTACCGGCGACAACGCTCTGATGTTCAAACCCGCGGCAGCTGGCATTAACCTCTTTGCCATACTTCCGCCCAGCAATAATGTTGACCTGACGGGCTATCAGGTTCGTTTCACATACAGCTATCAGGATCTCAGTGCCGGAAATCTCTATTTCGGCTATGTGACGGATATTGCTGACACCACGACCTTCCATGCCCTGACTCCGGCACTGCCGCGCACGGCGATATACAGCGCCGCCAATAATGCCGGAAAATATGAGTATGAGGTATCTCTTGCCGAACTGCCGCAAGACGCTAAGGCTCTGGCATTCAAATATGCCGGCGTATCCTCCAAAAAGGCCGGTATCGACAACTTGTTTATCGAGCCTCTGCCACCATGTCCCAAACCCACAAATATCAAAATTGATGAAGTAGGTTCAGACCAAGCCGTGTTCTCATGGCACGACAGCGGCAACGGCAATGCCTGGAACGTTGTTGTCAGCCTCAACGGCAACGAAGTATTCAACCAAACGGTGCAGGATACTCTCGCTGTTGTGAGCGGATTGACATCTAAGACGGCTTATAACTATGATATTTCCGTTACTGCGGTATGCGCCGAGGAATCATCAGTAGCTGTCTCGAAGTCAGGCTCTTTCAGTACGCAGTGCTCGGTATATGCTGTTGAGGACTTCCATTTCGACTTCGAGAGCGATGACGAAGGATGGCCGACAAGTTCTTCCGCTTACGCTTCCGCTCTTGACAACTGTTGGTCTATGCCAGGTGCGTCAACTTATGACCGCGCATGGTACCGCACCACGACAAAAGCCACGAGCGGTACGCATAGTTTGATGAAGGGGGCTTGCTATTATAAGTCCAATCTCGTGTCACCCGCGGTACAGATTAACAGCGAGGGCTACACATTATATATGAATATCTACCGCACGAATATCTGTGAAGTGTATGATTATTATGATGAGTATTATACAGACCTTGACGAGCACGTTAAAGTGTGGATTAGCACTACGCCTGACACCTTGAATGCCACGCAACTCGCCAATATCAGTCCGTGCTATGAGCAGGCTCCTGCGCAGAGCGCCGAAGGTTGGTATGAGTTCGAGGCTCCGATAACGCTCACAGGTCAAATATATGTCATCATAACCTCTGACCAAGAAGATAGTGAAGGCAGTCCGATATATATTGATGATGTCATCATTGCCCCGACTCCGACATGTGTTAAACCTCAAGGCGTTGGAAGTTCTGAGGTTGGAATGACCAGTGCGACCTTGACCGTAGCCGATAGCGACGATAGTCATACAAGTTGGGAAGTGGCTGTAATTCTCGGTCAGGACAGCATCAAACAAGTCTTTAACGCCAAGACGGGTGTTGTTGCCGGCTTGCAGTCCAATACCGTCTATCAGACAGCAGTACGTGCTCTGTGCGGAGCTGACGATGCTTCCCGTTGGGTGAGCGGTAACTCATTCCGCACCGATTGCGGTCCTTTGGGCACCAATGACGGGTATTCCGAAAACTTCGACAGCTACGGGTCCATTGACGACCTCGGATGCTGGCAGACATCGTCGCGCGTTGTCATATCATCCAATTCTTCATACTGCTATGGCGGTTCAGGCAAGTGCCTGTTCTTCAACTATACTCAGGAATGGGCTGTAATGCCGGAACTGGTATTCGGCACAGATAAGGCAATTCTGACCTTCTACGCATCGTTCGAGAGTGCCTCGAGCAGCGGTAATATGGTAGTAGGATATGCCGACCCCGATGATTATGAGAATACCTTCGTGCCGGTATTTACAATAAATCCCGAGACTGATGTCAATATCAAGAACCAGACGCAATATACCGTGCCGTTCATAGGTTATGACATCCCCGAAGGCTATGTCATAGTGTTCCATTACGACAAAGAGAGCAGCACCTATTGGTACGGCGCTATCGACCAGATTAGTGTGCAGAAGGGTAGTGACTGCCCGTCTGTCAAGGGTGTCAGCATATTCGATGTTACGTCCACTTCCGCCACTATCGAGTGGAATGGTGAAGTGAGTGATTATCGCGTAAGTTTCTTCAGTCAGAATATCCCGTGGCTGCAACTTGCGAGCGCTACTCCTGTACGCACCGAAGATGTCGTAGGTGATTATACACTCGCACTCAACGACCTCGAACCTAACACCACTTACTATGTATCAGTTCAGGGTGTTTGCTCCTCCGACGGAACTTTGTCAGACTTTAGCCGTCTCGTGCGTCTCAAAACCGAGTGCGAAGAAAAGTCAGTGCCATACATTGAGTCCTTCGAGGCTAACGATAATCAGTTCAGCTGCTGGAATGTTATCAGCGGCAGTGCAGAACTGTCTAATAATGCTGCTGCCGGTGGCACACAATCACTTTTCATCAATGGAGAAGCTGCGATACTGCTACCGCGCCTGTCAGGCTCTTTGGCTGACTATCAACTCTTAGGCGACTTCCGTAGCTCATCGGCGATCACCATTAACTTAGGTGTTATCATTGACCCCGCAGACGCCAGCTCGATGATTAACCTCTCATCAATAAGTATCCCCGGCGACGGAGAATTCCACAGCTATGCGGCATACTTCAGCGATCTGGCTTCCAATCCGCAACTGGCACCATTTGCCAACGCGCATTATATCACTATTCAGGTGCCTACAGGCAATAACATAGCCGTCAATATCGATAACATCGAAGTCAGCGAAGCTCCACAATGCAAACCGGCCACATCGCTTATCGTACGTGACCTTGCTGATACCAGCGCAAGAATTACTTGGGCGGCGAACGGCAACAGCAACTTCCTGCTCAATATCTACGACCAACATTATGCCGAAGGTGTTGAACCTGTTATAAGCCAGGCAGTTGCCGGTACTTCATACACTGTAGAGGGGCTCACGCCCAACACGCAGTACTATGCCTATGTAATAGCGACTTGTGAGGGAGACGTACAGGCTGAGATGTCATCAGAGTTAAGTGTTCACACAACACCAACTCCACGGCAAATACCGTTCTCAACATCATTTGAGAATGATACTGACAATGCCGACTGGTTCTTCATCAATACTTACGATAGCGGCGAGCAAGCCGTTAACCGCTGGACTATAGGCAGCGGAGCCAACAACGGAGGCTCGCAAGCCCTATACGTAACCAATGACGGCACCGCCAATAGCTACGATGTTGGCCAGAGAGCCGGAGCGTGGGCTTATTTAGTGCTCAACTTCACCCAAGCCGGCAACTATCAAGTAAACTTCGATTGGATATGCGGTGGCGAGGGTAATTACGACTATGGCCTGGCATTCCTGCTGCCGACTGATGTGCAAATGTCGGCACGCCCTGACACCCTGATGCTCGACAACAACGTCTTTGCCTCAGCAGGCAGTCTCACGGCTCCTGAAGATGACCGGATTATCATCCTCAATGACGGCGCGCGCCTCAATGGCAGTACTTCATGGCAGACACTGTCTGAATCCGTAGAAATCTCGCAGGCAGGCATTTACTACCTCGCCTTCGCGTGGAAGGACGACTATAGTACTGGCACTCAACCGCCTATCGCGATTGACAATCTCTCCATCAATCCTATCGTGTGCCCGTCGGTCGGCGAGATATCCATTAACAATATATCGGCAACATCAGCCTCAGTGATGTGGAGTGCGGTAGAAGGTGTTAGCGGTTATCAGTACGTGATACTCAATGCTTCACAGTCGATAGCCGATGTTGCGGACTCCGATCTGAATTTCACAACTGAAACGTCAATCACTTTCGACCAACTGTCGCCAATCACAGGTTATGTGATTTACGTCCGCGCGCAGAACGAAGCGGGTGTATCTCCGACATGGTCTTCTGTAGCCATATTCACGAGTTGTGCGGCAATGCAATTACCATACGACCAAGACTTTGAAAGTACCGAGTCACTATCGTTGCCGCTGTGCTGGTCAGTAATCAAGAACCCTGACACGCAAAGTGTCTATGTAAGCACTTCAACGTCCTATTCACACGAGTCCGGCAAATCACTCTATATCTATTCAAGCAGCAATTCTGTGGCTTCAGACTATATCCTGTTGCCTGATTTCGAGGGTAGTCTCAATAACGTCTCTATGTCGCTTTGGGCAGCATCGTCCTATAGTTCCGACCTGTCGGCACAGGCAGGCTATATGACCAACGCCGCTGATACCACAACATTCGTATCGGTAAGCAACATCACTGTAAACTCATCGCCTACCGAGAATAACATCGTCTATGGTGAAGTTCCCGCGGGAGCCACCTTGGCTATCAAGGTCAACTTCTTCGATACCTACACACCGCTCTATATTGATGACGTAGAAGTCTATTACGCCGCCGCCTGCACACGTCCAGGTGGCATATCGGTGACCCGCGAATCCGAGAGCGCTACATTCTCGTGGACTGCCGGAGGTGCCGAGACATCATGGCATATCGACTACAACTTCAACCAAGGCGCTGTAGCCGGCTCGCTTGATGTGCAGCAAGCTCCTCAGTTTATCCTTGAGAACCTCACCGCGCTCACGACCTATAGCGGAACATTCAACGTTCGCGCCGTATGTGCCGAGGGCGATACTTCTGCCGTACGTCAGTTGCAAACGACGTTCACCACCAGGGCTCTGCCACCTTCGGCGCGTGCCATACCTTATAGCACAGGTTTCGAACAAGACGAAGACATAGCCTTTGTGCCTAACAACAATGACAACGACGGCAACGAAGTACCTAACCAATGGATTTTCGGCAACGCAGCTGATGCCGTAGCTTCCGGCTCGCGGGCTATGTATATATCCAATAATGCCGCTACCCAAGCTTATAGCTATAATATCTCGTCAAGTTCAGTGGCATGGTCCACGGCATATTTCAACTTTGACGAACCCGGTTCTTATGCCTTGTCATTCGACTGGAAAGCCGGCGGCGAAGGAACGTCAACCCCTTGGGACTATATGATGGTAATGATTATGCCTTCTACTGTTCAACTCGGATCTTCCTCAGGTACGGCATATCTTGATGAAGCCACGGTATCATACAGCTCAATACCGGGCGCCACTGTGATACCGAACCTGCAAGTCATTACCAACGGGTCAGCTAATTTCTTCAATTTTAGTTCTGGATGGATAAGCTTCGGTTCTGAATTTAATATCACCACCCCGGGCGAATACCAAGTGGCGTTCATGTGGCGTAACGATGGTACATCGGGAACTCCGCCTCCCGCGGCAATCGACAACTTTGCTATATCCCGCAACAGCTGCTCGCGTCCTACGGCTCTGACATTGAGCGAACTCAACGCTGATAATGAATTGTCTGTGTCTTGGACCGCAGGCGATGCTGAAACGCAATGGGCTCTGAACTACGCTTTCAATGCCGGTCAGGCAACGGAAATATCAGGCTCACAGATTATCAGCGACAACCCGCAATTCACCATCGAGGGCTTCCAACCCGGCAATGTATATTCCGGACGTGTTGAGCTGAAAGCTATTTGCGGCGAGGCAGACACTTCGTCTGTAATATCAGCCAATAAGTCGTTCTATATCCAACCTCTGCCACCCGCGGCGCGCGACCTGCCTTTCGCTACCAGCTTCGAGGCAGGTGAAGACAATGCCTTCACGCTTTATAATGCCGACGCGCAAGGTAATGTATCTCATAACCACTTTATAGTGGGCAGTGCGGCTACTGCCGTACAAAGTGGCTCGCAGGCGCTCTATATCACTGATAATGACGCTACGGGAGCTCATAACTACGATACGTCAACTTCCAGTGGAGCCTATGCCGCTATGCACTTCAACGCAGCTGCCGGCAAAATTAATATTGACTTCGATTGGAAGGGGCAGGGCGAGACAACATGGGACTATATGATGGCTATGCTCATGCCGGCTGATACATCTATCGTGGTATCTTCTAATACAATCAAAGTTGGTGGTCAGACGGTGGCTTATGCTACCATACCTACCAATGTACCCGGCTTGACGGTATTCACCGGCGAAACGTCCGGAACAGACAGAAAGTTCAACGTCTCATCCGCATGGAAGCACTTCTCACAAGAGGTTGACATAGATGCTGCCGGAGAGTATAAACTTATCTTCTTCTGGCGTAACGACGGCACCGCAGGTACTCCGCCGCCGGCGGCTATTGACAATGTGGCAATAACGCAAGTTACCTGCCCGGCACCGAAAACTCCTGAAATCTCAGTAGGAAACAATACTGTTCAGGTGGCATGGCAGCCCCGTGGTCAGGAAACGCAATGGGAAGTATCCTATACTCTCAACGCCAACAGCGCCAATGCCGTTTCAGGCTCGCAAATCGTTAATGCTCCGAACTGCACTATCGAAGGTCTCAGCATGGAAACCCAGTACAGCGGTTCTGTAGCACTACGCGCGATATGCGCCGAGGGTGACACGTCGGTAGTTGTATCACTGCCTTCTGTGCAGTTCACGACATTGCCCGACTGCCCGGCACCAACGGCTCTCGTGACTAATGTTGCTGCCGAAAGCGTGAAACTGTCATGGACTCCCGGACTGAACGAGACATCATGGCATGTGGTTTACAGCATTGGCAATATCACCGGCGACGTTGTTATCAACGATGTTCCCGAACTGCTCATCGAGGGCTTGCAGCCTCTCACGGCTTATAGTGGTAACGTCTCTGTTGCCAGCCGTTGCTCCGAACAGCAGGAGTCAGCACAACTCACGCAAACGCTTTCGTTCAAGACCACGGCTATTCCTGCCGACCTGCCGTTCAGCAGCGGCTTCGAGGCTTCGGAAAATGCAGCATGGGAATTTGCCGGAAGCTCTACCAATGCCTTCATGATAGGTGATGCGGCAGATGCGGTACATAGCGGTTCGCAAGCTCTCTATATCAGCAACGACGGCTCATCGTATTACTACAGCACATATTCCACATCAGCCTCATGGGCTTACGCTACTCTCAACTTCCCCGTGGCGGGTGACTATGTGGTATCCTTCGACTGGAAAGCCAACGGCGAAAGCACTTACGACTATCTCAAGGCCGCACTATTACCGGCAAGCAATGAATTGTCGGTATCGTCGTCAGGCAGCTTGCAAATCAGCGGAACTGTGGTATCATACGCTTCAGTGCCCAATATCGCCAACTACTTCGCACTCGACAGCGTAAGTTCTATTACCTATAAGCTCAACGGCTCAACATCATGGAATTCTGTAGAGAAAGAAGTGTCTATCACCACACCTGGTGTTTACTACCTCGCTTTCGGATGGGTCAACGACAATAGCACCGGCAGCCAGCCGCCGGCGGCGATAGATAATGTATATGTCAATAAACTCACCTGCCAAGCTCCGCAAATCAACGTCACGAATATCACCAGCAGCACAGCAGAAGTTCACTTCACTGTTGATACGGAAATCATGTCTGGTGTTCAGCTTGCTTTGGTTGAAAGTGGTGTTCTACCCGCCGATGAAAACTACGGAGTCGTGCTTACTCAATCCGGTGACAGCATATTCAGCAATCTCGAGGCAGGTACGAAATACGACATCTATGCCCGTGGAATATGTCTCACTGGTGAATACAGCCGCTTGGCGAAGGTCACAGTGAAACCCTTCGAACCCAGCCGACTGCCGTTCTACAGCGATTTTGAATCCAATGAAAGTATCGTGGCATGGGATATCGTCAGCGGAACATCAACCAACGCCTTCGTAATTGGTGGAGACGCTAATGCCGTGAATGGTGGTCAGCAAGCGCTCTATATAAGCAATGACGGCGCTACCTATCAATATACCAATACCTCGGTATCGGCATCTTGGGCGTATGCCACTTTGCAAATATCCGAAGCAGGAACATATACCATAGCGTTCGACTGGAAAGCAGATGGCGAAAGCAACTACGACTACCTCAAGGCATTCCTCTTGCCGGCAAGTAACGAAGTGACAATATCATCAAGCAATGTCCTGAATATCAATGGTTCTTCTGTCTCTTACAGTTCACTGCCTCAAATCGCCGACTACTTTGCTCTCGATAGTGTAGGCGCTTCAACCTACAAACTCAACCAGAAGTCATCATGGCAATCGGTAGTTAAGGATATTGTTATCACCAATCCTGGTCTCTATAGCCTTGTCTTCGGATGGGTCAACGACCATAGCACCGGCAACCAGCCACCGGCGGCGATAGATAATGTCTCTGTAACCAAGTTAAGCTGCCAGGCTCCGGCGATTGCTGTCACCGAGACTACCAGCAGTTCCATCACCGTCAGCTACACCTTCAATGCTGCTGACATGAGTGGTTTGCAACTCGCCCTGATGCCCGAAGGTGAAGAACCGCAGCCGAGCAACTTCGGACCTGTATATGCAGCTTCAGGCGACACCATATTCACCGACCTGATGAGCGGTATCGTATATGACATTTATGCCCGTGCGATATGCCTCGACGGCGAATACAGCCGCATGGCTCATATCTCAACCATGGCTAAAGAACCTAACACCATACCCTTCTTCTCCGACTTCGCATCGGCAGAGGGTAAGGCGGCTTGGGAGTTCGCTAACGGCAGCTTTACCAACCAATGGATCTTCGGTGAAGACGAAGCGGGCTTAGCACCCGGCAATAGCGTAGGCCTCTACGTATCAAACGACGGATCCGCCAACGCTTACTCCGTAGGCTCTGCCGCGTCAGTATGGACCTATGCGGCTATCTCAATGCCCGCCGGAACCTACGACCTGAGCTTCGACTGGAAAGCCAATGGCGAACAGTCAGCGACGGGTACCGAGTACGACTACCTCCGTGCATTAATCATCCCCGACAGTTATGAACTGTCAGGAACAAGTGATAATCTCTACATCGGTTCCGAATCTCTCGCGACAGGCTATAGTGGAGTTGCGGCTCCAACATCAGCAGGTGTCATATCACTGCTCAATGGCGAGTCCTACGTGTTCTCAAAGGCTACCGATTGGCAGCACTTTGATGGTTCGTTCGACATCCCGCAGTCAGGCGTCTTCAAACTCGCATTCGCATGGCGCAACGACGGTTCGTCAGGAACACAGACACCGGCAGCCATCGGCAATATCAGCCTCACAAAACAGGCATGTGGTGGTATCAGCGACTTCCAAGCGCAGAATATCACTACTAACAGCGCTTACCTGTCATGGCAGTCAGAAGGCGATGCCGAAAGCTACGACATAGTACTGCTCACCGGTAACGAGTCAATCAACAGCGTCAGCGATGGTGACACGCGTATCAATCATACCGTTGACCCCGTATTCGCCGCGCAAGGTCTCAATGCCGCTACAGGATATAACGCCTACATACGTATCAACTGCCAAGAAGGTACCTCGTCGTGGAAACGCTTCTCATTCTTCACAGAATGTGATGTCGTGGCGCTGCCTTATAGCGAAAACTTCGATAACCAGGTAGCCGCTCAGCAGCCTAAGTGCTGGACGTTGCTCAACAACAACGATGTTGCCAATGCCGCACTCGTTACCGCCCAAACACAAGGTAACGCGCTCGTGCTCCGAGGCAATACATCAACGTCAAGCACGGGAACCTTCTACACCCTGCTGCCCGAATTCTCGCAGCAACTGGCGGGTGCTGAATTCCAGTTCTCATACAAGATGGCTAATAGCTATAGCTCTGCGCCAAGCCTGGCAATAGGTTACCTCACCGATGCCGCCGACGCCTCGAGCTTCGTACTCATAGCCACGCTCGACAACAGCACGACCCTCAACGATACGGTATTCACCCTGCCCGAAACCATGACCTCTGCCGACTATCGCCTCGCGTTCCAATATACGCCTAACAGTACGTCGAACTACAACATCACCATCGACGACATCAGCCTACGCTGCATCAGTGCCGTTGAAAACTATAACGACGCTATCTGCTACGGCTATGACTATCAGAACCACGGCTTCAATATTCCGGCATCGCAACTCACCGCCGGTGAGCATAACTTCACCGAGTACCGTGCCGACCAAGGCGGTAACTGCGAAGTGCGTGTCAACCTCACACTCAATGTGCAACAGGCCATCACGGCATACTACAAAGACACCGTGTGCGCCGGACAGGCATACTCAGGCTACGGATTTGAAATACCTGCCGCTAACGTGGCTACACGTACCTACCTCGGAACCACAGAGCCCTCGTACCTCGGTTGCGACAGCACCACATACCTGCAGCTCTACGTATTCATCGAACAACCCGAAGAAACTGTCGAGATATGCTACGGACAGTCCATAACACGTGGCGACCAAACATTCAATGCTTCCGGCTACTATAACTATCCTACCGTCAACAGTCGCGGATGCGAAGTACAGGGCATCTTGCACCTCACCGTGACCGACGCACCGATAGTTGAACACCAAGAGTCAATATGTCTGGGAGATATCTACGTTGACGAACTGTTCACCGAAGGCTATGCCGAAGCCGGTATCTACGATGTCGAAGTGGCTGACGCAGAGACAGAATGCGTAACCGTACACCGACTCAACCTCAGCACCATAGCTCCCGTATATCACGATACACTCGTTACCGTAACAGGCGCTATGCTGCCCTACCACTTCGAGAGTCAGCAGGAAATCCTAGTGCCCGAAAATAACGTCCTCAACGGACAGACATTCACGGCGCAATACACCTACGTGTCAGCTCTCGGATGCGACAGTATCATCAATGTTAGAGCACGTGTGGACCTTGGCGAAGGACTCATCAATGTCAATAGCAAGGCCATAACACTCACGCCGAACCCCATACACCGTGGACAAAGCGTCAATGTCAACTACGACTTCACCGAGCAACAGCGCCGCGGACTGCGTGTCGAAGTAATCGATATGACAGGCAAACAAGTCACCAACGACATTCCTGAACTCTATCCATTGCAGGTATCCGGATTTAATGTCGATGGACTATACCTCGTACGTATCACCACCGGCACCGGAGAACACTTCCACGGACGAGTCCTGGTTAAGTAACCCGACCGTAATAAATAAGTAACCCGACCGTAATAAATACAAAAGAGGATGTGCACCCTGCACATCCTCTTTTGTATTTGTATTTGTGTGATGTATTTTTGTATTTGTATTTTTGTATTTGTATTTTTGTATTTGTATTTTTGTATTTGTATTTTTGTATTTGTATTTTTGTATTTGTATTTTTGTATTTTTGTGTTTGTATTTCTTTGCTGTGTGCGGATGCCGCTCCTCCCCGTGTCTCTGTTCGGTGCCGCGGCATATTTGCCGCGGGCTCTTTGCTGTGTGCGGATGCCACTCCTCCCCTGTCGAAGAAAGGGGAG
>DGSV01000089.1 GCA_002394025.1 Bacteroidales bacterium UBA4353
AGCAACACCGTAGCCCACGCCGTATACATGAATACTCAAAGAGTGTACACGTATACACACTATAGGCGTCTAGTGTCGCAGTGTTTTGGATGATTGAATTTACCAGATTCGAGTTAGCCAAAACAAAGCGCTTAAGACGCCGATATTTTATATGTCGTATATCTCACCCACCCGAAGATATATACACCCATCGGCGTGAGCTCAACACTGCAAAACTAATGCTTTGCGATACAAAAATATTGATATTTTTTCACATACGAAACACTTTCGACATTTTTTGTTGTTTTTTACTTTTATATGCTGACTAAAATTCTGAAAATTATTGGAGGTCTTTTGCACTTTTAAATGTAAGATTACGTTTTTAAGGTGCAAAAAAGGAATTTATTTGGCACACATACTAAAAAGTGTTATCTTTTCCATATACAAAATCCCAAATAATTAGTATTATGGCTATCAAGTTAAAAATTCAAATTAAAAACATTACCAAGCCACCTATATGGCGCAGGTTGCTTATACCCGATTATTTTAATTTCCGCCAATTGCACTATGCAATACAGATAGCGTTCGATTGGACAACAAGTCATCTATACCTATTCCAGAAACAGGCATACGACAAAGGGTGGTGCATCGGCGAGCCATCACCTGATGACGATTTCCTTTTCTTTGGCACACTCACAACACCAGCCCTAACCGTCAATGTACGTCAGTTTTTAGAGGAAAATTTTATAAAAACATTCGTGTATATATGATTTCGGTGATGATTGGATACATCAGATTACATTAGAGGACTTAACTGATGAGGAAACAAAGTTTCCACGCTGCCTTGCCGGCAAGGGCTGCCCTCCACCAGAAGATTGCGGAGGACCATTTGGTTTTGAATATTTCAAGAAAATGATTCGTGAAGGCGATATGTCAGATCAAGAAATGGTTGAGCAACTTGAATGGTACGGCTTCATAGATGATGAAGGTTCGATTTTATTTGATATTCATAAATTTGATATTGATTGCATTATTAAAGAATTTGATGATTTTGAAAACATTGAAAAAGACTTCGATGATTTTTCTGATTATTAAATCATAATTATTGCATTTGCGTAAAATTTACTAACTTTGCTTGAAACAAGCAATCATAATTTAAAAAAATACAACAATGAAAAAATTATCTCTTTATTTAGTGTGCTGTCTCTGCGTGCTGCTGTGCGGTTGCACGCCATCGCAAGAAAGCATTGAAAATGAACGTATTGACAACAATATCAATACTGAATCGGAGTCGTACATTCCACATGGTGCGCTGAACCGCTTGTTTTCGGTGTCTTCGTCCAAGAAGGTCTATTTCTCGAAGGGTAATCTGCAATATGAGCTTAATGGTCGTAAGTTCAGGTTCGCCAACAATCAGTATGATATTCAGCAGAGTGCCGTAAACTTGAGTGGTTCGAATTCTGTTCTTGACTACCTGCCATATGGTGCATCAGGTGCCGGTAGTACTCGTGCCAACTCGTTGAGCAGCCTGCCAACCATGGACATCGCCGGCACGGCATACGACTGGGGGCTTTACAATCCCATAGCCAATGCCGAGGACCTCGCCGGCTTTTGGCGTACGCTGACAGTTCAGGAATGGGAATATCTGCTGCATAAACGCACCAATGCCGACAGTCTGAACTGCATAGTGACGTATAACGGCATTACAGGGCTTATGCTACTGCCCGACGACTACCAAGGGGCGGCATTCGCGTCTCTGAAATTCACTAACAAAACGGGCGACAACTACTATTACAACAACAACTATCCCCGCAAGAAGGAGTACATAGAAAACAAACTCGAATATATGGCGTACGAGAACCTCGTTAGCCTCGGTGCTGTATTTTTGCCATTCAACTCATCCCGGACTATAAACGATGAGCCTATCGAATACTACTGGACTTCGACCTACTCCGGCAGCAATCAGGCTCATGCCATACTGATGCAGAAAAGCCACTTGATGGAGAGCGCGCAGATTATCACGGAGCAGAGTGGTTTGTCGCGCGTGCGTCTTGTTCAAGACTATCCCATAGAGCGCTTTGTGATGACCTTCTCAAAAAGTCCCACCACGAGTCATCAGGCGGTGCTCAAAGGCATAGATGTCAACCTCACTATCGGTGATAAGGTCTATTTCGCTATCTATGACAAGGAGACACGGGGTGTGCTGAAAGCCAATGAAGCGGCAAAAGCCATCAGTAAACAGACGGGAGAGTTGACATCAAAATGGAGCATAAGCAAGGTCGAGGGCGAAAATATCCTCAACATTCCTGAACCCGACGGCATCAGTTATCAGGAACAATACCTGCTCGGCTATGCGGTAGCGGACTATGTAGAGGATGCAAAGTACAAAATCACATATACCGTGACGGACAAAAGCGGGAAAACACTTGCCAAGATTGAGAAAATAGTGCCCGTGAGTGTCCGCTATCCGGTCATTAACTGATATCATAACTCTTAACTAATACCATGAAAAACTATTTATTGATTATGCTGACAGCCATAGTGGCAACGGCTTGCACTGTCAAGCCGACAAAACTGCAAGGCATAGCCATGGCTAAAAGAGGTTTTCTATTAACTGTTAAGAATTATTTGAAAGAATTTAAGAGAACATTCTATTACAAGGAAGCAATTCAGGCTATTTTTGGAATCAATGAACCCATTAGCGCAGAATACAATAAAAATGGACATTATTTTTCAACAAAGGAAGAATTTTTCACTGCTTATATATCCCCAGATAATAAGAGCATTCTGAACTATAATAAAAAAACAAAATAAAAATGGGATAATGCCGAATATCCAAACAACGAGTAGGCAAAATAAAAATGGTTCATGCGAACTTAAGAACTATACCCCTCAAGTTGGCATGAACCTTTATTAATGTCTAATATTTAGCGTATCAGAAAATGCACGAAGTTTTCTCGGTTTATGGTTTCTATACTCGAATTAGGATAAGCATTTAGGAACGTTTTGCTTATACGCGTTTTCTTCGCAGGATTCCATTTGAATTCATAGGCAACAAGTTTCCCGTCCGACTCCTCCAAATAATCTATCTCTTGCTGTTGAGTCGTTCTCCAAAACCATGTATTGCAATAAGCCTCACCATAATGACGTTTCTTTCTTAATTCGCTTATCATATAATTTTCCCAAAGTTGTCCTGCGTCCTGACGCATAGCCATATCAGCGTAATTCCCGATTAGCGCATTACGTATCCCATTGTCATAAAAATATATTTTTCTGCTCGCTTTGAGCTCATTGCGCAAATTGCGTGAAAAAGATGGTAAACGGAATAATACTTGCGTTTGCTCTAATAGGTTGATGTATTTTTCTATTGTGCTTCTATCCAGCTGAACGAGTTGACTCAATTCGTTGTATGATACCTCGCTACCTACTTGATACGCTAATGCCTGCATCAATCTCACAAGCTTATCAGGATGTTTGATGCGCTCCCATTCCAAGATGTCTCTATATAGGTAACTATTGGTCAGTTGTGATAGAATAGCACGCTCATCACCTGCATGACATACGACATCCGGATAGCAGCCAAATACAAGCCTGACGGGCAATTGTTTTTGAGCTTCAAAAACACCATAATGCATAGCTAATTCAGCAAATGAAAGCGGAAATAAATTATATTCCCACTTACGTCCCGTGAGCGGTTCGTTGACTTTATTTGCCAACTCAAACGAAGAACTGCCAGTAATAATAAGTTGTATATCAGGAAAATTATCAGTGATGAGTTTCATTTTAAGCCCTATATTCTCTATCCTTTGAGCCTCATCAACGACTACAATCTTGTTTTGACCAATATATGTGCGTAATTGTGCTATTGTTATATTATTGAATAGGGTGCGCGTTTCCAATTCATCACCATTGAACCACAGCACTTGATCTTCGCCTTTAATAAGTTCACGCAGTAGTGTTGTCTTGCCCGTCTGACGCGCACCTATGAGCATAATAGCTTTGCCTGTGTGCATCCTCTTTAGCAGCAAATCTGTCAGTTGTCTTCTAATCATAGTTGTCTCTATTATGTTTCTGTTTACAAAAATACTTTTATTTTTGCAATTATGCAAATTTGCAGAATCAATTCGGCAAAAAATTATAATATTTTGCGGAATACATTCTACAAATTGCAGTTTTTGTGAGTCGGGTCTCTGAAATACTCACTATCATTGCCTATGTTTTCAGTCGTTACTTTTCATTTTTACCTCTCGGCAGTTAATGCGCACAATGGCTGTAACTCTGACGGTCATAGCCCTTGATTTGGAATAGAGGTGTGTAGATATTAAATTAATTGATATTTTTTCGCATACGAAGCACTTGCGTATTTTTTTTCTGTTTTTGTTGCTATTTAGACTTAAATTTCCTAATTTTGCCGTATATATTTTACTTAACATCATGAAAAACTATTTTTTGATTATGCTGACAGCCATAGCGGCAATGGCTTGCACTGTCAAGCCGACACAACTTGAAGACGAATGCCTTTACGGCAAAAACAAGACTATGTTTACATTCTGGTCTCCCGTAGCGGAACAGATGGAGCTCCGCATTTACGACAGCGCCGAGACGGAAGATTTTGAGACTTACGCTCTTAAGAAAGATGACAACAATTTTTGGCATACGTCCGTCAAGGGAGACTTGTTTGGCAAGTACTATACTGTTCGCTCATATCAGACTGGAGAGTGGTCGGAGGAGTCGCCGGGTATCTTTGCCAAAGCGGTGAGCGTCAATGGCGCACGCGCGGCTGTTGTTGACATGAGCAAAACCAATCCCGATGGCTGGGCTGACGACAAGCGACCTGCGATGAATGATTCTACTGACATTGTTGTTTATGAAACACACTTGCGCGACTTTACGATGTCGCCCAATTCGGGCATTGACCACAAAGGCAAGTTCTTGGCATTGACTGAAACGGGAACAAAGACGGCGGACGGCCTCGCATCCGGCATTGACCACCTGAAAGAATTGGGTATCACACATGTTCAGATACTGCCCATGTTCGACTATGGCAGCATAGACGAGACTACCCTCTCTAAAGGCAACTACAACTGGGGCTACGACCCGATAAACTATAACGTACCGGAAGGCGGTTATTCGACTGACCCATACGACCCCACAGCGCGTATCAAGGAGGTTAAGCAGATGGTTCAGGCGCTGCATGCGGCTGGCATACGCGTAGTGATGGATGTTGTTTACAACCACACATATAACGTTGCCGGCTGTGCGCTCGGGCGTGTGGTGCCGCAATATTTCTACCGCCTGAACTCTGACGGCAGCTATGCCAATGGTTCCGGCTGCGGCAACGAGACGGCAAGCGACCATGAGATGATGCGCCGGTTTATGGTCGAGTCGGTGTGCTATTGGGCACGGGAATATCATATCGACGGTTTCCGCTTTGACCTGATGGGCATTCATGACCAAGAAACCATGCGTCAGATTCGTGCCGCACTTGACAAAATAGACCCCACGATATTGACTTATGGCGAGGGCTGGGCTGCCATGGCTCCGGCATATCCTGAAGAGGACCTGGCAATGAAGAGGTGGACATGGAAGATGCCGCGTGTGGGTGCATTCAGCGATGACATACGTAATGCCTTGATAGGTTCTCCATTCGACCACGAGCGCGGTTTCGCATCAGGCAACAGTGCAGGCAAAAATGCGGTATGCTTTGGTCTGGTGGGTGGCATAGACTATTCTGACGGCAAATTCGGCGACGGTTGGTCGGGTGAGCCTATGCAGCACGTGAGCTACATCACCTGCCACGACAACTACTGCCTACGCGACCGCATAGATGTAAGCGCTGCCGGCGAGAGCGAAGACACTAAACTGCGCATGAACAAGCTGGCGCAGACGGGCGTGCTCGTGTCGCAGGGAATGACATTCATCTATGGCGGAGAGGAACTATACCGCACAAAACTCGGTATCGACAACAGCTATCAGAGTCCCGATTCGATTAACACCATTCCATGGGAGAACAAACTCAAGTACAACGATTTGTATGAATACTACCGCCAGATGATACGTATCCGTCGTCAGCACAAAGGTTTCCGTCTGGGCAGTGCCGAACTTGTACGGCGTCATGTTGAGTTTTTGCCTTCGCAGAGTGAGGCGCTGATAATATACCACATCAAAGATTTAGAAGGTATTGATTCCGCAAAATCTCTCGTGGTGCTGCTTAATGGTAGTGCTGAAACCATGGAAGCTGATATACCCGCCGGTGATTATACTATCCTTGCCCAAGACGGCAAAGCCAATGCCGAGGGCTTGGGACATATCAGTTCGCCGAGCATCAAAGTAGCGCCCTACTCCGCCACAATACTCGCGCAGTAGTCATGTAATCTCTATGGCTCACGCATAAAAAAGGACACGCCGCGGCGTGTCCTTACTTTGTGTGCAAAACATTAAATGTTGGATTTCATCCTTAGTTTTCTCGCCTCACCATTGCTCGCGAGCGGCACTGGTTTCGGCTTATCGAAAACGTTCGCAATGATATCATTTCACAACAAACTTGTGAGCTGTTGAGTTTGTGCGCAAAATGTATATCCCTTGAGGCAGAAAAATATTTAATGTTTCTGCCTCATTTTTTTGCATTAGACATTGTCCTTGCGGTGTGTAAACAGATATGTTTTGAGGGTAAGGTACGATTACCGACACCTGATTGTTCTGAACACTAATAAGAGCATCATCATCATTTTCAGGGCTGTTTATTGCTGTGCCATGATTGCTATATCGGCTCATTTTCAGGTCGTCGATTTGCAGTCCCATACCGGTGTTAGAGTCTGTTTTTGTAATACGTATTCTCACCCGACCGGGCACGTTGACGTCATAGCGATAGAGCGACATTCCATTAGTGGTAGCCTTGGCGGATTTACTAACCTGTTGATTTGTCACGATATTAGTCCATGACTCGCCTTGGTCCACAGACACTGAGAGTGTGAATGACAGTTGCGCTGCTTTATAGTTCTCATGATTTCCCGCCCAAAATTCCACTTCGCCTATTCCCTCGCTGCGGTCGGTAGTGAGTTCGGCATAGGCGTTAGCATTACGCAGCGATATACATTGGTCATCCCACTTAGGTTTACCGTCATCAACGATAGCGTTGTGCAGTTGCCAGCTGCTGACAACCGTTCCGACGTTGTCATGGCGGTCGGCATATTCACGAACTTCATAAACT
Source organism: Bacteroidales bacterium UBA4353 (assembly GCA_002394025.1). Lineage (GTDB taxonomy): Bacteria > Bacteroidota > Bacteroidia > Bacteroidales > Paludibacteraceae > UBA3747. The sequence continues at coordinate 7,190 of DGSV01000089.1, forward strand.
CCGCCTTGCCACTTATCCGTTGCAACACGTGGCGTAAATTCACCTTGCTCAAAAGTCTCGAAAAAATCCCATAGCGCGGCCTCATTAGTCATATCAGAACTGACACACTGAAAGTCAGTGATTTTCTTGAAGCCATCGAGATTATTATACTGTTCACGAGTGCCCTGTAGCAACACCTTTTTGCGCCAGAACTGCGGATTTTCGTCAAGGCTATACTGTTCTGCGCCGTTGCTTGATGTCGGAAATTGCAGACATATACATTTCGTAAAGTCCTGTTCTTTTGGATTATCTGCCAAGAGAAATACCGATCCGTCGAACGGCGGCGCCATATTGACGAACCATTTGCTATTGGAATATGCCGACATTTCGCCGACAACATATCCCGTGAGCCAGTATTTGGTTGTTGTACTGACATTTTTTGCTTTGGCCTGCTGCACGGTGAGCGGCGAAGTTGCTGACGAGCCGTCGCCGGCAAACAAAGCAGCAACGACGAACAGCACACTTATCAGAGTTAACAGAATTCGATTCATGGCTTAATTATAACTATTGTGTAATAAAAATTTTAATAACTCAAATGATGCTATACTATCGGAGGCAACTCTGGTAGTAAAACTATAGTATTCTGATTGATATTTGCGCCATGTGCTTTATAAAACATCGCGAAATATATTGGAAGATACTTGATACCTTTGTCAATTTTCACCAATTATTTGGCACTTTGGCTATCCTCCTTAAGATTTATTTCAATATAGTTTTTGAATAGTTTCTGTCCGACAGCTCTAATCAGGTAGGATTTCCCCACTTGACGAGCTCCGTTAATCAACAAAATTTTATCAGTTTGTGTCAAACAAATATAGCATATTTTTCTGATATCCACAAACGATTTAGGACTTTTTCCGGTTTTTTGAGTATCAAAACGAGGACTTTTTCCGGTTTTTGCACATAAAAAAGAGCGGACCCGAATGCGAGTCCGCTCTTTTTGGTTAGATATGGTTCGGTAATTACTTCACGAGCACTTGAGCGCGGAAGCTGTTGCCTGCGGCGTTGGTGAGTCGGAGCATATATACTCCGGCAGCGTTGAAGCCGTCGATGGTGATGTGTTCCGATTCGATGTTCTGGCGGTTGATGAGTTTGCCGTTGATGTCGAATACTTCGGCTTTGAGGCCGCGCATTTGCTCACCTGTGAGGTTGTGCAGTACGGTAACTTGTTCTCCGGCCTTAACGGGGTTAGGAGCCACTGCTATTGAGCCTTCGCTGAGGTCGTTGAGGGCTGTTGCCTGACCTTCCTCAACAATGGTGATTTGCGCTGTTACGAACACGCAGTTTGCAAGCATAGCCTCTAGTTCGATGAAGTCTCCTACGGTGCCAGTCGTCAGTGTGGTGATGAGTTGGTTTTCGTGCTTAACTTCATAAGGCAGCATTGAGGGTGAAATTCTGTATTGTATGGTACGTTCCTCAATTTCGTTGACAATAACGCTGGCGATAGAGTGCTGTGCCGCTTCGTTCCAAGCGCCGTATTGCATACCGAGGTCAACATTATTGTTACCCACTATGAGATCATCGGCATAGGCTTTTACATCGCTGTCGATGACGAGGTCTTCGCCTTGGCAGAGTGTATAGTCAGAAGTAACATCTTGAGGCATAATCACGCTCACGTTGTCAATGCCGGTGGTGTACCACGAGCTTGTTCTTCCGACGGCCTTGATTGCCAAGCGAGCGTTATCCGGCAGCACTGGCAGCAGGATATGACCGCTGTAACGCGTCTTGGCGGCAGCCATTGAAGGCGTGAAGTCGAAGGCTGTGTAGGTGGTGCTGTCGTTGTCGGTGATGTAACCTACGGTGAATGCCGGTGAAAAAATTGAATTTTCATAAGCATAGGTGAAACTCATCACGGCGCCGGAGAGGTTGTCACTGAATTGCGGCAGAACGGCGAAGAGCACGTCAGAGGTGCTGGCGATAACTATCGTGAGGTCGTTACCGGTTTTTTCGTTATCACCCGAAGAGGCATAGGCATACTTATTACCGTTACCGCTGTTAACACAAATGCTTGGATATTCGGAAAGGCTATAAGCCTGAGTGGTTCTGTTACCCAATATCGTCCAGCATGGCGGATTATGTTTTATTGAGTAGTAAGACGTTGTTGCTTCCATGCCTTCAAAGTCTTCGATGTACGGCAGTGCGAGTATATCGCAGTCGGTGCGGAAAGTTACAGGACCGAAGGCTTCGCTCTCGTCTGTTGCGGAACAGATAACTTTTACATAGAGGTCGTAAGCAGTATTGGCAGCCAGACCCTCATGGTTAATCAATGTTTCCGAAGTGCTGATGAAGTCTCCGTCGCTCAAAGCATTGCCTGAAGGAATTACCGCGTAGGCATAGCCGAGAACACCGCTTACAGCGTCTATATTGATTTGCGCTGACGATACTGTGATATTGCTGACAGACGCTGACGTTTTTTCGCATGAAGGATTGATGATAACTCTCACGTTATCAATCCATGAGTACCAGTTTGAACCACCGCCGGCGTATTTAATGGCAATGTTAGCGTCAATACCGGCAAGACTTGCAGGCATAGCCACTTCTATCGATTGCCAAATCTTTTGAGATATAGGATATTGCGCTATCTCAACATAGGTTGATGCGTCAGCGGGGTCAGTCATGTAGCCTATTGACAACGGGCTTGAATTAGTGCCTTCGGAAGCGTAAACAAGAGATATCCGCAGTTCTGACAGGTCGTTGGAGAACTTAGGCAGTGATACGTACTGACCTGCAGCATGGAATTCGAGCGCTGCTCCGTCATAAGCTGACATGCCGGATGCGAATGATGTGCTGACATAAGCGTTGCTTGCCACATTGTTCCAACAGGATGGCAGATCAGATGAGACGCTGTTGAAGTTCATCAGATATGGCGCTCCTTCGGCTATTGTTATTACATCGCATTCTGTTGCGAAAGCCGCACTAATCGGGTCGCTATGGTCTGTATCGGAGCATAGAGCCTTGATATAAATGACATAGTCTGTTGAGGCGTTCAAGCCACCGATTGTGTTGCCTTCCAATTCGGAATAGGCTTCGTCAGCCGGGGCTTCAGCGCCGGCTTCCACGATGGCATAGGCATAGGATGACGCGCTGTTGGGGTCATCGAACGATATTGTAACGCTATTCTGCGTAACGGCATCAATATTGAGATTGCTGACGGGTTCACACGATGGTTTGAGAGCAACGACGATATTATCTATACCGGTAGCATATTCCGCATATGAGGAGGCTGCTTCATACCTGATTGCTATCTTGCCCTCGACACCGGCAAGCGATGCCGGGAAAATATATGATGCCGCTGTCCATTCAGTAGTTGAACTATAGGCTGCCGTTGCCGGGAATGAGTTCAGAAGCGTAAACGTTGACGGGTCATTGACATCTGTCATGTAACCGATTTCTACAGGACCTGAACCTGACGGGCTTTCCGACTGATACATAAAGCTAATCATCAACTCACTAAGGTCATTGGAGAAGTTCGGCAGCGTTACATAGATAGGAGAATAACTATCAGTATTGAAACGCAAGTATTTGGAGCCGTCACAAAGTGTCATGTAAGATGTTGAATTGGATACCTCAACATAGCTATTGTTGCTATCCCAACAAACCGGCACACCTGATGTATAGTCGTTGAAGTTCATCAGATATGGCGCTCCTTCGGCTATTGTTATTACATCGCATTCTGTTGCGAACGCTTTGCTTACGACAGCGCTGTGTCCTTCTGAACCACAGTCGGCTTTAACATAGATGACGTATGACGTTGAGGCATTGAGACCTGCTATGGTGTAGTCTTCGAGTGCGGCATAGTCTTCGTCAGCGACTTCGGCGCCGGCCGGTTTGATGGCATAGAGATATCCTGCCGCGCCGTGCTCGTCATCGAAGGAGATGGTTACGCTGTTTGTGGTAACGGCATCTATCTGCAGATTCGTGATCGGGAAGCAAGCCATTGTGGTGCTGAAATTGATGGAAGCCACCTCGCTGCGGTTTTCACCGCATACACCGCGAACATAGAATGTATAGGCTGTTTCGGCGTTGAGACCGCTGATAGTGTAGTCTTCCATCTCGGCGAAGTCTGTCTCGGCGAGTTCCTGACCGGCGGGCAGCAGGGCGTACTCATAGCCTTCGGCACCGCTGTCCTCAAAGCCTACAGTAACGGAGTGAGCGTCAACGGCATCTACGGAAAGACCCTGGATATCGGCGCAAGCGGGTATAGGCTCTATGAGCAAGTCGTCGATATACTGATAGGTACCATATTGTGAATGACCGCGCAAGACGATATTTATGTCGCCGGCTACGGGTATCACACCTGTGTACTTATACCATCCTGCAGCGTCAACAACGGGTTCGAGTGCCACAGCACGACGCACGGCTATCAGGGCGTCGGAAGCGTCAGAGGCTACCGGAACTGACGGAGTAGCAAAGATTTCGAGGTATTCGTTATTATAGGTAGGATAATTTGTGCTCCTATATACCCAGAACGACACGCGATAGGCATTGGCGGCGGGGATGTTAACAGCAGGTGAAACGAGGTCAAGAACAAAGCCTGAGCTTGAGCTGCTGCTGTTGAACATCAGCGAATGAGTGCCGCTGTTAGCCTGCGAGGTGCTCAAAGCCCATGGGTATTGACTTGAAACGGAGGTAACGACATATTCGTTCCAGCAACCGGGCACGAGGGTTGAGAAGTCCGTTGAGGCGGATATGCTGGTGTAAGAGCTTGTATTCCAGCCGTCAGTAGTCTCAAAGTCGAAGTGGAAATCATCAACAGACATCGCGTCGCAGGCTGTGTTGAATGCCACACTGACAACAGAGCTGCGGTTTTCGCCGCATACGCCGCGCAGATAGAACACGTATGACGTTGCGGCATTGAGACCGCTGATGGTGTAGTCTTCCATCTCGGCAAAGTCTGATTCGTTGAGTTCCTGACCGGCGGGCAGAATGGCATATTCGTAGCTATCAGCACCGCTATCCTCGAAGCCTACAGTAACAGAGTGAGCGTCAAAGGCATCAACGGAAAGACCTTGAATATCGGCGCAAGAGGGTATAGGCTCTATGAGCAGGTCGTCGATATACTGATAGGTACCATATTGTGAATGACCGCGCACTACGATATTTATGTTGCCGGCCACGGGTATCGTGGCGGTATATTTGTACCATCCTGCAGCGTCAACAACGGGGTCGAGTGCCACAGCACGACGCACGGCTATCAGGGCATCAGAAGCATCGGAAGCCACTGGAACTGACGGAGTAGCAAAGACTTCGAGGTATTCGTTATTATAGGTAGGATAATTTGTGCTCCTATATACCCAGAACGACACGCGATAGGCATTGGCGGCGGGGATGTTAACGGCAGGCGAAACTATGTCAAGAACAAAGCCATTGCTTGAACTGCTGCTGTTGAACATCAGCGAATGAGTGCCGCTGTTAGCCTGCGAGGTGCTCAAAGCCCATGCGTATTGACTTGAAGCTGAGGAAACGATGTATTCGTTCCAGCAGCCGGGCACGAGGGTTGAGAAGTTCGTTGAGGCATTTATGCTGGAGGTAGAGTTTGTATTCCAGCCGTCAGTAGTCTCAAAGTCGAAGTGGAAATCATCAACAGACATCGCGTCGCAAGCCGTGCTGAACGCTTTGCTGACCACTGCGCTGTGTCCTTCTGAACCACAGTCGGCTTTGATATAGATGACGTATGACGTTGCTGCGTTGAGTCCGGCAACCGTGTAGTCCTCAAGTGCTGCAAAGTCTTCGTCAGCCACTTCGGCACCGGCCGGTTTGATGGCATAGAGATATCCTGCCGCGCCGTGCTCGTCATCGAAGGAGATGGTTACGCTGTTAGTGGTCACGGCTTCAATCTGCAGGTTGCTTATCGGGAAGCAAGCCACTGTGGTGCTGAAATTGATGGAAGCCACCGCGCTGCGGTTTTCACCGCATACTCCGCGCAAGTAGAATGTGTAGGCGGTTTCAGGATTGAGGCCGCTGATGGTGTAGTCTTCCATCTCGGCAAAGTCTGATTCGTTGAGTTCCTGACCGGCTGGCAGCAGGGCATATTCGTAGCTATCAGCACCGCTATCCTCAAAGCCCAGAGTAACGGAGTGAGCGTCAACGGCGTCAACGGAAAGACCTTGTATGTCGGCGCAGGCGGGTATAGGTTCTATGAGCAGGTCGTCGATACGTTGCGCTAAACCATCATCATCATACGACTCAATGATAATATACTGGTCGCCCGAAACGCTCAGGTTGGCTACGTATTCATACCATCCGTCAGCGGTAACCGCCGGGGCCTGCTCCGAAGCGACATTTATAGCGCGGAATACTTTGAAGAGCAATGTAGCGCCCTCAAGACTCTTTGAAGAGTTCACGTAGAATGCCACATAATCTTCCTGATAAGATGTGCCGTTGCGGTACACAGAAGCCTTGAAGCGGTACGTGTCTGCCGCGGGGATATTAACCTGCGGAGTAACGAGCAGGGTGTTCATCTCTGATGTAGAGTAATTTTGCGTCAAACAGTACGAGCCGCTATACGTTCCGCGATACCATTTTTGCACTGTAGAGCCTGTCAATACCGAGCCGTCCCAGCAGTTGGCCACCTGAGCCGCAAAATCAGCGCTTGACACACTGCCTGAAGATGTCGCCCAGCCGTCAGTAGTCTCAAAGTCGAAATGGAAATAATCAGCGGATATTATGCCGCATTGCGTATTGAAGTTCTGGGAGATATATGCGCTCTTGTCCTCGTCGGAGCAGTGAGAGCGGATGTAGAGAGTGTAGGAAGATGAGGGTTGCAGACCGCCAATCGTCATATCGGAAAGCGGGGCAAAATCCGCTTCGGCAACATCCTCACCGACATTCTTGATAGCATAGTCGTAAGAACCGACGTTGTTGGGGTCAACAATCTCGTCTATCGTTACGGAATTCTGCGAAGCGGTAACGGATACAGACGTCGGAGGGAAACAGGTCGGTACTTGTTCAACAACTAAATCGTCCATATAAGAAGACGAAATATACTTGCTTAAACCTTTTATTACAATATAAAAAGTTCCTGCCTCGGGTATTGTGGCTGTATATTCGTACCAACCGACTGCCGCTTCGACGGGCTCGAAATCGTAGTTGCTCGGAACAAACTTCAGCAGCTTGGCCTCGTCTTCAGGAGCTTCAGCAGAAGTATTGTAATAAATGTAAAAGCCTTCTACAGCACGATCCGCCTCTTCACCATAAGTCGATGAACGGCGATAGAGCCAGTAACGAATTTGGTACTTGTTGGCTTCAGGAATCACAAACTGCGGCGTTACTATCACGTTCACATTGCCACTTGTTTGATCCTGCAAATGCAATGAGTAACTGCCACCATGCTTATAGGAGCCGTAAAGTTTGAAGGGTTTGGCAGTAGCAAGGGGAAGACTCCAACATTCGGGCAAATTGGTCGCCGAAAATTCAGATGTTGAGAACCCATCACTAGTTTCAAACCCCGTGGACCATGGGAATGTTGTTATCGGTTCGCAATCGGCATACACCATTGTAGGCAATGCAACAGCGACAAACAACAACAGGCTACACCACAGTCGATGTAAGAATGTAGTAGATTTGTTCATAAAAAATAAATGTTTATTGGTTAAAGATATCTTTCTTATACGTTTTAATTTGCAAAAATAATAAAAATTTATTAAACAGCGCAAAAATGTGTGAATTTTATAGCAAATTAACGAAAAAAGTTAGGAAATGACTTTTTTACACAGTCTTTGTTGTCAATTTCGATGTTCATATTCTTCGGCAGGACAGCAAAAGCGAGGGCTATTCGATGGTCGTTACGCGTTTCAATGGTTACGCTTTGTTTTAGTGGCTGCAGTGGTAAGCAATTATGTGATATGAGTACACCGTTGCTATATTGTGTTTGAATGTTGAGTTGTTGCAGTGCATGCCTAATGCCTTCTATCCGGTCCGACTCTTTGCCTCTCAGCACGTGAGCATTGATGACATGGTATTGCCTTCCCGTCACTGCGAGCGCCACGGCAAGAGCAGGAATACTATCGGGATACAGGGCGGCGTCAAGCGTGAGCTGATGATAGGACTTAAATGATGGTATCTTACTGATTATTACCCCTTCCGCTGTTTGCTCTGAAACTATCCCGAGTTGCTCGGCTATGCTTGCCACTGCAGAATCGGGCTGTCCGCTATCACGGCGTAACCCTTTGATAAGCAACTCATCGGCAACATCGGTGAGTAACATTTCATAAGCATATACCGCCGACGACCAGTCGGCAGGACATGAAGAGAAATCTTGCCGGTCTATGACACCATTGGCTACCAGATACGTATTTTCGTGTTCTATGACTGCTATGCCTTGACTGCGGAGAACAGTGATAGTGAGGTCTATGTAAGGTCGGCTGATAACTTGACCTTCTACTCTGATTTTCAGCCCTCGGGGCAGTAAAATACCAGCCATGAGCAACGCACTGATATGCTGACTCGTGGTGCGTGCGGTAGTGTTTACCTCGTATGTTTCTTGTGCTCGCCACGCATATTGTCGTAACTGTCTGGCAGCGTCCCGCGCCTCGTCGTTAGGACGACTCATGAGTCTCTCACTGCCACTGATAGTGATATCGGTTTTTAACAGTGCGCTGAGCACCGTGATAAACCGCAATGCCGTGCCGTTATCGCTCAGGTCTATGGACGTAGCGCCTGAGAGCAACGAACGCAAAGCCCGAGCCATGACTATGCAGTCTTCTGGCAAGTCATGGACGTCTATCAGGGGAAAAGGTTCCGAAGTTTGAAGACTTCGAAGAGCCTGCAAGAAAAGCTTCCGCTGAAAGACAGATTTTGATATGGGAAGAGAAAAGGATTTGATTATTTAATTATTTAATTATTTAATTATTAATCATTTGGTCATTTAAGGATGTAAGGATTTAGTCACCAACATGAAATAACCAACATGAAATAACCAACACGAAGTCTTCAGGCTATGTCGAAAAGTCCTGCGGGTTCTGACTGTTCTTCTTTGTTTTGTTCGGGGAAAATGACTATCGTAGGTTGTTCGTTAAAAAAGCGTTTCATCATGTCCGGCATTAGCCTCATAAGCGGGTGGTAGCTGACACATGCCGGTCTCGAGACGATGATTATGCTCATGTCGTTTTCTTTGCGGTCTTTGGCTATCAACAGCATATCCTCCCAGTCGGCAAGTTCGCGGTATGTGACACGTAACGGTATATTATTCTGTTCCATGAAAGCTCTGATACGTGCTTTGAGGATGCTATTAGTGTATATGATGAGTTTTGCTCCTAATTCCGAAGCCAGATGGCATATCGTAGCCAGCCATTGACGAAATCCTATCTCACGGTCGGCATAGCGCGGCACAGCCACAAGAATGCGCCGAACGGTATTGACGGGCTGCACCATATTGCATATCATCGTTTGACGTGATGTGGTATTGAGGATATCAATGATGGCGTCATTCCATCGCAGACCATTGTCATGGATACATTGCCTGGCATTTACGATATAGGTGCTTACACCTTGCCGCCTCATCACGGCGGCTATATTCATATCTGTCTGCCGCAGTTTCACCCATTCGAGTTTTTCGTCCACCGCAGCTGCGGTTCGTTCGGCCCGGTTCATAACGTCTTTGGCTTCCTGACCTTTTTCAGGAGTTATGGCAAGCAGTGGTCGCTGCGGTGATAGTCGATTGATTATCAGCCCGAGCATTACTATGTCGCGCACGCTATCATTGTCGAGCGCAAGTAGCAGCTGTTGGTCATCGTTGAGTCGTCGGTTATTTTTTTGCTCTTGCGCCAGTTGTTTTACGGCTCTGTCGGTTACCAGAGAGCTTATCAGACAACTAATGAGTATCAGCACAATAGCGGCGCTGACTACTTGCTGCGAGAGCAGTGGTAATCCTTCGCTGTCAATTATCTGCCTGCCGATCATGATTACTGCTAATGTTGCCGCTGCTTTGGCTCCTGATAGTCCGAAAAGCAGTCTGCGTTCGCCGTGAGCCATGCCCGCCAAGCGTGCCGTGAGCCATGCCGCCAACCATTTGCCTGCCAACGCCACTACGAGCATCACCGAGGCGAGGACCAAAGCTTCGCCGCCATGCAGGAATACCGACACGTCAACGAGCATACCCACACCGAGCAGGAAAAAAGGTATGAAGAGCGCATTGCCCAAGAAAGCCACTCTGTTCATCAGCGGAGAACTTGCGGGAACGAATTTATTGAGTGCCAAGCCGGCGAAGAAGGCTCCGAGAATGCCCTGTAAACCCACCATATCAGCTATATATGCCGATAAAAACACCAACGTGAGCACAAAGATGACCTGCAGCATCGGGTCGGGATTACTCTTGAGATATCGCCTTGTGATTTTGGGATATACGAAAAACACCATGAGCAGATAAAGAGGTATAAGCACCAGATATCTGAGCAGCAGGATCCAATTCACGCCATCGTAGTATGACGTAATCGCCGTGAGTAGCAGCAGCGCAAGAGTTACGCAGACTATCGTGCCCCCCACCGCGATGCTCACCACCCTATGCCTTGCAAGCCCCCCGCGGCTCACGATAGGATATGTGAGCAATGTGTGAGCGGCATAGACAGTGACCATCATCATACTACTTCCCCAACCCATACCAAGCATATAGCGGCTAGTGAGTAACCCGAGCACCATGGGCACAGCGAACGTCAGCATTCCGAACATCAGCCCCTTACCACGCGAACGCCTGAAACCTTCGAGGTCCATCTCTATGGCGGAAAGGAACATGATATAGAGCATACCTATTCGCCCGAGCAGCTGGAAACTTTGGTCGTAGCGCAGGAGTCCCAAACCATGCTCGCCGAGTATGATACCCGCGGTGAGCAGTATCACCACCGAAGGCATACGCAGCCAGCGCGCGACAGACGGCGCCATCCAGATAATGAACAGCACGAGGGTGAATATCAATGTCAGATCGGTAATGAGCACAATGAAATAACAATATTCTATAACAAATCCTAACGACTGCTTCGGATCAGAAGAGTTTTGACTTTATAAGTCCCCACTTGGCAAGTCGGTATTCGCACGCTACGCGAAGCACTCCAAGTCCATAAACAGTACTGCGCATTAGGTTGATAGACGACGCGTCGTCAAAGTATTTGGTGGGGCACGTAATCTCGCCTATCTCATATCCTGCATAGAATATCTGGGCAAGCATCTCATTATCGAACACAAAGTCATCGGAATTAACATCATAGTTCACAGTCTTTAGCACTTCAGCCGAGAAGGCCCTATAACCCGTGTGATATTCCGACAATTTTTGCCCCAGCAGAATGTTCTCAACGAACGTCAGAGCACGATTGGCGACATATTTGATTAGTGGCATACCTCCTTTGAGCGCTCCTTTTCCAAGAATACGCGAGGCGCACACCACGGGATATACATTATTGGCGATAATATATGCTATGCTATGTATGAGCTTCGGGGTGTATTGGTAATCAGGGTGAAGCATAATCACTATGTCGGCTCCTAGCTCCAAAGCCTTGTTATAGCATGTTTTTTGATTTCCGCCATAGCCTTTATTGCGCTCATGTACAATGACGTGCTCTATGCCCAGCTCACGGGCTAGGTCAACGGTGTTGTCACGACTGCAATCATCGGTGAGTATCACTTCGTCAACTATATCGAAAGGTATCTCAGAATAAGTTTGACGCAATGTTTTCTCGGCATTATAGGCGGGCATAACCACCACAAGTTTCTTTCCAAGTATCATATAAAACGATTTTTTCTGATATATTATAGTGCAAAGGTACGATATTTTATCTGAAAATCGGCAAAAAATTGCTAACTTTGCAAAGGAGCATTGTGCGTCTTACGAACCACGCAGCCGCTACCTTGTCAAACATTAACAGCCTATGGATATCAAGAGTTTTTGGAAAGACAGTTTTTGGGCTTTCGTTCTCAAAAATCTTTTTGTCGCCTTTGTTATTATCGCCCTTATCATCTATGGCGTATTTTACGCATTGGATCGTTATACTCATCATGGCGAGGGTGTTGAGGTTCCTGATGTACGCGGTTTATATGAAGCTGAAGCCGATGCACTACTCAGTAATGCCGAGTTGCGTTTCACTGTCATTGACAGCACCTATAACAAGCAGAAGCGGCTTGGTACCGTATTGGAGCAAACTCCCGTAGGCGGCACATTGGTCAAGAAAGGCCGCGAAATATACATAGTGATGAATAGCAAAGCCAAGCGCAAGGTTCCTATTCCTGAAGTTCGCGACTTATCATACCGTCAGGCCGAAGCCATGTTGCGCACTTTGAGCATCAAAGTAAGCGATGTGACCTATAAGCCTGCTGAATACCAAGACCTTGTCCTTGACATACTCTACAATGGTGAACCTCTTGAGGCAGGCACACGTATTGATGAGGACAGCTCCGTGACACTTGTCATCGGCCAAACGTCAGAGAGCGAGATTACCACCGTTCCCGACCTGCGCGGCATGGATTTGCAGCAGGCGCGAGAGGCATTGCTCGGACAAAATCTTGTGGTGGGCATGACAGATTATGACACCGAACCCCAAGGCAACGATATTCTCTTTCGTGTCTATCGTCAGAGCGTCAGTGCCGGCAGACAGGTAGAATACGGCAAACGCATTGATATATACCTTACTACCGATAACGACAAGATACGTGCCGACGAGAGTGGTAATGCACAGGAGGACGAGTTTTTCTGATTTTTTATGGAATACTATGACGACATAGAAACCGATGACATCCTTGACGGTCGTGAAGAGCAACGCCACGAGCGTTTTCGCATCATCGTTGACAAGGGGCAGAATCCGTTACGCATCGACAAGTTCCTTTTTGACAAGATGTCCGGTGTATCGCGCACGCGCATTCACCATGCCGCAGAAGCCGGTAACATCGAGGTCAACGGCAGAACAGTAAAGTCAAACTATAAAGTCAAACCCAACGATGACATAGCAGTCATACTGGGATTTGCGCCTACCGACTACACTATCGTTCCACAAGATATTCCGCTCGACATAGTTTATGAGGACAATAGCGTGTTGTTGGTTAACAAGCAGCCGGGGTTGGTTGTTCATCCGGGTTTTGGCAACAACGACGGTACTCTGCTCAATGCCGTGGCATGGCACCTGCGCGATAATAAGTCGTTCGACGCCAACGATCCCTCAATAGGTCTTGTGCACCGCATTGACAAAGACACATCGGGTCTGCTGCTCATAGCCAAGACCGCGGAAGCCAAGACCAACCTCTGCCAACAATTTTTTATGCATAGCACACGACGCACCTACAACGCTCTGGTGTGGGGCGTGATAAAAGAGGATGAGGGCACTATCGATGCCGCCTTGGCGCGCGATAACCACGACAGGCTGATTTTCAGAGTATGGGACATAGAGGAAAATCCCGCGGCAAAACATGCCGTGACACACTACCGCGTATTGAAACGCTATGCCTATACAACACTCGTTGAATGTCGCCTTGAAACGGGTCGTACGCACCAAATACGAGTACACATGAAGTACATAGGACATCCGTTATTCAATGACGAGAAATATGGCGGCAGTGAGATTCTGCGCGGAGTACCAACAACAAAATATAAGCAATTCATCCTCAACTGCTTCGACTTATGTCCGCGTCAGGCTCTTCATGCCCGCACATTAGGATTCCGGCATCCCGAGACAGGAGAAGAGCTCGACTTCTCTTCACCACTGCCGCCGGATATGCAAGCCCTGCTCGACAAATGGGAAAAGTTGAGTGTCTAAAAACGACGGAGATTTTCTCGGTCGAAATGGAATAGACTGAAAAAGAATTTGTCATCGTCATCATGAACGATATGCCACGGATTGCGGGCAACATTGAGATTTCTTAACAGGTGTATATTTCTTGCCGGTGTATTGCCTTCGGCTATTAGCAAAGCCTTGGCTCCGGTACGTTTGTTGACAGCCACGTCAACCACTATCAGCGCATGGCCATACTTATGTCCGCTACGTGCGGGATATACGAACACATCGCCCGGACGGATATCTTTCACCGCCACCTGCTTCGTCTGGCGAAACAGCGATGCCGTATTGCACCTGCCATACACATGACGCATATACGCTTCAAAACCTTTGCGCGAGGCTCCACTGGTATAGTTAATCTTATCGCCCCCAACGGACGTAAAACTTATGGAGCCATAGCGTTTTGTGTCCCATAGATATTCAGCCCTGAGGCGCATACATACATCGGCACATTGCTCGTCACTGCCCAAAAGAGGCATATCGACAACAGCAGCGGAGAGAAGTTGATAGCGTGCCAACTTGTCATCATGCAGGCGCACAAGTGTTCCACGCTTTTTGAGCGGCAGAGAACGCAGGTAGTTAGCGAAGCCATCGTCAGTAGCTATACGCTGATAGCCCATAGGAGGCGGTATGGAACCTATATTGTTACGGTTAAAAGGATTGCTCACGAAACCGAAAAAAAACAATACGGCTATCAAAAGAAGCGATATAGTGACTATTAATTTCTTCATCATGATAATTTGTTTATTGCCAAAAACTCTCCGACGAGATAGTTACTGCCTCCTACGAATACCACATCACGTTTGTCAGCATTGTTGAGCGCATCTGTTAATGCGTCAGCAAGTTTTTCATAGCATTGTCCTTTTAGTCCCACACTTTGCGCCTCCGCGGTGAGTTTAGCGGCTTTCAAAGCCCTCGGGCTATCGGGCTGGGTGAAATAGTAACGGGCATCAGGCGGCATAAGACGAAGAACTTCATGATAGTCCTTGTCGGCGACCATACCAAAGACGATATGTTTGTTCTGCGGCATAGCGCCAAGCTGCCGTGCCACGTATTTCAGCCCATGTGCATTATGCCCCGTGTCGCATATTATAAGTGGCCCGGTGCCCAATATCTGCCATCGCCCACGCAACCCCGTCATATCGCATACATGAAGCAATCCCTCTGCCACAGCCCGTGGCTCGATGTCTATTCCTTCACGACGCAATGCGTCAACAGCGCATAGCACAGTGCGCAGATTTTTCCGCTGATAATCACCAGTGAGTTGACACGGAGGAATAACATCATAATCAATATCCTGCGCAAAAGTTATAAGGCTATGTCTCTCGCTTGCGACAGCCTCAAAGACGGGACGCGTATGTCTGTCAGCTTCACCGATTACAACAGGTATGCCCTGTTTGATGATTCCAGCCTTCTCACGCGCTATGGACTCAAGCGTATTACCCAACTGTGCGGTATGATCAAAACCGATATTGGTTATCACACTCAGTAAGGGTGTGATGACATTAGTGCTGTCAAGTCTGCCTCCGAGCCCTACTTCTATGACGCATATATCAGTTTGCATATCACGGAAATAGCAGAAAGCCATAGCTGTAGCAAGTTCAAAGAATGAAGGTCTTACGGCATGTATCAGATCATCATAGCGCTCTACGAAATCCACAATATAGTCATGTTCAACCTCTTTCCCGTCAACCCTGATGCGTTCGGCGAAATCCACGAGGTGCGGTGAAGTGTAAAGTCCCGTCTTGCAGCCTTGTGCCTGCAATATCGCCGCCAGCATGTGCGCCGTGGAACCTTTGCCATTAGTGCCCGCCACATGCAGGCATCTCAACGTCTTGTGAGGATTGCCCAAAGCGTCCATCAGACGCAGCATATTACCTAATCCCGGTTTATAAGCCGCGGCTCCTATGCGCTCAAAGGCCGGTGTGAGAGCGTAGAGGTAGTCTATGGTTTGCTGATAAGTCATCTAAGTATGTTTTAGGATGTAGAGCCTATCGCCTCGGCGCACCACTTGTGGTACCCTGATAGTAAATATCTCGCCTTTGGCGACCATGTCGGTGGGCTGTTCGTCATAGTCGCGCATATCCGCGGCTATGAGTTCCAAGGCTCCTGTTGTTTCGCCGGTTATTAGCAGTTCTTGACCGGCGGTAATTTGTCCGCTTTCCATAGTAAATTCTGCTACCGAAGCCTTCTTGAAGAAGTTAGTGCATTTAGCCACATACTCTTTTCTTCTGGTAGCCTGCGAGCCATAGCTTGCCGTCCATTCTCCGAGCCGCTGACCGAGATAGTAGCCATCCCAGAACCCGCGGTTGAAGACACGCGCGAGGCGCTCATCCCATTCAGCAATTTTTTCATCAGAATAGGTCCCGTCACGCCATGCGTCAATAGCCTCACGATAGCAGCGTGTTACTGTTGACACATATTCCGGTCCCCGGGCGCGGCCTTCAATCTTGAGCACCTTGACACCGGCATCAAGAATTTTGTTGAGGAAATGTATTGTTTTAAGGTCTTTGGGCGACATGATGTATGGGTTTCCGACCTCGAGCTCTATATCTGAATCATAGTCCTTAACGATATATCTTCTGCGGCATACCTGCATACAGGCTCCCCTGTTTGCCGACCCGCCTTGATGATGCAGACTGAGGTAGCACTTACCGCTCACAGCCATACACAGCGCCCCGTGGCAGAACATCTCAATACGCAATGGATTACCTGCGCGACCTGTGATATTCTCGCGACGTATGGCATCAGCGATGTCGCGAACCTGATCGAGATTGAGTTCGCGGGCAAGCACCACAACATCGGCGAATTGAGCATAGAAACGCAAAGCCTCGCTATTGGCGATATTGAGCTGTGTTGACAGATGCACCTCCACACCACGTTCGTTACAATACTGCATAACAGCCACGTCGGAGGCTATAATGGCAGACACCCCCACCCTCTGCGCCTCATCAATGATACGGCGCATGAGTGGCATATCGTCTTGATAAATAACGGTATTTACCGTCAGATAACTTTTCACACCGGCATCGCGACAGGTGCTGACGAGTCGCGGCAAGTCGGCAGTGGTGAAATTGCCCGTGGAACGCGAGCGCATATTAAGACTCTCTATGCCGAAATACACGGAGTCGGCACCGGCATTGATAGCGGCTGCGAGACATTCCCATGAGCCCGCCGGAGACATTAATTCTATCTTATTGCTTTCATTCATACACGTTATTGACCTTTTTTTGCTGATTTTACCCCAAAAAATCGGCCATCAGACCGCATAAGGGCTCTATCAAATATACTTTTCGATGTTTATCTATGCAAATTTACGCAATCTTTTCCTTACAGCATTGATTATTGAAACAAAATCGCTACTTTTGCACATCACAAAACCTCAAAAAACAATTTTTATGGAAGCCAAAGAACAAGTACTCAACGCTATGCGCGAGTTCGGCGCCCCCGTCGCCGCCGGCAAGATAGCCGAAATAACAGGGCTGGACCGCAAAGTTGTCGACAAAGCCTTTGCTGAACTCAAGAAAGAGGGCGCCATCGTATCCCCGGTGCGCTGCAAGTGGGAACCTTCAAAATAACGCTACAGTCATGACTATCAAAGCTATACGCATGTTCGACGGCGGGTTTATGAACCAAGCCTTCGCCTTCGGCGGTGAAGAGGGCAAAGAAGCCTTCGACGAACAAATCATCTACCGCAGCAGCCTGCAGAACTTCCTGATTGACACCGGCAAAGAAGTAATACTGGTTGACACCGGATTTCAGACCGGAGCGCCGGTGCCCCCCAAACGCCTCGGCGCGCCGCTCTACATGGGAGAGAAAGTGGCGGACTATATTGACGCCTTCGAGGCGCTGGGCTACAAACCCGAGCAGGTAACGAAAATCCTTGTCACTCATAAGCACCCTGACCACACCGGCGCGTTGCAATACTTTCCCAACGCCAAGATATACATCGCGCCGGAAGACGCCGACGCGCTGAAACTCAGCGGCGACAACATCATCCGCGTGCAATATAAGGACGGAGCCTATCACAACTTTCCGCATGCCGAAAAAATCACCGACAAGATATGGTTCATAGAGGCTAAAGGACACACCTACGGCAATAGTATTATCATCGCCGAAGATGAAGGACTTTACTATATGTTCCATGGAGACATCACATATACCGACGCCGCTCTTAAAGCCAACAAGTTAAGCATAGTATTTGAAGACATCAAGGCAGCCCGTGAGACCATGGACAACGTACGCGAGTTTATAAAAAACAACCCCACGGTATATCTTTCCACTCATTGTCCGGAGGGATATGAAAATCTTGAGATGAAACGAATTATGAAGCTGTAACAGGCTTATTTACATAGCCCTCAAACATCAAAAAAGGCACGCTTCCAAAGTGTGCCTTTTTTGATGTTTGAGGGCTGAGACTTTACAACGCGTTGAGCCGTTGCGCCTTGAGCATACGTTTCTTGCCACTGATATCCTCCCTGATTTCCACATCAAAGTTTTGGTTGACGAAAACCTGTCTTGTGTCTTCAGCGAGCATCGGATTAATCTCGGCATAGAGACATCCTGCGATAGTAAGATGCTTTCGGGCTGCCTTTGCCAGCGCGCGGTAGGGACACAAGGGGTCTTGCGAATCAACAAAAAGCGCCAAATGAGGCTCATAATCTAGTACGTTGGCGTCCATATCCTTAGCTTCGGACGGCAACACATAGGGCGGATTAGCGGTAATGATATCGTATTTTGAGTTTTGCGCCTCATCAGCCCAAAGCATCAGGTCCTTATGCGAAAGTGTTATGGGCAGTTGAAGCATTTTACTGTTATGCTGCGCCACCAGCAAAGCCTCGTCACTGATATCGAAGGCATGAATATCCCACGCGGGATTGGCATTCTTCAACGCCAATGCCACACATCCGCTGCCGGTACAAGCATCCATCATGGTGAGAACTTTACTGCCGTCACATACCACGCTTTGTCGCGCACCGCTTAGCGACCGATAGTCGTCAAGTACCCACTGGACAAGTTCCGTAGTTTCGGGACGCGGTATGAGCACTCGCTCATCAACATAAAGTCGTAAGCCCATAAAGTCAGCACTATGAAAAATATACTGCACAGGTTCATGAGCCAACACGCGGCGCATGGCATCATCATAGCGTTCCTGCTCGTCAGCGTTAAGATGGTAATCATGCGTGAGCAACCAAGAGCGGTCGCGACCTGTGACATGCTCAAGTACATAACGCTCTAAAGCCTTGTATTCAGTAAAATCATTTTGCATTTTACACAACGTTGCTAACACTAAGCTTTGAATAACAGTGAGCTGTCACCATAAGACAGAAAGCGGAAGTCGTTGTCGAGGGCATAGCGGTAGATAGCCTTCCAATCATCACCGACGAGGGCACTCACAAGCAGTAGCAATGTTGACTTAGGCTGATGGAAATTAGTTATCATACCCTCAATGACCTTAAAACGGAATCCGGGCTTAATCATTATCTGTGTTGAACCATAAAGGGTAGTAGCGCCGTGTTCGTCAAGATAGCGTATGAGAGCCGATAAAGCTTCTTTTACAGTTACACCCGTTTCCTTTTCATAGGGTTCAAACTGTGTGACATGAAGTTCTGAATGTTCGTTGTCCATCACTCTCAGCCCGAGGTAGTAAAGCGATTCCAAAGTTCTCACGCTCGTAGTTCCCACAGCTATGATATGCCCGATATTATCAGCGATATCCACCAGTGTCTGCCTCGGTACGGCAATGAATTCAGTATGCATACTATGCTGGTTAGCATCACGTGTTTTCACGGGCTGAAAAGTACCGGCTCCGACATGTAGTGTCAATTCTGTTGTCTTAATGCCCTTGTCTCTCAGTTCATTGAGCACGCGGTCCGTGAAATGGAGTCCAGCGGTAGGTGCCGCGACAGACCCTTTAATACGTGAATAGACGGTCTGATAATCAATCTTGTCGCTTTCCTCGGTATCCCGGTTGAGATATGGCGGTATTGGCAGTTGACCTATAGCATCAAGCAGTTCTGCAAAGGAGTACTTATTATTGTTCCATGTGAAGCGTATCAGTCGCGCATTGCCTTCAGTGCCCACTTCTTGCGCCGTGAGTGTTTCATTGAGCGCCGCGATGGGAAGCTGGAGACTGTCCCCTTTCCATTTTTTAGCATTGCCTACCAGGCATTTCCATATCACGGTATCAGTAGCGGCAAGATTTATCTGATAATCGGTTGGAATGCGCGGTTCGAGACAAAAAATTTCTATACGGGCGCCTGTAGCCTTATGAAAAATCATGCGTGCCGGAATTACACGGGTGTTGTTATACACCAGTAGAGTTTCCGAAGGCAGATATTGCGGCAAGTGGCGAAAAACATCATGAGTAATATCACCATGACGATATAGCAATAACTTGCTGCTATCGCGGGGCGATACAGGGTGCCGGGGTATGCGCTCATCGGGCAGAGGATAATCAAAATCGTTAATATCAAGCATTATAGAAACAATAATTCAGGTTCTGTGATATATGAGTTTATTTGATGGTTACTATTTACTTCATTACTTATTTTACTTGCTTCTGTTAAATTTATGCGCATCAAAATTTCTTTTGTAATAGGTCGTTTAGAATCAAGGAAACAAATGGCCTTAATAAAGTCGGATACCGCATCACTATTAAGTACTGAAAGTACATTTTGCGCAAATTGCAAATTGTCAAAACTTAAATAATAACACGTATCATCAGGAATAAAGCATTTACCGTCTTTTGAAGTCAATAATCTAAATACTGGATTTTTATATAGTCCTGCAATAACTATTTTATAAGGCATAAACGTATAATCTCCTACTCCAAACATACAAAATTCAGGTCTGCCTTTATATATTCTACTCTTTCTTCTATTAAAATAGGCATTATGCCTACAAAGGTAAGTATAAGTTTTTGGCGCAGCGTATTGCAGATGCTCAGTTTCTTCATTCAAGTTATGCTGAGTAATAATAACATACTTGTTAGAATATTCGCCACTGTTAACATCTGAACTTTTCAGCAATGGGTAGATACTACTCTCCTCGATATCAACTTTTTCATTCAATTTATTGTAATAGGAATTACCTTCCTTATATAATTCCATAATACTAGCACAATCATGTTTGACCCCTGACCTCCATTCCAATTCACACTTTCCGTCTATAGCATTTATTTTTTCATAAAGATTAATGTCAGAAATAAACTTGTAATTATACCAACCATAAGTTTTTACATATTGCTCACTATATAAATCATATACATCACACCTGTTTCCTACATATCCTGTTGAGCATATAAAGAGGGATGCAGCAACGGAAACACCAAATTCTTTTTGCGCATCAATCTCATATTGCGAGAGATTCTTTATCGGATATGCAAATCTTGCTTGAGCATAACAAATATTCTTTATGGTGGCATTCTTTAGAAGAAAGGCAAATAGGCATTCAGTATTCTCAACAGCAAAATTATTAAATATTGTATAGCAAATACTTTCAGCAATGTCAAAATTCCCCTTTCCTGTCATCGCTGAAATGCCTTTTATTTGCATTATATTTTGCTTTTGAGGTAAATTATCACCTCCTTTCTTCCCTATTGAAGCATTGGTTACCCATGGAGGATTTCCTACCACCAATATTTTTCTTTCACCTATATACTCTGCTATATCTCCCCAATTAAAATTAAAAAAATCAGCTTGAACAAGATTGAATTTAATAGGTTTAATCCATTCCTTGTCAAGATATTTTTGAAGAATGTTTCGTTTTAACTCTTCAATGTAATTGCGATTGACATCTACACCATATACCTCTTGTATCGAATCAAACGCTTCGACCGCAGCAACTATAAAACTGCCCTTTCCACAAGTAGGTTCTATTACCACTTGCGGGCTATACATTTTTTTTATTTTTGCAGTCACTAAACCTGCCAAAACATCATTAGTTTGCCAATCTCCATATTCTACACGTTTATCGTCATAAGGAGTTGAAAACTGAGGAAAAACTTCTTCGGTAAAATAATTCACAATGCCACAGAATTTTTCTATAGCATCATTCTTCATCTCGGTGGATAAGCCACTTAAACTTGATATGTATTCATCAACCGACATTATTCAATATAGTAGTTATACCTTGCACCACTTGGGTTAAATTGACAATTCTACTGTATTGTAACCTCCATTGCAAAGCATTTGATATTGTAAGATATCCTATTTTAGGTGGATTTTTTATTATTTCTTCGGCTAAATTCATGAGCGTTATCTCATCTCCCGGAACCTGCCTGTCATTTAAGAACGCATAAACATCTTCAATATTACCATTCCTGATAAGAATATCAGCAATACCTCTTGTCGTTTGATAATCCGCCGTCCGTTCTGATTTAATAAAAGAACTATTCACAAAATATAAGGCACCTTTTTTAAGCCTTATATTATCTTCTTTTCTATAAACAAAAAGCAAAATATTATAACCTAATCCGTATATTTTTTGACGACTATT
>DGSV01000026.1 GCA_002394025.1 Bacteroidales bacterium UBA4353
AGAACACCTTAGTCCGGTGCCCGCAGGGCGGAGGGGTAAGCGCACATGAGTTTTTTTACAGTTTTTTTCGCAAAATCGAAATATCGAAAAAAATAGTATTATAGCAAATACTAAATTTAAACCATATATCGTCATGAAAACATTTCCACCATCACAACTCATCATCAATGCCGACGGCAGTGCTTTTCATCTTCATGTTAAGCCTGAGCAGTTGGCTGACAACGTAATTCTTGTAGGCGATCCGGGGCGAGTATCTCTTGTAGCATCGCATTTTGACCCGGAAAGCATAGAATGTGACATAGAAAGCCGCGAGTTTCATACCATTACTGGTCGTTTCCACGGCAAGCGTATCACATGTATGTCAACAGGTATCGGTACTGACAATATCGATATTGTCCTCAACGAACTTGACGCTCTTGCCAACATCGATTTCGTGACACGTCATGAGAAAGCAGAACACCGCACTCTTAATATCGTTCGCATCGGCACATGTGGCGCCCTGCAAGATGACATAACCATAGGTAGTTATATAGCCTCGCAGTATTCCATCGGGCTCGATGGTGTACTTGCCTATTATGCCGAGCGCGATAATGTGTCGGACCTTGCTCTCGAACAGGCTTTTGTGGACTATGTACAGTTGCCCGCTAAAGCCCCGAGACCCTATGTGGCGAAAAACGATGCGGAACTGCTCGAACGCATAGCAAAACATGATATGGTACGCGGCATAACAATTTCCGCTAACGGTTTCTACGGACCGCAAGGACGTGAATTGCGCGGTAAATTAGCGGACGAAAATATCAATCAGAGACTTAATAGTTTCCGCAGCGGCGATTTGCGTATCTGCAACTATGAAATGGAAGGTAGTGCCATAGCCGGACTAAGCGCCATCATGGGACACAAGGCGCTCACCGTGTGTTGTGTGATAGCCCAAAGACGTGCCGAGCAAGCCAATACTGACTACAAACCTGCCGTTAACAAACTGATACAGACTGTGCTGGAAAGAATATAGGTTCAATACCTCCCAAAATAATAATAAATGAAAAAAACATTAATCCTATTAGCCTGCGCCATAACGCTGTTGGTAGGCTGCAAAAAGAATAGTAACGAGAATTGTAACGAAAAACAATTTGTATATAACGTGGAAAAATTTGCTGATCTTGAAATCCTTCGCTATGAGGTTCCGGATTTTGACTCGCTGTCGTTACAGCAGAAAAAACTTGTATATTATCTGACAGAAGCTGCTCTGCATGGCCGTGACATACTCTATGACCAGAATTGTCGTTACAACTTACAAATCAGAAATTTGCTCGAGACCATATATACCGCTCCTGATGGTATTGTTGACCGCAATAGCGAAGATTTTAAAGCCTTTGAAGTCTATCTTAAGCGCGTATGGTT
The DNA here is from genome assembly GCA_002394025.1 of Bacteroidales bacterium UBA4353. Taxonomy (GTDB): domain Bacteria; phylum Bacteroidota; class Bacteroidia; order Bacteroidales; family Paludibacteraceae; genus UBA3747. Next base: position 1,399 of record DGSV01000026.1, read on the forward strand.
TTCTAATGGCATACATCACCACTATGCCGGTGACAAATTCGTACCCGAATTCAGTCGTGAGTGGTTTCACCGGCAAGCCACAAATCCTGAATGGCACTATGGTGCTGTGGGAGAAGATGGTGAAGAAGGTCAGAAGGCATTAGCGGAACTTATGGAATTAGAAGATGTTATCTTCAATCCCGAGATCCTTCCAAAGCGTGTTAATCAGGCTGCCGGCGAAGACCTTCTGCTCACTTCGGCATGTAACTACTATGAACAAGGAATAACCCAGGCTGAAGCCGAGGCTTTCTATAATGCCATGGCAGACCCGTCAGATACCACACCGGTGATGTATGGTCTCAACTCACGCCTTGAGAGACGCGATGGACAGTTGGTTGAAAATGTTGCTAAATGTGATGGTCATTATGGCGAGAAGATACAGCAGATAGTCTATTGGCTTGAGAAAGCGGCAGCAGTAGCGGAAAATGACCAACAAAAGGCAGTTATAGAACAACTTGTTGAATACTATAAGTCAGGAGATTTGCGAGCCTTTGACGAGTATAGTATCCTTTGGGTTGAAGACCTCAACTCGCGCGTGGATTTTGTTAACGGATTCATAGAAACTTATGGTGACCCGTTGGGTAAAAAAGCCAGTTGGGAAAGCATAGTAAACTTCAAAGACCTTAAAGCCACTCACCGCACTGAACTAATATCGCAAAACGCTCAGTGGTTCGAGGATAACTCACCGGTAGCGGCAGAATTCAAGAAGCCTCAGGTCAAGGGCGTCAGCGCTAAGGTTATCACAGCAGCCATACTTGCCGGAGATTGCTATCCCTCAACACCAATAGGTATTAATCTGCCTAACAGCGATTGGATAAGGCACCTCCATGGTTCGAAGTCCGTGACGATACAAAACATTACAGACGCTTATGATAAAGCCGCTGAAGGTAATGGCTTTGCCGAAGAATTTATGTGGAGCGACGCCGAAGTGCAGTGGGCTAAAAAATGGGGTAATATGACAGATAATCTGCATACTGACCTTCACGAATGTCTTGGTCACGCATCAGGTCGTACGCTCCCCGGTGTTAGTCAGGATGCCCTCAAGGAACATCACTCGACCCTCGAAGAAGCGCGGGCGGACCTCTTTGGACTCTATTATTGCGCAGACCCCAAAATCGTTGAACTGGGCATACTTACCGACCCTGACGCATATAAGGCCGAGTACTACCGCTATATGATGAATGGAGCCATGACGCAACTCAGCCGTATAGAACCGGGTAATAACATCGAAGAAGCACACATGCGCAATAGACAACTGGTAGCCAATTGGGTATTGGAACATGCCAAAGATTCACGTGCTGTGGAATTCCGCAAAAAAGACGGAAAAACGTATATCGTAGTAAACGACTATCAGGAACTACGCAAACTATTCGGACAATTGTTGGCAGAAATTCAGCGTATCAAGTCAACAGGTAGTTACGATGAAGCCAAAGCGCTCGTGGAGAAATATGCCGTAAAAGTTGACCCCGAGTTGCATAAAGAAGTGCTTGAACGTTACTCAAAACTTAATATAGCGCCATATAAAGGATTTGTCAATCCCGTATATGTGCCTGAATATGAGGAAGACGGAGTGACAATAAAAGACATCAAGGTGACCTATACTGAAGGCTATGCCGAACAGCACCTGCGCTACTCAAGAGAATACTAGACCAATAGGCCCAATAGGCCCAATAGGTCCAATAGGTCCAATAGGTCCAATAGGCCCAATAGGCCCAATAGGCCCAATAGGTCCAATAGGTCCAATAGGCCCAATAAGCCCAATAAGCCCAATAAGCCTTATATGCCCTATATGCCCTATATGCCCTATAAACCCTATAGGTCTCATAAGCCCTATAAGCTAAAAGATAATAATATTTCAATCAACTCCACAATATGGAAAAAACTTTACGTGATTCTGTAGCGATACGTTGGACGGCGCTACTACTTCTTGCGCTGGCAATGTTCTGCGCATACATCTTCATGGACATCCTCTCGCCCATTAAGGACCTTATGCAGTCAACACGCGGTTGGGACTCCACAGCGTTCGGCACCATGCAGTCGGCCGAAACATTCCTTAACGTATTTGTGTTCTTCCTTATTTTTGCCGGTATCATACTTGACAAAATGGGTGTGCGTTTCACTGCGTTGCTCTCCGGTGCGGTGATGCTCATCGGTGCTGTCATTAAGTGGTATGCCGTATCAGAGCATTTTATCGGAAGTTCCTTGGAGGCATGGTTTATTGACAACCTAAATTACATACCCGTGTTTGATGAACTGGGTATCTCGCCCTTCTATCGCGGTATGCCTGCTTCTGCGAAATTTGCTGCTCTGGGTTTCATGATATTTGGTTGTGGTTGTGAAATGGGTGGCATAACGGTGAGCAGAGGTATCGTTAAATGGTTCAAAGGCAACGATATGGCTATGGCTATGGGCTCCGAGATGGCTTTGGCGCGTTTGGGAGTGACTACTGTTATGGTATTTTCACCATTCATAGCACGCTTCGGTGGAGTTATTGATGTTTCGCGTTCTGTGGCGTTTGGCGTCGTACTGCTGATGATAGCACTCATGATGCTTGTCATATACTTCTTTATGGATAAGAAACTTGACGAACAGACTGGTGAAGCGGAAGAAAAAGACGACCCATTCCGCGTGGCGGATATCGGTCAGATACTGTCCAGCAGTGGCTTCTGGCTCGTGGCACTGCTTTGCGTACTATACTATTCCGCGGTATTCCCGTTCCAGAAATATGCTGTCAATATGTTGCAGTGTAACCTGCAACTCACCCCTCCCGCACCCAATTCCTATTGGGCAGGCAATTCGGTAATCGTGGTGCAGTATATCGTAACCTTGGTGATGGCGGCTACGGCATTTGCCAGCAACTTCGTGGATGACAAGAAGTGGAAATATCCGCTCATAGCCGTTGCCGTGGTATCTTTGGTGGCTTTCTGCTATATGGGCTTTATGCGCCAAACTGCGGAAACGATATTCGCTGTACTGCCATTGTTGGCGGTGGCTATCACTCCCATGCTTGGCAAATATCTTGATAAGCACGGCAAAGGGGCCACGATGCTCATCCTCGGCTCAATACTTGTTGTGTTGTGTCACCTGACTTTCGCGTTCGTATTGCCGCAGTTCAAGGACTCGCCGGTAGGAGGTGTTGTGATTGCTTATATCACAATTCTTGTGCTCGGAGCCTCATTCTCTCTGGTTCCCGCCGCCCTATGGCCCAGCGTACCGAAGCTCGTTGACGCTAAAATTATTGGTTCGGCATACGCTCTCATATTCTGGATACAGAACATAGGTCTGTGGCTCTTCCCGCTGCTGATAGGTAAGGTGCTTGACGCCAGCAACCCTGGTATCATGGAGCAGTTCGACGCACAGGTTAAGCAAGGACTTATGACAGCCGAACAAGCTGCCGAATTAGCGGCTACAAGCTACGACTACACATATCCTATGCTTGTATTCGCTAGTCTTGGACTTCTGGCATTTGTGCTTGGACTAGTGCTCAAAGTCGTTGATAAAAAGAAAGGTCTCGGAATAGAGTAACACATATATTTTCTTACAGATGGATAAACTGACCATGGTATGTCTGCGCGATAGTGTGCTTAATGATAGTGTGTCGCGTGATCGTATGATAGACCTTTTTTCCCATTTTGCGGGTGCCAAAATGCTGCTTTTCGAGAGTAATGACTCGATTTCTGATATGCTCCTTCGTGCGGCGGAGATAGTTGCCAAACTACAGAGCGGCGGGCTCAATAGTCTGTCGTTGTGCGGAGCTGACCTTGACAGCGTATGTGGCTCAAAGCAGGGGGTGACTCATGTGGACATTAATATAGTACGTGTGCTGCTCAAGCAGGACGTAATGCCAATTGTGGCACCGATATGTCATGATACTGAAGGACATCTGCTGACTGTGGATTATCGAGACCTCGTATGTCAATACGCACAAGCTATTTCGTGGCACTATAACGTATCACTGATGATTGTTGACAAGGAACTCGACGAACATTTAGTAGCCAATGGTTGCGCCACGGTGCTTTCACTATCTGACTATAACACGCGAAAAGTTGGCTCCACGCTATGCCATAAGAGTCTTGATATGCTTTTCGCGGCTTTGGAAAACGGAGTGCAGAACATATTCATTACATCTCCTGAAAACTTAGGCACCATCAACGGCGTGGCATTAGTGCTATGATTTACCTCATAGGCTATATGGCAGCCGGCAAAAGTACTCTCGCGCGTATGGCTCATCAAGCGTGCGGGATGAATGTTGTCGATACTGATGAACGCATCAGCGAACTCATAGACCCCGAGTCGTTTATTGACATTTTTAATAACTATGGCGAGGAAACCTTTCGTAGCCTTGAGATGGACGTTCTGCACAAAGTCACAGAAACCTATGTTCATGATACCATAGTGTCAACAGGTGGCGGATTGCCTTGCTATGCCGACAATATGGACTATATGAATAGTCACGGCACTACGCTCTACCTACGTTGGACGCCCGAGAACCTCGTACAACGTATAAATATCACAGGAGGGGTAAAGTTGCGGCCCATGCTTGCGCATCTCAAAGACGAACAGCTACTGGAGTTCGTGACAAAGCACCTGACCCAAAGAGAAAAATACTACTCCAAGGCACACATTACGCTCATGTGTGACGGTATGGACGACTTCCAAATCCTTGAACAATTCCTAAAAATACTAAAACATTAGTTTTCAATGACAATACAGCAAATAGAGCAAGATATCATAGATGAGTTTTCCGCCCTTGATGACTGGATGGATCGCTATGCCTTGTTGATAGACATGGCTAATGAGTTGCCTCATCTTGACGAACGGTACAAGACCGATAACAACCTTATTGACGGCTGCCAGAGCCGTGTTTGGCTTCAGGCTGATTATGTTGATGGCAAAATTCAGCTTCAGGCTGACAGCGATGCCATACTCGTCAGAGGTATCGTAGCACTGCTCATCCGTGTTTTTAACGACCAAAGTGCGGAAGATATCATCAATGCCGACATTAGTTTCATTGACGCCATAGGACTCCGCGAACATCTGTCTCCTACACGTAGCAATGGACTGCTGGCAATGGTCAAGCAGATAAAACTCTATGCCCTGGCATTTAAGAGCAAGGAGTAAGAAACAATTTACTATTTAATTATTTACTATTTAATTATTTATTTAGTAATTGAGTAATTGTGTAAATTGTAGCGTCAAAAAAACTCCTCCCCTGTCTGCGACAGGGAGGAGCGGCTGACGCACTCCAAATTCTATCATTCCGAGTCAAATCTAATGTCTCAACTTCTTAATTTCTCAAAATAAACTCACTTACTTACCCCTCCGACCTGCGGGCACCGGACTAAGGTGTTCTGAAAAGCACACAGTGCTTTTCATCGAAAAATTTGCGGGGATATGCAAATTTTTCTTCACCCCT
>DGSV01000058.1 GCA_002394025.1 Bacteroidales bacterium UBA4353
CATGGGTGCCAACATCGGCACCACATTCACCGCATGGATCATGGTTCTCGGCGGAGGCTCTTTCGATTTGCGCATCGTAATTTATGCTACCATTGTAATTGCCGTGGCATTCATTCATACGCGCAAGAACCCCAACATGGGTGATTTCCTGATGGGTCTTTCGCTCATGTTGCTCGGTCTGACGACACTCAAAATCAACGCTGCAGAAATGCACCTTGACGAGATGAACGCAGTCCGCAACTTTTTCGTCTCCACCTCAAGCTGGGGCTATGGCAGCTATTTCCTCTATCTGCTGGTCGGAGGTATTCTGACTTTTGCAGTACAATCATCGGCAGCCATCATGGCTATCACCATGACACTCTGCTCTGCCCACGTGCTGCCAGTAGATATGGGCATTGCGCTGGTGATGGGTGAAAACATCGGCACCACCATAACATCAAACGTAGTGGCATTGTCGGCATCAATGCAGGCACGGCGAGCCGCATTAGCGCATTTGGTATTCAACGTCTTCGGTGTTATATGGGTGCTGTGCGTGTTCAGACCGTTCGTTGGAGAGATTTGCGCCCTGTGGAGCGTGGACTTCCAACCCGGAGTGCCTGCCGACGTCTCACCCGACAGACTTAACGGCATCCTGGCTACGTTCCACACCCTGTTCAACCTCACTAACACGTTTATTCTCATTTGGTTTGTTCCGCAGTTGGAAAAACTTGTAACAATAATTATTCCCACCAAGCCCGAGCAGAAAGAAAATGACAGTCAACTACACTTCATTTCTGGCGGACTAATGTCAACAAGCGAACTCTCAATCCTTCAGGCATGGAAAGAAGTGCATGTCTTTGCCGTGCGCACACAGCGCATGATGGGCATGGTACACGACCTCTTTAGTGAGCAAGATCAAACACGGTTCACGCAAATCTACTCAAGAATAGAGAAATATGAAGGCATTTGTGACCGCATGGAGTACGAAATAGCGCAGTATCTCAGCCAAGTGGCAGACGGGCGGCTCAGCGAGCAGTCAAAACGCGAAGTGCAGAAAATGCTGCGTATCGTCAACGAACTCGAGTCGGTGGGCGACGCCAACTTCAACCTGTCGAGGTTCATACGCCACAAGTTCGACGATAAAATCCAATATACCGACGAGCAGAACAAAAACTTCGAGCAGATGATTTACCTCGTCACCCAAGCCGAAACATACATGGTGTCAGCACTGGAACGCATTGACATCACGCCAAACGAATTCTACGAAATGACTAACATTGAAAATGAGATAAACAACTTCCGCGACGAACTCAAAAACCAAAACATGCGCGCCGTGACCGACAAAGAATACGGATACGCCGTCGGAGTCAACTACATGGACATCATTTGCGAACTTGAAAAAATGGCAGACTATATCATCAACGTCAACGAAACAATCTACGAGCAAAAGCACGCCAAGTAAAACCACATCGCGCCAAGCTGCGCTTGCTCAATAAAAATAATACTTTAGGGAAAATTTTGGTAATCCTATTTGGAAAACGAACTAAACACAAGTGAAGATCTGTGTCTTTGAGCAAGGAAATTATGTGGGTATAATGACCGAGCGAAAAACATAAAGATGCATAAAGAAAACACTGGCGCGGCATGAATCATGTCGCGCCAGTGTTTATTGTATTCAAGAACTTTTATTTGTAATTGTTGTCCTTGAGTGATACTGTTCTGTTGAATATTGTTTTGCCGTTTTCGCTGTCAGGGTCAACACAGAAATATCCTATTTTTTGGAACTGGAATTTGTCGCCCGGTTTGGCATTGGCAAGGCATGCTTCTACCTTAACACCATTAACGATTTGTAGTGATTCGGGGTTGAGCAGATCATGGAAGTCGCCTTCATAGATTCCCGGGTTCTCGTCGGTGAAGAGTCTGTCATAAAGTCTTACCTGAGCTTCGGCGGCATTGGCGATGTTTACCCAGTTGATTGTTGACTTAACCTTTCTGTTGCAGTCAGCCTCTCCGGTTTTTGTGTTGGGAATAAATTCGCAGTGTACAGCTGTCACGTTTCCATATTGGTCTGTATCGGCTCCTGTGCAACGTACGATATATGCGCCTTTGAGGCGTACTTCACGGCCTTCTGTGAGTCGGAAGAATGACTTGGGAGCGTCGGGCATATAGTCGTCGCGCTCAATATAGAGTTCGCGGCTGAACGTTATCTCGCGAGTACCGAGTTCAGGATTATCGGGGTTGTTCTCGATGATGAGTTGTTCTGTCTGCCCCTCGGGATAGTTATCAACGATGAGTTTTATGGGTTTCATGATAGCCATGACGCGTGGTGTGTTGGCTTTGAGATTTTCGCGGCAGCAGTGTTCCAGTAGTCCTACGTCAATCACTCCCTCAACTTTGGTATATCCTATGCGACTTATGAAGTCGTGTATTGCTTGTGGGGTGTAGCCTCGGCGTCGTAACCCGCATATTGTCGGCATACGGGGGTCGTCCCATCCGGCAACAACTCCTTCTTTGACGAGTTGCAGCATCTTGCGTTTCGACATCACGGTATATGTGATGTTGAGCCTATTGAACTCGTACTGATGTGGGCGGTAGTCGCTATCGGCAAATTGGTCTATGAACCAGTCGTAGAGAGGTCTGTGGACCACAAATTCCAAGGTGCAAATACTATGTGTCACTCCCTCGAAGTAGTCGCTCTGACCATGTGCGAAGTCGTACATGGGGTAGGCTTTCCATTTTGTGCCGGTGCGGTGATGAGGGTGAGAGGTGATGATGCGGTACATGATGGGGTCGCGGAAATGCATATTGCTGTTGGCCATATCTATCTTGGCACGCAGTACCATGGCTCCTTCAGGTATTTCTCCGGAGTTCATCTTTTCGAATAACGCAAGGTTTTCCTCAATAGGTCTGTTGCGATAAGGACTTTCTATGCCCGGTTGTGTAGGCGTACCTTTCTGCTCCGCAATCTGTTCCGCAGTCTGCTCGTCAACGTATGCCTTGCCTTCTTTAATAAAGCGTATGGCAAGGTCGTAGAGTTGGTCAAAATAGTCTGAAGCGTAATAAACATTACCCCACTGATATCCCAGCCATTTGATGTCCTCCATAATCGAGTCCACATATTCCGTATCCTCCTTGGCGGGGTTGGTGTCGTCAAAACGGAGGTTGCAAACACCGCCGAAGCGGCGGGCGATATCGAAATCCATGCATATTGCCTTGGCATGACCTATATGCAGATAGCCATTGGGCTCTGGCGGAAAACGTGTCTGCACACGACCGGAATTGACACCATTTTTTATGTCGTTATCAACGATTTGTTCAATGAAATTAAGACTACGTTCTTCAGCCATAGTGATTATTGTTTTTAGTGATTATTTACTGTTACAAAATTAGTGTTTTTTGTTGAAATATACAACAATGGCATATTGATAGCGAAAAAATGTTACAAAAAATAGATACAACTATTGTGTATTTGAAAAATTATTCACAATTTTGTACCGAGAAATTTTGCTTTTTCGATTATAACTTTTATTAATTTGTTATATCATGGTACTTAAGGAATTAGCTGATATTGTAGCCGAATATTTGGTCAGTATCAAGGCTGTGAAGATACAACCCAACAATAGTTTTACTCTTGCCAATGGTTGGCATGCTCCCGTTTATTGCGATACTCGTAAGGCTTTGTCCAATCCGCGTCTGCGCGCTTTTATCAAGTCAGAGTTGTCGCGTATTATCCTTGAGCAATATCCTGAAGTAGAGGTTATTGCCGGTTTGTCGTCGGGCTCTTTGGTACAGGCTGTTCTTGTGGCTGACATTCTCGGTTTGCCATTCGTATATGTTCGTTCAAAACCCAAAGATCATGGTCTAGAGAACCTGATAGAGGGCGACCTGAAGCCTCACCAGAAAGTTGTTGTTATTGAGGATATTATCACTACCGGAGCTAATTGCTTGAAAGCTGTCGAAGCATTGCGCAAAGATGGCGCCACGGTGCTTGGCGCGATAGGTGTCTTCACATACGGTTTTGCCCTTTCCGAAGATGCTTTTGACCAAGCCGATGTGGAACTTACCACACTTTGCGACTTTGAGTCGGTCATGCAACATTCGCTTGATGTAAAGCATATTACTTCCGATGAGGTGCGGATGCTCACCCAGTGGCACCAATCACCCGAATCTTGGAGCGCGGCGTATGAAGATCGTCAGAAACAAATCAGAACGGCGGAATCGAAACCTAAAAAAACAAAAAAATAAAATATCAATAGGACGCAAAGGCGTCCTATTCGTTACTAAAAACAGGTACGTCATGAGCGAAACGACTTATACCAGTAAGATAGTCAGCGTCAGTCATTCTGATAATGATGTGTATAGGATATTGAGCAATCCGGAAAATCTTCGTCCCCTATTGTCTTCTGTTCCTGAATCGGAATTTGTTGATAGCGTGGATGTTGACGCTGATTCTATACGTGTCATGACCAAGCAGTTTGGCGAGGTGGTGATGCGTGTTGTTGACAGGGAAGAGAATAAGACGGTGAAATTCGCTGCCGATAATAGTCCTGTGCCGATGAATTTCTGGATACAACTTAAGAGCACCGGTGATGCCGCCACCGCTTTGCGCCTTACGCTGCGTGCCGAGTTGCCAATGATGCTCAAGATGCTTGCCGGTGACAAAATTGACAAGGGTATTGACCGCATGGCAGATGTGCTCACGGCGTTACCCTACGACAAGCTTTGAGTGTGTTATAACCTATTAAAAACCACCTTTACGCTGTCGCCGCCAAGGCGCAGTGTGAGCCATTTTTCCACCATTTTCCGATTAACTTTTTTAGCGTCGCGCACATCCACGATTGCTATTGTATAATGCTGTGCGTCAGAACTGTTAGCGGCAGCAAGTGATAGTGCTTCGGCTTCGGGGCATATCAATTGCAGTTCTTCGGTAATCTCGTTAGCGGTATCATCGAAACGGTGATAGTATGCCATTTCGTCGTTGAGGTGTGTTATCGTCTTTTTCTGGTTTTCAATAGTTATCTGCATTTTTTCCTCGTTTTTATTTAGTTGCTTATTGGCAGAGTATAGACTGTCGGTGCGGCTGCCCTGTATTATTTCCAGCGAGTATGCTGATAGTCCATAGTCCTTAAGACGTTCCGTAGCTTGTTCGATATTTTCTTGTTTGATTTCATTGCCGATGACCACAACGCTCAAGCGTTTGTCGGTTCGGTTAATACTATGATTGATAACCACAGAACCGGGTCTGCTGATCTGTTCGTTGATAAATATTTCCGCCTGTGTTTCTTTTAGGCTTTGCTGAACGATATTGAATGTCATTATACCCGCTGGTATAATGGTGGCGATGACTATTGCAATAGCTATCCTTTTGGTCCGCAGTGCTTTGGCGCTTGACGTGACTTGTATGTAGTCGAATCGCATGAAGCGTATGCCAACGTATGTTGCGCCGCAGATGAATACTGTATTGATAAAGAACAGATAGAAAGCTCCGAGGAAGAATTGCCATTGCATTGTTGCCAATCCGTACCCCGCGGTGCATAGCGGTGGCATTAGCGCTGTTGCTATCGCCACTCCGGGTATTACGTTATTCCCCCGGTCGTAGTTTGCCGTTGCCACTATTCCCGCCGCGCCGCCACAGAGGGCTATCATTACATCGTAAAGAGTAGGCGAGGTGCGTGCCAAAAGTTCCGACTGAGCCTCGTTGAGGGGGGAGATGAGAAAATATATCGTTGCCGTGATGATGCTCACCAAGGTGGCGAACGCGAAGTTCATGCCGGCACGCTTGAGAAGGTCATAGTCATTGATACCAAGCCCCAAGCCCATTCCAAGGATAGGCCCCATAAGAGGCGAGATGAGCATGGCGCCGATAATCACTGCCGTGGAATTGACATTGAGCCCCAGAGAGGCTATGAATATGGCGAAGATAAGCACCCAGATACTGGGACCGGAAAAAACGGAACTCTCACTGATAGACTTAATTGTAGCCTGTTTGCGGTCGTCGTCAACGCTGAACGAAAGATGATTGCGAAGAAACTCTGCCAAAGTTTGTTTCATAAGCACTGATTTTTGGGCAAATATACAAAAAAAAATTCGTAACTTTGCATTATTATGCCGTTTCGTGCTCGTGCGTTTCGGCAATATTTCTTAACACAGTGTAATTATGGAACTATCAAGCAAGTACAGCCCTGCTGAAATAGAGGGCAAATGGTATGATTATTGGCTTCGGCACAAGATATTTCACTCTGAGCCCGACGCTCGCGAACCTTTCACGGTGGTTATTCCGCCGCCCAACGTTACCGGAGTGCTACACATGGGGCATGTGCTTAACGAGACTATTCAGGATATTCTTGTCCGTCACGCTCGTCAGCAAGGCAAGAATGCCTGCTGGGTTCCGGGTACTGACCATGCTTCGATAGCCACAGAAGCCAAGGTCGTAAACCGCCTTGCTCAGCAAGGTATTAGCAAGAAAGACCTGACCCGTGAGGAGTTCCTAAAACACGCGTGGGCATGGACTGAAGAGCACGGAGGTATCATACTCAAGCAATTGCGTCGCCTCGGATGCTCGTGTGATTGGGATCGTACGGCATTCACTATGGACCAGAAACGCTCGCAAAGTGTGATAAAAGTGTTCTGCGACCTCTATGACAAAGGACTGATATACCGCGGAGTACGCATGGTTAACTGGGATCCCAAAGCCCTTACGGCACTTTCTGACGAGGAGGTGATTTTCAAAGAGCATCAGGGCAAACTCTACTACCTGCGCTACATGGTTAAAGAGGACCCCGGGAAGTATGCCATAGTGGCAACCACCCGCCCCGAGACGATCATGGGCGATACGGCGATGTGTATCAATCCCAATGACCCCAAGAACGCATGGCTCAAAGGCAAGCATGTGGTGGTGCCGCTCGTCGGTAGAGAAATACCGGTGATAGAGGATGATTATGTTGACGTAGAGTTCGGTACAGGTTGCCTCAAGGTAACGCCGGCACATGATATCAACGACTATATGCTTGGCGAAAAGCACCACTTGCAGTCCATAGACATCTTCAACGATAACGGTACTTTGAGCAGTGCAGCGGGACTCTATGTCGGTATGGACCGTTTCGAGGTGCGTGAGCAGATTGAGAAAGACCTCATTGCCGCCAATCTTATGGAGAAAGTAGAGGATTATACCAATAATGTGGGATGTTCAGAGCGTACAGGAGTGCCTATTGAACCGAAATTGTCAACGCAATGGTTCCTCAAAATGGAACACTTGGCACAGATTGCCCTTGACCCGGTGATGAATGATGACATAGTATTTTATCCCCAAAAGTATAAGAATACTTATCGCCATTGGCTTGAGAATATCAAGGACTGGTGCATCAGCCGCCAATTATGGTGGGGGCATCGCATACCGGCGTATTATATAGAACAAGGAGCAAGGAGCAAAGAACAAGGAGTGAATTTTGTTGTTGCAGAAACTGCAGAGCAGGCTTTGGCAAAAGCTCGTGCCTTGACAGGTAATGATACTTTGCAGCTTAGCGACCTCAGGCAAGACCCTGATTGCCTTGATACATGGTTCAGTAGTTGGCTGTGGCCCATAAGCCTCTTTGACGGCATCAACAATCCCGGCAATGAAGAAATAAAATACTACTATCCCACGGCAGATCTCGTGACAGGGCCGGATATCATATTTTTCTGGGTGGCGCGCATGATTATGGCAGGTTATGAGTACGAAAAAACCATGCCTTTCAAGCACGTCTATTTCACAGGTATCGTGCGCGATAAACTTGGTCGCAAGATGTCCAAGTCGTTGGGAAACAGTCCCGATCCGTTGGAACTGATAGATAAGTATGGTGCCGATGGAGTGCGTATGGGAATGATGCTCTCCGCGCCCGCCGGCAATGACATACTCTTCGATGAAACTCTTTGTGAGCAAGGCAGAAATTTCTGTGGAAAGATATGGAATGCTTTCCGGCTTATAAAATCGTGGAATGTAGATGAAAATATTGAGCCCACGAACGCCCAAAGGGATGCTAACCGTTGGATGTTCCAGAAGATAGAAACCACGATGGTAGAAGTCGAAGACCTGATGTCGAAATACCGTCTGTCAGAGGCTTTGACAGTGTTGTATCGCTTGTTCCGCGACGAATTTTCGGGGTGGTACCTTGAAGCCATCAAACCCGAATATGGAAAGCCGCAGGACATGGAAACCTATTATGGCGCCCTGCACTGCCTTGACATTCTGCTCCGCGCTTTGCACCCGTTCATGCCCTTCATCACAGAGCACCTGTGGCAGGCACTCAACGAGCGGGAAGACGGAGAAACAATATCGCTTCACGCACCATATATCTACGGCGAAAAAACTACTGCGGAGAATATCACCGCCAGCAAGCAGTTCCTCGAAGATTTTGAAGTAACCAAGCAGATAGTAACAGGAGTACGCAACATACGTGCGCAGAAAAATATTGCGCAGAAAGTAGTACTTAAGTTGCAGGCGGTAGGTGTTGATGAAGTACCTTTTGCCGACGTAGTGATGAAACTCGCTGGAGTGGAAAGCATAGAAATGGTATCCGAAAAAGACCCTGCTGCGATTAGTTTTCTTGCAGGGAATTCAGAATATGCCGTACCGCTCGGTGACGTGATAGATAATGATGAGGAAATCCTGAAACTCACCAAAGAATTGGAGTATATGGAAGGCTTCTTGGCAAGCGTCAACAAAAAGTTAAGTAATGAAAGATTTGTGCAGAATGCCAAACCAGAAATAGTTGATAACGAGCGCAAGAAGCAGTCTGATGCCGAACAAAAAATTGCCGCGTTGAGAGCTTCGATAGAAGCCCTGAAAAAGTAGTGGCATATCACGAAAGATTTTCCTTATAGAAAAAACATATTCATAAATAAATGAAAAATTTCAAACTTTACAACAACATTGTCGGGTGGTTGGTATTCTGTATCGCCGCCGCGACTTATCTGCTCACTATTGAGTCCACAGCAAGTTTCTGGGATTGCGGTGAGTTTATTTCTACAGGATATAAACTTGACGTGGGTCACCCGCCCGGAGCACCCTTCTTCATGCTTACGGCTCATTTCTTCACGCTGTTTGCCAAGGATGCCACACAGGTGGCTGTGATGGTGAATTCCATGTCGGCGCTGTTTTCAGCCCTGACAATCCTATTCTTATTCTGGACTATCACCGCTCTGGCTCGGAAAATAGTAGTATCAGGAGTCAGGAGTCAGGAGTCAGGACAGCAGATGACTCTTGCGCAAGGTATTGGTGTGTTGTTCGCGGGAGCGGTAGGCGCTTTGGCATATACATTTTCTGACACATTCTGGTTCTCGGCAGTAGAGGGAGAAGTCTATGCCTATTCATCATTGTTTACCGCTGTCGTATTCTGGGCAATACTCAAATGGGATGATGTTGCTGATAGTGCTGACAGTGACCGTTGGATAGTGTTGATAGCCTACCTGATGGGGTTGTCTATCGGAGTACACTTGCTCAACTTGCTGGCAATACCGGCGATAGTGCTTGTCTATTACTGCCGTAAATACGAGCCTACATTCAAGGGGTTCATAGTTGCTATGCTCGTTGCCGTATTGCTGCTTGGCATAGTACTCTATGGTATGATACCAGGCTTTGTTAAGCTCGCCGCAGTGTTTGACCTGTTCTTTGTCAATACGCTCCACCTGCCTTTCAACTCCGGTGTTGTGGCATATATCATACTTGCTGTCATAGTATTAGTGGGTGCGATATGGCTTACCGCCCGTGGTGTCGAATATCCCCGTATGGCAGCGGCGTCTATTCTTGCCGTGACGGTTGTTGGCATACCGTTCTTTGGAGAAGGCGGATGGCAGACGGCATTGCTATCCATAGCCATAATAGGTGCTATGGCCGGTGCGTTATACTACTGGCGCAACAAGGTTACGGCGCGTTTTCTGCATACTATAGTACTTTCCGTGGCATTGATGCTACTCGGATATTCATCCTATGCCTTGATAGTGATACGTTCCGGCTCTGACCCTGCCATGGACCAGAACTCACCGGATAATGTCTTCAACCTCAAATCATATCTCAATCGCGAGCAGTATGGCGACCGGCCATTGCTTTACGGGCCATCGTATAACGCCCCGGTGGCTCTTGATATTAAGGATAATTATTGCGTGCCGCGGGAAAAGAAGGGAGCACCCATCTATGCTCCTAAACCCAAGCTTGACCCCAACGAACGTGACGAGTACGTCATCACGGGCTATAAGCACGACTATGTCATGGATAAGCGTTTCATGATGTTTTTCCCGAGAATGTATAGTTCGCAGGCTAGCCATATAGAGGCGTATAAAGAGTGGGGTGATGTCAAAGGTAAGCGAGTGAAATATGACTACTGTGGTCAGACCAAAGTGGATTATAAACCCACATTTGTCGAGAATATGCGTTTCTTCATAGTCTATCAGTGCCATTTCATGTATTGGCGCTACTTCATGTGGAATTTTGCGGGACGTCAGAACGACCTGCAGGGGCATGGCGAGGCTGACCGCGGTAATTGGATATCAGGCATTTCGTGGCTCGACAACCTTATGCTTGGCGACCAGTCAAAACTGCCTGACCGCCTGCGTGAGAATAAAGGGCATAATACATATTATATGCTGCCCTTGTTGCTCGGTTTGCTGGGTATAGGATTCCAGTTGTCGCGCGGTAAGAAAGGTTTCCAGAATTTCATGATAACCTTCCTGTTGTTTTTCCTGACGGGTCTTGCTATCGTGGTCTATCTCAACCAGACGCCCTATCAGCCCCGTGAACGCGACTATGCCTATGCCGGCTCGTTCTATGCTTTCTGTATATGGGTCGGAATGGGAGTGCTGGGAGTTATTCAGTGCATAGAAGATATCGCCAAGGGTCGCTTGTCGCAGAATGCCAAGATTGCCGTGGCGATAGTGGTAGGCTTATGCTCGTTGGGTGTGCCGGCACTGATGGCACAGCAGAACTGGGATGACCACGACCGTTC
>DGSV01000002.1 GCA_002394025.1 Bacteroidales bacterium UBA4353
CTGATTCCTGATTCCTGATTCCTGACTCTTGACTCTTGACTCAAAAAACATGAAACGTCTCGTTGTTCTGTTAGGTCCCACCGGCGTCGGTAAAACGGACTATAGCCTATCGCTTGCCGAAAAACTTGGTTCGCCGATAATATCTGCCGATAGTCGGCAGATATTTCGCGAATTACCCATCGGTACCGCGGCGCCTACACCAGAGCAGCAAGCACGAGTAAGGCACTATTTCGTTGCTACACATTCGATACATGACAACTATTCCGCAGGGCAGTACGAGACCGAATGTTTGCAACTTCTTGATGAACTTTTCACAACTCACGATGAGCTGCTGCTAACAGGTGGCAGCATGATGTATATTGATGCGGTATGTCGTGGTTTTGACAATATTCCAAGCGTGAACCCCGAAGTGCGGCAGCGTGTTGCGGAACTCTATAGGCAACGCGGATTGGATTTTCTTGTCGAAGAATTGAAAAGACTCGATCCGGAACACTATCAGCGTGTTGACCGGCAAAACCACCAACGCGTCATGCGAGCATTGGAGGTATGTTATCAAACAGGAGAACCATATTCGTCTTTCCGGACCGGGAAGCAAAGGCAAAGACCTTTCGTGATAGAAAAAATAGGACTGACACGACCTCGCGAAGAACTTTATCAAAGGATTAACCAACGTGTTGACATGATGCTTGAGCAGGGCTTGTTAGACGAAGTCAAACGAGTCCTTCCTTATCGTCACCTCAATAGTCTTAATACCGTTGGATATAAAGAACTATTTCCCTTTTTTGACGGCATGACAACTCTTGATGCCGCTATCGAACAGATAAAAACCGACAGCCGCCACTATGCGAAACGACAGATGACATGGTTTCGTGCCGATACGTCCATAAGGTGGCTCAATGCTGATGAACCACTGTTGACGAACTTTTGTCCGGAAACCTGACCATGAAAAACGTAATGCAGAAACGATAGCGGTAACACTTTGTAGGTTGAAAAATAATCAGTAACTTTGCAAAGAAAATTTGTTGCGTCTCACCAGAGATTATTATCACCAAAAAAATATACCCCAAAACCGTTACTAACTATGAAAAGACATCTACTTGTCGCCATCGTATGTCTGTTGTTTTCAGCGCTTACGTATGGTCAAGCATGGGATGGCGTGTCGCTCAGCGAGCCTCAGCTGTCGGGCACGACTTACACCATCAGCACTCCTGCGGAATTGGCATGGGTGGCAGCCCAGAACCAGACTTTTGCCGGATATTCTTTTGTCATGACGGCATCGTTGGACCTCGGCGGTCAGGACCAGGTTTATTGGCTTCCTATCGGTACTGAGGCAGTGCCCTTCGAGGGCGATTTCGACGGCGGATGCCTCACGGTGAAGAACATGTCGCTATCTAACATCTCCGGCCGTCAGACTGACTACGGCCTCTTCGGAGTGATAGGTCAGGCAGGGCATGTTCACAACCTTGCCATCGAAAGCGGCAACTTCTTCTTTGACCAGAAAACCTATGTGGGCGCCATCGCGGGCCGCAACAACGGCACCATTGACCACTGCTTCTCTCTGGCGCGCATCTTCGTGGACCAGACCGACAACGTGGGCGGCTTGGTGGGTGCCAACAGCGGTACTATTGACCACTGCTTCCAAGGCGGATACATCGAGTATGCCCGCGACAATGTAGGTGGCATAGCCGGCAATAACAGCGGCACGATAACTAACAGCTATGCAGCAGGTTATGTGCGCGGCGCCGGCGCCGGCGCAGTGATAGGCGCCAACAGCGGTACGCTCACCAACGTGTTCTTTGACCAGCAGATGGGCCCCCTGCTCCCCGGCAAGGACGGTCTCGTGGCAGGCGTGACGGCTATTGTGCAGACAATGCTCATGTACGACATCTTCAGCCTTGACGACGAATGGCTCACGGCAGAAAACTTCTATCCGCAGCTGCAATGCTTTGCGCAGACGTCTCCCGATGCCTCGCTCGTGGCGGCGTGTCAGGTGCTGCTCAACAACGTAGACCTGCCCATACAGCGCGCCGAACTCAACTCCAAGGACCTCAAACTCGGCGCCGCGCAAGGCGTGGCATGGTCATCAAGCGGTGAACAGACATCGCTCGGAAAACAGATAATAGAGGTCAGCGGAACAAACGGCAAGGTTACGCGACCCTGCTCAACGACCGATGTGAAACTCACAGCCACCAAAGGTTCATCGTCAAAAACCATGATGGTCTCTGTACAAGGCTACGACCCCTTCGACCCGGGTGTGATAGGCGGCAACGGAAGAGTGTGCAAGGGCGACATATTCAACTTCCATGACCGCGACAGAGGCGGCGAGATACGAGACGCACAAGGCGGACGCGATGATGACAAAAGACGATACCCCTACTACTATTATTTCGACAAGTTCCTGCTCCAAGACCTTGACGGCGACGGTGTGATGGAAGACACAACCTTTGTGGAAAAAATTGATGTGGGACCTTCTGACTATTACAAGGACTTCATGATATTTGCCAACGAAAACGGCCATTGGCTCTACCGCCGCTATGTCCGCGACAGCCAGTGCCAGCTGGAGTACGTGCAGTCGGTGGGAGAATATCTGCTCACAGTGTTTGACTACTTCGATGCCGGAGAGGTAGGCGGCGAACAAGTCGTTTACGGCTCGCTGCCACAGACGCTCACGCTGCCAAGCCTGCGCGACGCGCAAGGTGGAGAAGGACCCTACTTCTACTTATGGTATGTTAGCAGTTTTGACCTCGAGGGCAACCAGCTGCAAGACAGCGTAGTGCTCCCCGTATCGGACATCGAAGCCATGGAAATACCTACATACGACTTCCAGTTCACAACGCCCGGCGACTACTACTTCTACCGCGCAGCGTGCGATTTTTTCTGCTCTAACAAAAGCTATTCGCAGAGCGAGGGAGTGATGCATGTCAAGGTCTATGAGGAACTGCTCCCCGGAGCCATCAAGGACAGCATACATGCTTCCTGCACCACAGACATAACAGGGCTTATTGAGGAACTTGAAATCCCTGTCGGAGGCGGCGGACATTATGAATATCGCTGGTTGTGCAACGGAGTGCCCGTGGCAGGTGCCACTACGGCGACATTCAACCTGAGCACCTTTGACTTCGAGAGCGACCACACGTACCGCTTCCAACGTCAGGTGAGAGATAATGCCGCTGTCGTTGAATGGCTTACAAGCAGCAATGCATACGTCATTACAGTGTCAAAAGCCATTTCGGCAGGCCGCATAGCGCATAGTGAAACAACGCAGTGCCTTGCGGCTGACGCAACGGCATACCAGCTCACTATCAACAATTTGCAGTCAGCCACTGGCGAAGGAGAACTACAATACCGTTGGATTGTTAACAAACTCAACAGCAACGGAACGGAAACAACCGTCAAGACCCTTGATGTAAATAGTTCGGCGTTCAACGGCGAAATCCCGCTTACGGGCATCAACTTCCCCGTTACGCTGCTCGTCAAACGTCAGGTACAATCCCAAACCTGCCAGCAGGAATGGGCTACGGCGGAAGATAATGCCATACTGCATCTGGGCAAAGACAAGAACCAAAACAAAGACGTCAACGTTTGTGGCGAGGAACTTCCCTATATTTATACCTACACCTATGCCGATGGACATAAAGAACAAGTGACTTTCAACGCCACAGGTGAAACGCACGTCATGAACGACCTGCAAGCCGATGGCTGCGCGCTCAAGGTTACTCTGCGTTGCCGGCTATGGGCGCAACCTGTGGTGGATATACAGCCGTTGGGCAATAAATGCCAAGGCGAGACGCAGATACTCTTGCACTACACGGTGCGTTCCGGCAATCCCGATACGTATCGCATAACATTTGGCGGAGCGGCTCAACAAGCAGGTTTTGAAACTCTTACGGGAACCATTGATAATGAGCCTATCATAATCAACGTACCGGATAACGTACCTGTCGGAGAATATGAATTCTATACGGAATTCTATGAGCGTGAGGCGGTTAACGGATGCGCACCTCAGAAAGTGACACATAAATTCAATATAAGCGCACAAGGCTACATACAGCAGAAATGGAACGATGTGCTCTTTGTCGATAATAACGACCAGAACCATAATCCGGCGGGAGTTCAGGACCTGAAATTCAATACATATCAGTGGTATAAGAACGGCGAACCCATCGAAGGTGCTACAGACCAGATGTACTACGAGCCCTACGGACTTGACGGTGTTTATTCGGTAGTCCTCGGAGGTGTTGACGGCAATACCTACTACAGCTGCGACGTTGAAGTACACCCGCAGACGGCTCTCAATGACGTACAGGGCTTCACGATGCACCCCGTACCGGTAGTTGCGGGACAACAATTCGCGCTCACAACACCGCTAATGGGAAAGGCCGAGATACTCGACATATCGGGGCGTTTGGTGACAAGTCTGAAACTTGTGGCAGAACAGCGCTATAACATCATGGCACCGCAACAAGCCGGAACGTACATCGTCAGAGTCATCACCGAAGACGGCAAACAGGCATTTGGTAAACTTATAGTAAAATAAATAGGAGGATAACGACAATGAAAAACTTCATCACTTACGTATTTGTACTCCTATTGACAATAGGATTTACTGACACTCTCACTGCCCAGTACCGTCGCCCTGTCCGCACCACAACCCAGGCCCCCGACCAACCTGCCGCAAAGCCAGCGTCTCAACCAGCCGGACAACGCACCACGCAACGCTCTACCGCGGCTTCCAGAGCTGCCGCGGCTTCGGCTGACAGCGATAACAGCACAACGGTAGTGCAGCAGCGCCAGCACCGTAAACAGGAAAAATTCGATACCGGATCTTTCTATCACTTCGGAGCGGCTATGGGAGTCAGCAGCCTCGGATACCAACTTGAAAGCGGAGAGAAGAAACTGAGACCGGCATTTAACTTCAGCTTCGGATATAGCTATTTCTTCAAACCTTTCTTCGGACTTAAGACAGGACTCGAATTTGCCTCATACGGCAATAACCTTCGATATACCGAGCCGCTGATGTACCCCGGCATGACAGACTATGCCGGTGACGAGTATGCGCACATTGTCACTCTCAATAACTACACCGAGAAGCAGCGACTCTATCAACTTGAGATACCTTTCCTCGTCAGTTTCAAGTATAAGCCCCAGAAAATAGGTCTCTATGCCGACTTGGGCGTCAAACTCGCCTTTGCCGTAAGCCGTAAGTATTCCATCAAGGATGCCGAGATAGCCCATAGCGCCTATTACCCCTTCTGGGACCTCACGGTTCACGACCTGCCGGGACGTTTCGAAAGCGAAGCAATACCCAACTACAAAGGTCAGATGCAAGCCCTGTCACCCGTCAATGCCATGGGACATGCCGAACTGGGTATGCTCATTCAACTCAAACAGCGCATAGACCTCACACTCGGCGTTTATGCCGACGTAACGATGAATAATGCCGACCGTTGGGATAATGACCGCAAAGAACCATTGGGATTCCGCACAGAAAAAAATAACTACGACTTTATGACCAGTTATCACGGAGCCTTTGGTACAAATCTGACAAGCAACGCTCACCCGTGGCAGGTAGGACTAAAAGTCGGCGTCATGTTCACGCGGCAACTGAGCGAAGCGCAGAAAAAACGCAAAGCCAAGAAATTCCTCGAAGACTATGCCGACTACCTGCCAGAATGTACCGCAATACCCGACACCATCTACGTGCCCGACACCATCTATGTCGTCAACGAGATAAAAGTTCATGACACCATCTACGTTCGCCCTGACACCCTGCCTGACCAACTCATACCGCTCTCCACGGAAGCCAAACAGGCTCGTCAGCAGATGAATGACCTGCTTGAGGAAACGATAATATGGTTCAACCTCGACAGTTATGAACCAATACTTGAGCCGGCAGATATCCTCGACTCCATAGCCGCCATACTCGTCCGCCACCCCGAACTCCGCGTGCACGTCAACGGACATGCCTGCAAGATTGGTAGTGACGGATATAACCGAAAACTATCACTCAAACGTGCTGAGGCGGTGGCTGCTTTGCTCGAAAAGAAAGGTGTAAGAAAAGAACAGATGATAGTAGCGTCCTTCGGAGCCAACGACCCATTCCACTACACCGGAGAGCACCAGCTCGCCAAAGACAGACGAGTGGAGATAATACCCGTAGGCATGAACAAACAAAAGAAGAAAAAATAAAATAACGATAAACCAGTCATAATACGCAAAAAGCCGGATACCATTCCGGCTTTTTGCGTATTATAGTAGAGGAAAAGTGATAAGTGCAAAAAAAACTCGCCGAAGGTTACCTTTTGCGATTTTGAAGCATATATTAGTGAACAAATCAAAAAAAATAACCTTTATGATAGTACTTGGAATTTTATTAATGATTGTAGGCGGAGCTATATTTGCCGCCGGAGAGCATGATAATTGCCTAATGATGATTGTAGGCACAGCAATTAACTTTGTCGGTATCGGATTAATCGTTAGTGCGTTTTAGTTATGTTTAATAAATAAGCCATAGAAAAAATATTGTATATTACACATATCTTTCCTATGCTATAAAAATCACAAGCACGTTGATTTACAGAGTAAACCAACGTGCTTTTTAGTAATTGCAAAAGATGTCGTTTGTTTGCTTTTGAGCGGCAAACGGGGCTCGAACCCGCGACCCCCAGCTTGGGAAGCTAGTGCTCTGCCAACTGAGCTACTGCCGCGTAACGTTGCTGATAATGCCTAATATAGTGCCGAAAAAATACGGGACTGGCATAAAAGACACCACAAAGGTATGAAAAAAAACTCGAAACACAAAATCAAAGATTTGCTCATGTGACAAAAAAAATGTACCTTTGCGTGTTTTATTGTGTAATACCGTAAATGTCTTCGGATGCGCGCAACGTATCTAATTAAAATATTTGTTGTTCTTATTACGGTTTTTGCGTTCTCGTCCGCTTTAGCGCAGGAGAGTAAGCCCAATCCGTGGGCTGTCAATTTGCCTCCAAAGCTGCAAAAGCGTATAGAAGAACGTCGCAAGGCCCGTGAGGCTGAGAATGCCGCTCCCGTAGTCGTTACTCAAAGTGGCGACACGTTGCCTATGCGCGAAATGCCCGACACGCTGCCGGTCAATGTACGCAACTATGATATTGAGAACTATGAGGACCTCAACGCTCCGGCACCTACGGTGGACCTTCAAGACCCTGAAAATATAAGTACAGAAGTCGAATATGATCCGGCTTCGGGAAATTATATCATGCACACAAGGGTAGGGGAGATGGATATCACCACACCCTTTGCCATGTCACAGAGCGAATATGCCAATTACTCGGCAAGGCAGGCCATGCAGCGCTATTGGCACGAAAAAAATAATACCGGAGAACACGGACGACCCAAGTTTGATATTACTGACATGAAATTTAATATCGGACCCGCTGATAAGGTCTTCGGTCCGGGTGGCGTACAGGTCAAACTGCAAGGTTCTGCGGAACTCAAACTGGGCTTTAACCACACATATACTGATAACCCATCGCTCACCGAAAGGTCGAGAAAAAGTAACGTCTTCGATTTTGATGCCAAGTTACAGCTCAATGTCAATGCCAAGGTGGGCACCAAGGTGGCATTCAATATGAACTACAATACCGAGGCGTCATTTGACTTCGACCAGCAAAACCTCAAACTGGCCTATAAGGGTGAGGAGGATGACATAATCAAAGTAATTGAAGCAGGTAACGTGCAGCTGCCACTTAACAGCACTCTCATACAAGGTAGCCAATCGCTATTCGGCGTGCGTACAGAGTTGCAGTTCGGCAAACTTAACATACAAGCGATAGCTACGCAACAACGCAGCCAGACACAATCGGTTAGCAGCCAGGGTGGAGCGCAAATGACAGAGTTTGAAATCAGCGCTAACAGCTACGATGAAAACAGGCACTTCTTCCTCGGATATTTCTTCCGCGACAACTACGACCGTTGGATGCAAACACTGCCCAACATGGCGTCAGGAGTGGTAATAAAACGCATAGAAGTCTGGATTACCAATAAGCGCGCCAACTATGAACAGGCACGTAATATAGTGGCATTTACTGATTTGGGTGAAGGTAGTGACGCACATATCAGCAACCCGCAATGGCACTCTACCGTTACCACGGATCAGCAACCGCGCAATACGGCTAACACGCTGTATAATAGTGTCAAAGACTCCGGCATACGAGATATACAGCAGACCAATAGTATCCTTGAAGGCATATTCGGAGGCTCGCAGTATGGCGGCACCGATTACGAAAAAATCGAATCGGCACGCATGCTTAACAGTAGCGAATATACCCTTAATACCGCTCTTGGATACATAAGCCTGCGTGCCGCTCTGAATCCCGACGAGGTACTTGCGGTAGCGTATGAATATACCTATGCCGGTCAAACATATCAGGTTGGTGAGTTTTCGTCTGATGCCGTGCAAGCACCTCAGGC
>DGSV01000100.1 GCA_002394025.1 Bacteroidales bacterium UBA4353
TGCAATATTACGAAAAAAAAGCGACATACGAAAATTAATTACTAACTTTGCATTGCGTTAAGTCAGTTAAGAACGAGCAATATGCCTGATTTTAGGGAAATAATTAGTCAACAACGTGTTTTTCTCATCATCTTTGGCGTTTTTTTTGTCGCCTTGGGGGTGCTGCTCATGTGTTTCGACAAGGCTGAGTTGCACCTGATGTTGAGCAGTAATCACAATGCCTTTTTTGATGTTTTCTTTAAGCACTATACGGGTTTATGCCAGTGGGCACCATACGTAGTTGGCGTGTTACTGGTTCTTTACCGCTATTCGGCGTCGTTGCTGGTTCTGCTTTCGCAAGCCATAGAGGCTGTGATGATCTATGTTGCCAAACAAATCTACCACGCCCCGCGTCCCGTTAAGTGGTTTGCCGAGAATATGCCGGAGGTGCAACTTACACTTGTGGAGGGCGTGAAAGCTCATTCGCAATTCTCGTTCCCTTCAGGCCATTCAGCGGCTTTCTTCGCATTCTTCTTTTCATTAAGTGTACTAACATCCAATCGCTGGTTACAAGCGCTTTACTGCTGCTTGGCGATTCTGGGATGCTATTCCAGAATTTATCTCTCGCAACATTTTGCCGTGGATATCTGGGCAGGCTCGTTGATAGGTGTCGTGTCGGTGATGTTGATGCTGATATGGAAATTCCCGATGCGTATCGAACTCCTCAACCAAAAACTCAAAATCAGGAAAGATTAAACTCAGAAAAATTCTGATTGTTTAGAATATTACGATAATTCTGTTAATTCCAAAAAACTCTCAACCTTAAATTCTCAGTCAAAATGAATATCGCTATTGTTGGTACCGGATATGTAGGCCTCGTGACAGGAACATGTTTTGCTGAAATGGGCGTCAACGTGACCTGCATAGATGTTGATGATAAGAAAATACAAGCTCTGCGAGAAGGTGTTATACCCATCTACGAGCCCAATCTCGACTCGCTGGTGAAGCGTAATGTCGCAGCAGGAAGGTTGCATTTCTCGACTCAACTTGAGGCTGTACTCGATAATGTAGAAGTCGTTTTCAGCGCTGTGGGCACACCTCCTGACGAGGACGGAGGCGCGGACCTGAAATACGTACTGCAAGTGGCAAAAACAATAGGGCAAAATATCAAACACTATACTGTTGTGGTTACGAAAAGTACCGTGCCCGTGGGTACTGCGCGCAAAGTCAAGGATGTGATAGAAAATGAGTTACGGCTACGTGGCGAGTCGATACCTTTCGACATAGCTTCTAACCCCGAATTTCTTAAAGAAGGTAATGCCATAGCCGACTTTATGCGCCCCGATAGGGTAGTGATTGGTGTGGAATCAGAACGTGCTAAAAAAGTTCTGACGCGTCTCTATAAACCAATGTTGCTCAATAACTTCCGTGTGCTATTCATGGATATTCCCTCTGCCGAGATGACTAAATACGCCGCCAACGCTATGCTTGCCACGCGTATCAGTTTCATGAACGAGATTGCCAACCTTTGCGACCTCGTGGGGGCGGACGTGAGCATGGTGCGACGCGGCATAGGTTCTGATAACCGCATTGGCAGCAAATTCCTCTATGCCGGCATAGGCTACGGCGGCAGCTGCTTCCCAAAAGATGTTAAAGCTTTGATACATACCGCAGAAGAAAACGGTTATGATATGCGTGTGCTCAAAGCTGTAGAAAATGTCAACATGAGCCAGAAGGAACTTCTGTTCCGCAAACTCGAGAAATATTTTAGCGGGACTTTGAAGGGGCGTACAATTGCCTTGTGGGGACTAGCCTTCAAACCCGAGACAGATGATATGCGCGAGGCTCCATCACTCGTACTTATTGACTTATTGCTAAAGGCAGGTTGTCAAGTGGCTGTCTATGACCCTGTTGCTATGGATGAATGTCGTAGGCGTATTGGTGTTGCGGTGCGGTATGCCAAAGATATCTACGATGCATCGCAGGGCGCAGATGCGGTGATGCATGTCACGGAGTGGAAAAATTATCGTATGCCTGACTGGAATAGGATAGCGGCGACTATGAAGCAGAATGCGGTGGTGCTTGATGGAAGAAACGTATTTGACGCCGAAGAACTGCGAGCCGCGGGAATCAATTATATAGGAATAGGCTGCTGATAGCAGCCTATTCTTTTTTGATTTATGATTCTCGAAAGACCAGCGTTTCGATATCTCAATATTTTGTTGTTTAGGATTTCGATATTTCGTTATCTCGAAATATCGAAATCTTGATATTTACTTATCCCGCAATCACGAATTATTTTTTGCCTTTTGTGTTGTAGATGTTCATTGTGCGTGCAAGACCTTGAAGGCAGAAGTCCTTGATAAGGCTGACACATATTGGTATTTGCTCGTTGAGGATTTTTTCCTCGTCCTCGCTGAAGTTACTCAATACATAATTCACCTGTGCCCCTTTACTGAATTCGTTACCGATTCCGAATCGGAGGCGTGCATACTGCTGTGTACATAGCAGCTCAGCGATATTTTTTAGCCCGTTATGTCCCCCGTCAGAACCTTGTCCGCGCAGGCGCAGAGTGCCGCAGGGAAGGGCTATGTCATCAACGATGACGAGCATGTTTTCGAGTTCTATATTTTCCTGCTTGAGCCAATAGCGCACAGCCATGCCCGAGAGGTTCATATACGTCGAGGGCTTGAGAAGCGTGAGCTGAGCATTTTTAACTTTCGCGTGGGCTATGTATCCGTAGCGGCGGTCCTCAAAAGAAATATTGGACGCTTCACAAAAAGCGTCCAATATGCGAAATCCAATGTTATGCCTCGTGTTGTGGTATTCAGCACCAATATTGCCGAGGCCAACGATAAGGAATTTGTTCATCGGCAAAATTAGTTAGCCGCTGCCGCCGCTGCCGCCGCGCGTGTCATCTTCACGCGAGCTACCATAGCGTCATGCGGGTTAACGATGCTGAGTTTGTCAAGCTTGATGTCTGATACCTGAATACGCTTGCCAAGTCCGAGGTTGGTGACGTCGATTTCAATCTGCTCAGGCATATCACTGTAGATACCTTTAATCTTGAGCATACGCATTTCCTGACTCAGTTTACCACCGGCTTTTACGCCTTCAGCAAGACCTGTGAGCTTAACGGGAAGAGCCACA
>DGSV01000037.1 GCA_002394025.1 Bacteroidales bacterium UBA4353
CGCAAAATACCGACCTTGTATGCCCGCTCGCGCCTGGTGCATAATTCTGATATCTTGCCGTCAGACACCACCGATGAGAAGTTCGCTAATGCTACCGATAGCGTAATCCTCAGTATCAGCAAGACACGTTTCATGCGTTTTTTGTCATTTGCCGGCACTACATTGCTCACATATCACATGCCGGCAGGTTATGTTGATGTTGGTGATATCTTTCAGTTGTTTTCTTTTAATAAGCAGGAGCGTTTTCGTATCGGCATACCGCTTCGCACCAGTGAGCGTTTGATGAGGGATTGGGTAATAGGTGGTTATGTTGCTTACGGATTTCGCGACCGCGGTTGGAAGTATAGCGCCTATGTGCAGTACCAGACTCCCACAGAGTTGCGTCATCTTGTCGGTGTCAGGGTCACTGACGACTATGGTCGCATAGGGCAGCATACTTTTCAGTATTTTCTGCTTGAAAATCGCCGTGGGCGAGGTTTTGGAGATTTGACTACTTCACTACTCAATTTCATGGCAAAGACTGCTGATTATAATCCACACCGCCATGTTACGCTCTATACCATGCACGACATCACACCTAACATCGAGCTTAATGCGGAACTCAATATCGGTCAGACGGCAATGGGTGCATTCGATGACGAGGGATTGTATGTGTATCATAAATATGGTCAGTATGAATATTTTAACCATCATACTGCCTTGCTTTCCATGCGTTTCAGTTTTGACGACCGTAAGTTGCGCATACATCAACAGCGTATCTACTTATATGGCAAGAAACCTGTTATCAGCCTCGGTGCTGAATTGGGATTGTATCAGCTTTGTAGTCAGCGCTACAGGGTTTACGCCCGGCTTCATGCCACTTTGCAGCAAAATATCTCGGCCGGAATGGCGGGCAGGATACATTATGCCCTGCAGGTGGGCAGGATAATAGGTGCGGTGCCATATCCTCTGCTCAATGCCTTCTATGGCAACGAGACATATTCCTTTGACCGCTATCGACTTACGTTGCTCAATAATTTTCATTATACTGCGGATACCTATGCTGAGTTGCATGTACTATGGAATATGCAGGGCTTGTTATTTAATGTTATTCCGGGTATCAATCGTCTCAAACTCCGTGAGTTGATAGTTTTCAAAGCCGCGTACGGCACTCTCAAACAGCATCATGCCGACGTCATACCCTTTCCTGTCGATTATCAGGAAATGAAAAAGCCTTATGCTGAGGCGGGCTTTGGCATAGGTAATATCCTTAGTGTTGCTGATTTGCTGTTTGTATGGCGTCTCACTAACCGTTCTGACCATTCTTCGCCAACTTGGGGTGTGCGTTTCCGCCTGCATCTCGACTTATAGGAACTCATTTATACCAACAAGAGCCGGCACACGTGTGTCGGCTCTTGTTGGTATAAATGAGTATTATTGATTTATCTTCTGATATCTATCAGTTCATACATCTGACGTGTAAAGTCTTTGTCAGCCACAAGGTCTTCGAGCGTGAGGTGCATGCGATAGCACCAGAAGTTGTCGGGATTGTCCGGTACGTTGATACGTTCCGCGTTGGGGTCCTGTAGGCGTACCCTGCCGTTTACCGCGAGCCAATCCTGCAGTGGCAGTATGACCCACATGGCGGGGCTGTAGATATGCTGCTTGACGATAGCTTCTGCTATTTCCGGTGTGCAATGTTCCGGAGCTTCGCCCCACCAGCCCATCACGTAGTTGTAGTAGCGCTGTGTGCGTCCGCGGTCTTCTTCCCACCAGGCTCTTAGCGGGTTGGTGTCGTGGGTGCCTGTGGTGCATACAGAGAGGTATGGCGCGTCGTTGGGGTGTCCGAATTCTATGCGCGGGTTCTTGGGCATACGTTGTATTTCCAGCGAGAGGATCTGCAGGGCATGCATCACGTCAGGCACACATTCCGGCACCATACCGAGGTCTTCACCGCATACGAGCATATCCGTGGAAGATACCAGAGTTGGCAGTTTGCGCATTGCCGACTGTTTCCAGAAGTCGTTATGCCTGTGGTAGAAGAAGTCGTTATAGAGTTGGCTGAGCAGCCATTTGTCGTAATCCGACAATTCTTTGTATGTACGGCTTTGCATCATGGAGATACGCGGATGCAGGCGGTTGGGGTCGTGAATGTCGCGCACGAACAGCACTTCGCAATGGAGTTCGTAGAGGCAATTACGGATATACAGGCTTTCGTCGTCATTGAGGTTGTGTTCTTTGAAATAGGCTTCAACCTTGCGCTGTGTGTCAAACTGCTCGCGGAAGCGCAACATTTCATAGCCGCTATCTTCGAAGAATGTTTCTTTGACTTGCATCCATCTGTCGCCGAACATCTGCTGTATGAACCATGGGCGTATGTATGGTCTGAGCATTCTGTCTTCGCTGAGTTGTATGCCTTTTTCGCGCAGTTCGTCAATGGTGTATGGCAGTGCCGGTGAGAAGCATCCTGTCAGTCCCCATACGGCGCTCTTGGGCATCTCCCAGATGCGGAAGAAGCCGAGGATATGGTCTATGCGGTATGCGTCGAAATATTTGCTCATGACTTGGAAGCGACGGCGCCACCATGCGTAGTTGTCTTTTGCCATGACGTCCCAGTTATATGTTGGGAAGCCCCAGTTCTGTCCGCTGATTGAGAAGTCGTCGGGTGGCGCTCCGGCAGAGCATTGCAGGTTGAAAAGTGTGGGGTACATCCACGCGTCAACGCTATTGGGACTGATGCCAATGGGTATGTCGCCCTTGATAGCCACTCCGCGGCTGTGAACGTAATCCACGGCGTCACGCAGCTGGCGGTCAAGCATATACTGCACCCAGAAATGAATAGCTATCTTGTCATAGTCTTTGTTCTTTGGGTTGCACAATGTTTCCACGTCTTGCGGGCGGTATTTTTTGTATTTGGGCCATTGGCGATAATCGGGGGTGCCGTATTCGTCGCGCAGGTAGGAGAAAACGGCGTATGGCGCCAACCATACTTTGTTGTCATCATACCAGCGTTTATAGTCTGCCGAGGCGAAGACTTTCTTGCTCACAGCCGGATACATAGAGCGCAGGAAGAACCACTTCTCGTCCACTACTGTCTGATAGTCGGTGATGTTTAGTGAGTTGAGTTCCTGTTTTCGAGCGTCGTAACGTTCTTTGAGTCCAAGGGCATTGAGGTCTCCGCAGTCGTCGAGGTGTATGTAGAGCGGGTTCAGCGCGAATACCGACACTGCGTTATAGGGGTATGAGTCCTTAAAGGTGTGTAGCAGCGTAGTGTCGTTGATAGGCAGTGTCTGAATCATTTTCTGCCCTGTTGCCGCCGCCCAGTCGGCAAGCATTTTCAGGTCATGGAACTCTCCTGTTCCGAAGTCCGTTTGGCTGCGCAGACTGAAGATAGGCACTGCCACTCCCGCGCCGCGCCATGAGCCTTGCGTATAACGGAAATTAACATCGCAGAGCATGACTCGCGAGCGTGACGGCAGATTGCAGGCACGACGATTATCGCCCCATTCCATGTCTATGACATTGCCCGTGGATACGTCATATATGACGTATTTGTATTCAAATTCTGTAGGTGACTCGGCTGAAGCATGAAGGGTTATGCTACCCCTCCATACGGGGTATTCTCCGCCATCGAGGATGAGTTTGTGGTTCATGTCCCACAATCCCAGTTCGGGAATGTTTCCTACTACGGCAACACCCTGTCCGCGTTCCACGCGCGGGATGTTAATGATGAACTCCACATTGGCACGTGCTGATAGCTTTACGCGTTTTTTCTCGCGGCTGAATAGTGCTCCCACGAAGGCTTTGCTGCCATAGGTGTGATCCAGAGTGAGGTCGCGCCAGTGGTCGCGGATTTCGATGTCGGAACTGCCGGCGAGGCGCAGCACACGTTCGTGACCTTGTTCGTAGAGAAAATAACCATCAGTATGGCGAACAGCGTAACGGTATGATAGTGTGTCAGAATCTCCGGGCATCTCTATCATGGCATGCCAATGCTCGCCATCGGAGCATGACATGACAAGAGGACGCTTTTCGGTCCATTGGTGAACACCATCGTTACCAACAATGCACAACTCCTGACCCCAATAGGTCCGGTAGCTGATAGTAAATACTAATTTCATTATAAACTAAAATTTTTTGTTTTTCAAGGCATTAAAGACGTTGTCGATATCGCGTATACTGATACGCATAACAACGCATTTACAAATATAAAAAAAATCTGGCAATGCAACAATCGTTTCGTAGTAAAAAAATGTCATTTAGGAAAACATTTCGTGCCAAATATCGAATCTGTGTACGCTTTCTTCACCAAATTTGGCAAGACTTTTTCTGACTTCTTCTGCGGTTTTGGTATGTTGCAGATTAGTTTTTGAGAAAAATTTGTCGCTATAGCATATAATTTTCTCTTCTATCGTTTCCGGCGAGAAGTCTTTTTTGGGTAGTGGGAGGTGCTGCTGTTCTATCATTTGCATTGTTATTCCCGTTCCTGTATGTCTTTCCGCAATCCGCGCGTATGTCTCATACCCTTCTTCGCGCAGCAGTTCGGCTCCCAGCCTGCCGTGCAGTATATACCTATGCGTACCATGGCACCCTATGCCCGGCGCGTCGCAGAATACTATGCCTATGTCGTGAAGCATTGAGCCGTTGTCAAGAATTTCCGTGTCGGCATGCAGTTCGGGGTGGTGTGCGGCAACGGATAGCGCCATATCGCGCACTGACGTGCTATGACGTATGAGGATTTCTTTCAACTCGGGATTATCATCGTAGTAGGAATCGATGATGCGCTGTACAAAATCATTCATGTTCCGTTGATTTAGTATTGATATTTTTTTTGAGTACTTTGTTACGTGTTACGGTGTTTATTGTTCTTCTTCGAGAAGTTGAGGTCTGAGCAATCGTGTTCTTATCAGTGCTTGCTCATGTTCCCAGTCCATAATTTTCGCCTCGTTTCCGCTGAGCAGTATTTCCGGCACCTGCCATCCTTTATATTCCGCGGGTCGCGTATATACCGGAGGCGCCAACAGGTTGTCCTGATAGCAGTCCGTCAGCGCCGACTGTTCATCGCTCATGGCGCCCGGCAGCAGACGTATCACAGCATCGGTAATAACCGCTGCAGGCAACTCACCTCCCGTAAGGACGTAATCTCCTATGGTGATTTCACGCGTCACCAAGTGTTCGCGAATACGGTGATCTATGCCTTTGTAGTGACCGCAGAGCAATATCAAATTGTGGTTTAGACTGAGATGATTGGCCACCGACTGCGTAAAAGGTTCGCCATCAGGACTCATGTATATTATATCGTCATAATCCCTTTCATCCTTAAGAGCGCTGATAGCCCTGTCAATGGGCTCTATCTGCATCACCATTCCTGCCGAGAAACCAAAAGCGTAGTCATCAATACGGTGGTGCTTGACGTCGGTGCTGTAGTCGCGCAAGTTATGAACCACGACTTGTGCCAGACCTTTATCGATGGCGCGTCGTATAATGGAATGCCCGAGAGGACTTTCCAGCAGTTCGGGTACGGCGGAGAGAATATCAATACGAAGCATATCAGTCTATGGGTTTATGATGATTAATTGAATGATTATAGTATTTTTAGTTCCCTTAGTTTTTCTGTTTTCTATGAAAAACCAGCTTTGACAGTGTAAAAAAAGACACCTGACCGAGAAAAAACTCAAATCAGGTGTCTACCACCACCGCGCTCCCTCTAGGACTTGAACCTA
>DGSV01000032.1:0-9205 GCA_002394025.1 Bacteroidales bacterium UBA4353
CTTCACCCCTTATCGAGGGGAGGAGTTTTTGACTCGGCTTGTTCTTTGTTCTTTGTTCTTTGTTCCGGCGCTGCGGCGCTGTGTGCGTTAGCCGCTCCTCCCCCGCCTTTGGAAGGGGAGGTGGCACGCAGTGCCGGAGGGGTAAGTTACAACAATAAATAAATTCCTAAATCTGGTGAAAAGCAGAGCCTGAGGTGTAGCGCACTACTTATTCTTTGCTCCTTGTTTGCTTCGGTAGCAGGACATGCCCGATTAAGGTATTCTGAAAAGCACACTGTGCTTTTCATCGAAAAATTTGCGGAGATATTGCAAATTTTTCTTCACCCCTTATCGAGGGGAGGAGTTTTTGACTCGGCTTGTTCTTTGTTTCCTTTTTTCTACCCCTCCGCCCTTCGGGCACCTCCCCTTCCAAAGGCAGGGGAGGAGTTTTTGACTCGGCTTGTTCTTTGCTCTTTGCTCTTTGCTCTTTACTCTTTACTCTTTACTCTTTACTCTTTACTCTTTACTCTTTACTCTTTACTCTTTACTCCTTATTCTTTATTCTTTATTCTTTATTCCTTTCTCCTTACCCTATGGCTTCGGCTATTTTTTTCATGAGCCATTTGGGCGTTGATGTTGCTCCGCAGATACCCACAGACTTGTCTTTGCAGCGTTGCCGCAGCGTTTCGTCAATGTCGTTTTCGGATGTTATGAATACGGCATTGTCGTTAGCGGCTTTGCAGTGTTGGAAAAGTACACGTCCGTTACTGCTTTTTGTATCTCCCACGAAGAGTATTATGTCGTTGTCACGTGCGAATTTTTCGATGTTAGGTATGCGATTGGCTACTTGTCGGCATATAGTATCGAAATACTCGAAACGCGTACCTTGCATGTGTTGGCGAACAAGTTCTATGAAGTGTTGAAATCCGTCGATGGATTTTGTCGTCTGGCTGAATAACGCTATGTTTTTCGTGAAGTCTATCAGGTTGATATCGTCATCGTTTTCGACCACTATAGCCGTACCGTCTGTTTGTCCGACAAGTCCAACGACTTCGGCATGTCCTTTTTTTCCGTAGATAACAATCTGTGCGTCAGCTTCCAGGTATTTTTGTCTAATTCGTTGTTGCAGTTTGAGCACCACCGGGCAGCTGGCGTCAATCAGTGTGATGTTGTTTTTAGCTGCTGTGGTGTAAGTAGCCGGTGGCTCGCCATGTGCTCGGAGCAGTACCGTGGCATTGGTGAGTTGTAGGAATTGTTCTTGGCTGATGGTTTTGAGTCCTTGTTGTTCAAGTCTTTGGACTTCGCTGGTATTGTGTACTATGTCACCAAGGCAGTAGAGATGTCCTGATTTTTGCAGTTCATTTTCCGCTTTTTGTATTGCTGCGACTACTCCGGGGCAAAATCCTGACATACTGTCGATAGTAATTTTTTGTGGCATAGTGATTTTCGTGGTTATTCTTGCCTGTTTTCTTGTTCGGTTAGCAGCAGTGCTTGGTTGAATAGTTCTAAGACTTTCATGTTTTGCTGTTCGCGTGTCATGTCGGAGTTGTCGATTAGTATAGCGTCCGGTGCTTGTACCAGAGGGCTTTCTTTGCGATGTGTGTCGCGATAGTCTCGTTCTTCGATTGCTTGCAGCACGTTTTGGTAGTTGGTCTGCTCTCCTTTGGATATAAGTTCCTGGTAGCGTCGTTTGGCTCGTACTTCGGGGCTGGCCGTGACGAAAAGTTTTAGTTCGGCGTGGGGAAATACTACAGTTCCGATGTCTCTTCCGTCCATTACGATACCCTTGTCGGCTCCCATTTGTTGTTGCATGGCTACCATTCTCTGTCTGACGAAAGGTAGTGTGCTTACGAGGCTTGCGTCGTTCGATGCGCTGAGCGAACGTATGATGTGCTCTACATCTTCCTTGTCGATAAAGATATGTTGTGAGCCGTCGGCGAGGCGTTCGAAATGCAGTTTGAGGTCTTTGATATTTTCCTTTACGCTATCCTCGTCAACTATGCCGTTGACGATGTATCCGTGTCTGCGTGCCCAGAGGCCTACGGCGCGGTACATGGCTCCGGTATCGATATATGTATAGTTGGCGTGTTGGGCAAGTTGTTTTGCTATGGTGCTTTTGCCGCAACTGCTAAAGCCGTCAACGGCAACGATAATTCTCTGCATAATGACTATTCTATTGGTTCCTCTATTTCAGTACTGCAGTCACGCACGAGTCTTACTCCGAGAGCAGTGTCTCTTGACCTGCCGAATTCGTAAGTCATCGCCATATTGGTGTTAAAATTCAGGTACCATGCGCAGCATTCTTCGTATGAGCGCGGTGTGGCAGACCAGTAACTTCCCGTGTTGTTATTGACTTCGAGAACGAGCAAGACACGTCGTGTGCCACATGACGGCAGGAACACGGCTCCTGCAACTTCCATGGCGTGCCATTGCTTAAAGGTATAGTGGTTCAGCACTTCGTACTTATCCGCTTTGGGTATGAATGTCAAACCTTCGGGCAACGTCCAGTCGTCGGGAAGGAACACATAACCGCTTATGCCGTTTACTTCTGCGGAGCCCTGGCGGATGTCTGCATTTGGGCGTTCATCAACCAGATAGTCCCACTCTTTGCGTGTCAGGGTGCGCCACATTTTTTCTTTATTGCCCCCATTGACAATCGGATTGTCGCCCCATTCTGTGTATTCTTGATAATCCCATACGTCTGTAGACATTTTTAATGGTTGTGCACCTGTGCCCCATGGGAACATATCCATCCATCCGTCGTAGGTTTCGGATATGAGGGAATTGTAATACCCGAGTGTGTCATACTGGTGGTCAGCAAACCGCCATAGTTTTGTGGAGGGCTGATACCTAAGGTTGCCTTGCGCGAATCTCACTTGCCTACCACCGTCCTCTACGCTGAATTTGCCGCTCAACAGGCCATTGTAACTCGCTGTTTGCGGCTCGTATTCCTGTTCTTCTCCACCGCCTTCGTTGGCATCGGCTCTCACGATTTCAAGCGTTGCAATGTCTTTGCCGTTGCCGAACGACACTTTGCAAGATGCCGCAGTGCCTGCAGCAACTTTTACGGTTACTGTTGTTTCGCCGCTTTCTCCTTGGGCTGGGGAAAGTTCTACCCATTGCGCATCACACTGAGTTGTCCATGGTGTGGACGAAACCACGTTGACGCTGAACTCCCCTCCTTGAGGCGCAATCGTCTTCTTTTTGGGCACGCAAGTAATAGTAGACTCTGTTTTGGAACCATTTTCGCACGACGAAAGGCATAGCCCCAAAACGGCGATAAGCAGTAGTAAAACCTTTGTTTTCATTTTGAAAAGCAATTGTTATTTTGACTGTAGTTGAATTTTATGGCTCGTTTTCTCCGCTCCTTGTTATTTCAGCATATTTTGTATGTTGAGTTGCAGCGAAATATTGTGGGTCCAGTTTCCTTTCTGATACTGGGCGGCGGCATATCCGAGGTGGAATTTTTTCAGTGTGAGCTGTGCTCCGAATGAAAGTCCTGCTGCTGATTTGAATCCTTGTGCCGAGTATTCGCGTTGTCGCTGGTGGTTATAGGCTGCTGTGATGCAAACGTATTTTCCGGCAAGGATATCGACGGCCCAGATGGTATGGCGGAAGAACATATCTATGCCTTTGATGTTATTGTCTTGTGATGTAGAGCCTCCGTCGAGTGATGTTGATGTGTGGTTGGAGTATTGGTAATTGAGATTCCACCGTTGTAGGTTATGGAATGTGACGTGGAATCGGAATGGTGCGTGTCGGAATCTCAGCGATAGACCGAACATGAGGTTGATGGGTAGTTTTTCGCGATATTGTCCTCCGTCCTCATCGTCGTGAAATCCTTTGAGTTGCACGCCAGCGTTGCGCAGTGCGAGACCCATGCTGAATAGCGAGTCGCGTGTTAGGAAGTAAGCCCCGATGTCAGCCGCGAGCCCTACCGAGCTGTAGCGCTCGTAAGCTGAGTAGAGAGGTTTTAGGGTGACACCCACGGAAAACATGTCGTTGATGCGTCGCCCGTAGGTTATGTTGAATGCGAAGTCGCGCGCCGAGAAACGCCCGGTCGAGAGTCCTACTTCGTCGGCTCCGTCAAACTTGCCGTAGTCGGCATATTGTACTGATGCTGCGAAGTAGTTGTCTTTATAGTTATAGCTATATCCGACAGTGCCGAATAGTGTGTTGGCGACATAAACTCCAAAGTTGAGTGACAAGCTGTTATGTGTTTCATCGGTGAGTAGTGCGGGGTTGATAATGGCATCTGTTATTTCTCCGCTACGCAGCGACACATTGGCTCCTCCGAGCGCTGCCATACGGCTTGACACGGGTGCCGCGAGATACTGGTAGGTGCTTTTCCCGTTTTGCGCTCCCAATGGAAGAAGCATAGTAAGTGATAATATGATAATGGCGATACGACGCATACTGACGCAAAGTTACAAATTTTTTTTCATCCGTAGCATAGTGTTTGTCAAAAGTGTTTATTCGTACCTGATGACACGTGCCGGATTGACGTTGGCGATGATGTGTGCCGGAGCGAGGAGCATGAGCAGTGTGATGGCTATTACGCCGATGTTGAGGGCGAGCCAGTATGTCCATGTGAAAGCTATAGGCACGTAGTTAACGTAGTAGCTGACGGGGTCGAGTGGTATGGCGTGTGTGAAGTATTGAATTGCGCATAGGGCTATTCCGGTGATGTTGCCGATGAGTAGTCCGCGTATGAGGATTGCCGCGGCTTGCAGCAGAAAGATGTTCTGTATCTGCCTGTTAGTGGCTCCGAGGGCCTTGAGGGTGGCAATATGCTGTATGGCATCGAGGATGATGACTATGAGGGCGGCGATGAGCGTGAAGATGGAAACTATGAGCATGAGCATGATGATTACGACAACATTGATGTCGAGCAGGTCGAGCCATCCGAAAATCTGTTGATTGGTCATCATGGTGTTTTGCACAAAGTAGGCGTTTTGGTGCTTGTCGAAGCGGTTGGCGAGGTTTCGGCGCAGTATTGACGTGGTGGTGCTGATGTTGTCGAAGTCGTTGGTGATGACTTCCAGTCCGCAGTATTGGTCCGGCTCCCAATGGTTGAGTTTCTGTATTACTTTTGCGTTGCCTATGATGAATAGTTTGTCATAGTCCTGCAAATCGGTATTGTAGAGTGCCGTGATATGAAATTTTCGTGCTCTCACCTTATCACCCACGAAGTAGCATAGGAAATCGTCGCCGATGTTGAGCTTCATCAAACGCGCTACCGTGGTGGATATGATGACGTTAGCTGTATTGTCATTTATGGCTTGTGATGGTGGTAACTGCTCTTGTTGCGTGATGTTTTCGGCAAAAGAGTCCCAATGGTAATCATCGGTAATGCCTTTGAATATTATGGCATGAACGTTATCATCTGTCTTAACGATTCCCGGTTTTGTATTGAAATGGCTCACGTGTGTTATTTGCGGCAGTTGTTTGATGTTGTCAATAAGTGCCGAGTCGAAACACACAGGGTGCATGTCGTATGTGTTGTTGTTGTCGTAGTTGACGATTTGCAGGTGTGCGTCAAAGGCTATCACTTTTTGCCTTATCTGTCTTTTGAATCCTATTGCAACCGCTATAGTGATAGTCATCACCGCAATAGCTATGGCTGTAGCCGCGACAGCCGCTGTCATAGCCGGTGTGGCTTTTGCCGTTGAGCCGCGTCGCATAGCCCGTGCGATATGGTATGTGTCGTTCAGTGTCACGAGTGTCAGAGAACTATATCCAAAGCTTTGAGTTCTTTATAGAGTTGGTGTACCGGCAGTCCCATAACATTATAGTACGAGCCGGTAATGCCTTTTATTCCCACGGCTCCTATCCATTCCTGAATGCCGTAGGCTCCTGCTTTGTCGAGTGGATGGTAGTGAGTGACGTAGTAGTGAATTTGTTGGGTGGTGAGGGGTGCGAAATGTACGTCCGTTGTTGCAGCGAAAGTATGTGAGAGTTGTGCGGTACGTATTGTAACACCGGTGATGACTTGGTGCGTGCGTGCCGAAAGTTTGGCAAGGATATTTTCAGCGTCTTGTTCGTTGGCTGGTTTGCCATATACTATACCGTCGAGCCACACGATGGTGTCGGCGGTGATGAGTAGTGTATCAGGTTCCACTATGCCGAAGGCTTTGGCCTTTTGCTGTGATATGTAGCATGGTATCTCGGCTGCTATGAGGTTGGCGGGATATGATTCGTCAGCATCGATAGAACATACGTCAAAAGTCACTCCAAGCATGGTTAGGAGTTCTCTGCGACGCGGAGATGATGAACCGAGGATAATATTCATGGTAGTTGTTAAGCTGCTGTTAGTCCGAAGAATGGAATATGTTTGGCGATTGCCAATGAGTAGTAGAATAATATTGAGTAGAGAGTGCCGATAGCCATGATGTATTTGGTGAGTTGCTGGGCATTATGGTATTCGGTAGTGTTCTTTGCCATGGCCGTTATGATGGCAAGTATTATCATTGGCAACATGATTCCGATAGCCATATATCGCCATGTTGTGGCGTTATTGGCTTGTTTGCTGATTATTAGGCAAAGGATGGCTATAGTGATTAATATCAGGCTAATGACTACTATCTTGGTTTTTGTGTCACCGAGCACGATAGGCACTGTCCGGCATTCCATTTCGCGGTCGCCTGCTTGGTCTTCCATATCTTTGATGATTTCGCGAATCAGTGTTATGAGAAACGCAAATAATGCAAAACATCCTATATAGGTGTATAGTGCGGGAACTATAGGAGTTTGCATTAGTATCTCGTTGCCGTATTGGTGTTTTAGTGCAGCGATATGCGCTATTGCCATGAGTAGTATGGCCAGTGAGGTGGCGAGCGCGATGATGATATTTCCGATGAGGAATTGTCGTTTATAGCTTGCCGAATAGAACCATAACATACCGGGCACGAGGATGATAATGACCGCAAGCATCATACTGCGCAGGTCAGCGCTGACAGTTAGTCCGCAGATAATGCCTATGACAGACAGCACTTGATGGATGCGTGCCGCTGTTTGGCGGTCTATGGAGACACCGACAAGGCGGTTGACGGGATGGTTGATGGCATCAATCTTAACGTCGAAATAGTCGTTGATGGCATACCCGGCGGCTGCTATGCATAGCACGGCAATGACCAGTAGGGCGAAATGCCATGTGGAGAGAGGTACGCTATCGGCGCTGAAACCATAAGAGGCGAGGATAGGTATTGCAACGCAGCGGTGCATACACCAAAGTGCGAGTGCCAAAAAAAGCAGGTTTTTATAACGAACGAGACGGAAATAGTTAATCATTTACAATTTACTATTTGTTTGGTGATTTTATCATTTTGTTATTTGTACGGACATGGCATTGTTGATTCCTGATGATTTGATATTTCGATATTTCGATGATACGATTTCTTATGATATCTTTACGGAAACTGATGCGCCATATATCTTTGCTCTTTGTCCTTGTTTTTCTTCCTCAAAGCACTCCGAAACTATAGCCTTGTTCTTTCCACCATTTGAGTGCTTGTGGCAGCACCGGCAGCATATTATGCCGTGCCTTAATCGAATCGTGGAAAACTATGATGGATCCGTTGCGTGTGTGCCTTTTGACATTGAAGAGTATGAAATCCGGTTTTAGCCATTTGCTCCAATCGTTGGCAAGTACGTCCCAGAGTATAATTTCGTAGCCTTCGCGTTTGAGTAGGCTGACTTGCGGAGCTCTGAGTCTGCCGTGCGGTGGTCGGAAGAGTTTTGTACCCAGCATATCGTTGGTTTTCTTCACGTCAGCCACGTAAGATCTCACTCCGCTATGAAGTCCTTGCAGATGGTGATAGCTATGGCTGCCTACGTGGTGCCCGCGGCTAATCACTTGTTGATATACATCAGGGTGCTTGCGCACGTTGTCGCCGACCATAAAGAATGTCGCCTTGACATCGTATTGGTCAAGAATATCAAGCACCAAAGGGGTCACCTCGGGCACCGGACCATCGTCGAAAGTCAGATAAATGACTTTCTTGGACGGGTCTTTGCGCCATGTGAACCCTTTGAAAAAATATCGTACCCAATCGGGAATTTGAAACAGAATCATGCTTATTTACTATTTGACAATTTACTATTTGACAATTTATATGTCCATCATACTTTGTCCAGCCTCAAAATAGACAATAGTGGCAAAATAATTATAACGGATTAATAAATAGATAAATAGTAAATAAGTAAATCGTAAATTAATTATTTATCCTTGTCCCAGATGTTTTTTAGTCCGTCCATATTGAACGCCAGTGTGAAGCGCAGAGTCTGGTCGAGGGGGTTTGTTTGGTTAGCTATTACGTAAGCTACGTCGAGCTGGAACATTGATAGTCTGAATCCGGCGCCTACAGTCCAGTAGCGTCTGTTACCTTTAATTTTTGATTCGTGGCTATATCCAACACGTGCCATAAACTGGTGGTTATAGGCATATTCGAGACCGATACCCCATTGTATTTCCTTCATTTCCTCTTTGAAGCCTCCCGGTGCGTCGGCGAATGATTTGAACCATCCTGCAGGTGCCGTTATGTCTGAATATTCTTTCTGTGTCATCTTACCTTCGGGATTATCTTCGCTGACGTAATCTTTTGATTTCATAGAAGGTACGAGAAGTTTGCTGGCGTCGGCGGCTATGGTCAGTGTGTTATATTCGTTGAAAGGTTGCTCCCAACTGATACCGAGTGCCATCTTGGCGGGTATGAAGTTTGACGTGGCTTTTTTGTCGTAAGAAATCTTACTACCGAGGTTGCTGATATTGAATCCGACACCGAGCAGCGCTTTACCCATCTTGAGGTCGAACGGCTGTTGGTAGAATACCGCCACGTCGGCTCCGAATGCCATACCGGGGTACATCTCTGTGCTTCCCGAAGTACTGCTGTTAGCACCGTTATTGAGGTCAGAATAAATAAAGCGGAATGCTACACCCATTGACACGTATTCGTGGAGTTTATGCGAGTAAGCCACGTCTGCCGACCATTCGTTTGGATGTGCGGTGGAGAGTGTATTGCCGTTGTAGTCAGTGAGTTGTACGCTACCTAATGAGAAATAACGCAGTGATGCTGACACAGCGCCTCCCACATCACCGATGTTGTAGTATCCGGCAGCATAGACGAGGTCTATATCTTTTACGATTTTGCGCAACCATGGAGTATAGCTTATCGCCGCACCACCTTTACCGTTCATCAGGGCATATTTTGCAGGGTTCCAGTACTGC
>DGSV01000032.1:9258-9615 GCA_002394025.1 Bacteroidales bacterium UBA4353
CAGTACTGCGAGTTAACGTCGGGGCGTGTAGCGAGACCCACGTCACCCATACCGCCGGCGCGGGCGTCAGGGGCTATGGACAACGAAGGAGCAGCCGTAATCAAGGGGTTGAGTGACGCGTCAAGATTATCGGCGGCGAAAAT
Organism: Bacteroidales bacterium UBA4353; assembly: GCA_002394025.1. Lineage (GTDB taxonomy): Bacteria > Bacteroidota > Bacteroidia > Bacteroidales > Paludibacteraceae > UBA3747. The sequence goes on from DGSV01000032.1 coordinate 9,402, forward strand.
AGTGCTTGAGCCTAAAAAGGCCAGAGCCAATAGGCTCACAATCTTTTTCTTCATAATATTTTATTCCTTTTAAACTAATGAAGTAGATTTGTTCTATAGGCGTTAGTATTTTAGTTTTTCGAGTTTTTTATGTTTAACTAGTAGTTCTAGTTTATCTAGTAGTTCTAGCTGTTCTAGCTGTTCTAGTAGTTCTGGTTCTTTGTCTTTTTTTTCT
>DGSV01000019.1 GCA_002394025.1 Bacteroidales bacterium UBA4353
TTCTTCGACAGGGGAGGAGTGGCTGACGCGCTCCAAATTACTCAATGTCCCAATCACACAATCAATAATAAAATAGTAAATGAGTAAATAGTAAATAGCACTTACCCCTCCGCCCTTCGGGCACCTGACTAAGGTGTTCTGAAAAGCACACAGTGCTTTTCATCGAAAAATTTGCGGGGATATATTGCAAATTTTTCTTCACCCCTTTCTTCGACAGGGGAGGAGTGGCTGACGCATCAAACTCTTCCGAGTCAAATCTAGTGTCTCAACTTCTCAACTTCTTAACTTCTTAACTTCTTTACTTCTCAATTCCTCAACTCCTCAACTTCTCAACTTCTCAATTTCTCAATTTCTCAACTCCTTAACTCCTCAACTCCTCAACTTCTCAACTTCTTATTCCTTACTCCTTGCTCAATATCCCGCTGCTTGTTTGATGAGCATGGGCAGTAGCGCGTTGTCGAGTCTTCCGTGGAAGAGTTCTTGTCCGGCTCCTATGGCATATACCGGTACGTAGCCTGCAGTGTGCCCACCGGTTGTCCAGCCGATATTTGCGACTTGGCTCATGACTCGATTGGCGACGCGTGCCACGGGCTCTATCTGATCTTCATCGAGCTTGGCATAGCGTTTATAGTCGGTCACGAAAGACTTTTCGTAGGCATCGCGCAGTTTCTTCTCCTGTTCCCATGTGAGTGTTATCTTGTTCCAGAATCCCATTTTGTCGCTAAGAACCTTTTGTATGTCGGCATAGCTGATTTTTTCGCCTTTGCTGACACGTGTCATGTGTATGGCATTGCTCAGTTCACGTAATGAGCAGTGCTGATTGAGCAGTTGCGTGAGGTATAGGTCGTAGATTTTGTCTCGTGCCATGGTCAGTCCTCCTGTTTCGTGGTCGGCGCTGATTACGATTAGCGTTTCGTGTGGGTGTTTGAGGTAGAAGTCATAGGCCACACGCACGGCGCTATCCATATCTATCACTTCACGTATCATGGTATGAGGGTCGTTATCGTGCGCCGCCCAGTCTATCTTGCCACCTTCGACCATCATGAAAAATCCTTGTTTGCCATCGAGCTGTTCTATGGCGCAGCGCGTGAGGTCGGCAAGCGTTATGTCATTGGCTTTGCGGTCTATGGCATAGGGTAGTGACTGCTGGTCTTTGTCGGGTGTTTGAATAAGTACTTTGGGGGCTTTGTCACCGCAGTGTTTGCGATACTGCTCCATGCCTCGAAGCACGAGGTAACCTGCGTCCTTGATTTTCTGCTCTACGTCAGGCATCTCATGCTTGTCGTAACTCAATGTTGGGCTCACGAATCCGCTGCCGGCGAAGAAGTCGAAGCCTGAAGCGGGAATATCTGAGGCTATCTCGTAGTACATCTTGCGGTAGTTTTGGTGTGCGTAGAATGATGCCGGTGTTGCGTGGTTGATGCTCACCGAAGTCAGTATTCCGACTTTTTTGCCCGCTTTTTTTGCGTCCACGGCAATGGAATATACCGCGGCACTATCTTTGTCGACTCCTATGGCTCCATTATATGTTTTCGTTCCGCTCGCCAGTGCCGTTCCGCTTGCCGCAGAGTCCGTCACGGGACTGCTGTTGCTGTATGTTGTGGCCATCGTAAAGGCTGGGAACTGCGTCATGAGCAGGTTCTCAACTCCTATATTCCCCTTTAGGGCGCTGAGGTACATCTCGGTGATATTGACTTGGTTGACACCCATGCCGTCACCTATGAAGTAGAAGACGTACTTGGCTTTGCCGGCTGCGTGGCTCATGGCAACGATGAGAAGCAGGGCGATGATGATTCGTAAACGTTTCATGATTTGGCTTGTTTATTTATTTAAGTGGTAGTACGCCGTTGGCCATCAGTGTGCTGAATAGCATTTGCAGGCGAATATATTGCGCGAAATTTCCCATTCCCTGACATTCTTTGATGTCGAATGTGGCGAGTGTCTTGCCGGTTTTGATTTCCACGGCTTTCATTGTTCCCGTCATGATGGCTCCGCCTGTTGACATACCTCCAAAAGCGCTGGCGGCTCCGCTGCCCATGTCTATCTTGCTCACTGTGACCACGAATTTATATTTGGCTTTTGCGGGGTCCACCATCACGTAGTGCTTGTCGTACGAGGCTTTTTCGTCGGTGTCTTTGGTGCTCTTGTAGAACTTCCATGTCGCGGGGCTGCAGCATATTTGCAGTCCATTCTTGTTTTTCTTATTGAAGCATACGGAGCCGTTTTTGCGCAGGGCGACGCCTTCTGTGGCGCGGCGTTGCACCGTAGGCCAGTCGCGCACCCAATCGCTGCCTTGCTTTTTGTTGTATTCCGCCACGCTGCCGAAGGTCTTCTCAACCTTCATGTTCCTGCCAAATTCCACAACTTGTGCGCCGGACCAATTGATTTCCAAGTAGGCATACTCGCCCGAGCGGGAGAGGAAATCCAAACTGCCGGATTTGAGGGTGACATTGGTGTCGGAAGCTTTGGCGATAGTCAGTGTGATGACGGATAGCGCCAATAGAAGAAAACGTTTCATAGTAGTGAGATTTTAGTTCACGACAAATTTAGCGATAATTTTCAATATCGGCAATTTTGTCGCGATAATTGCCGTTAGTTTTCTATCCTGATGAAATTTGTTTTGACGTCAGCTTTGAGTTCCGGCAGTCCTATTTGTTGTTTTCCCATCTCTATGCTTTTAATGAGGAATGCCATGGCTTTTGCGAGGTTGCGCATGGTATTGAGTCCCTCAATGTCTTTTTCGACATCCTCTGCCGTAGTTCCGTGTACTTCGTTCCAGTAGGTGCTTGACGCAATGGGCATTCCGCTGATGGTGAAGTACTTGTTGATGTCTTCAAAAGCCGATGTGCTTCCTGCCCGTCTTGATGACACTACTGCCGCTCCGACTTTCATGACTTTGCTGAAATGTGTGCTAAAGAATAGTCTGTCGAGCAATGCCAATAGTCCGCCATTGGCATGACCGTAATAGACAGGAGTGCCGATCAGTAGTCCGTCGGCGTGCTCAAAGAGTGGTGCTATGTCGTTCACGGCATCATTGATTACGCACTGTCCTTTCTCTTTGCATTGATAGCAGGCTAAGCAACCACGGATGTTCTTGTTGCCGACGTTGATTATTGTTGTTTCTATTCCTTCTTGTTGCAGTGTTGTCGCTGCTTCTTGCAGCGCACGCTCCGTGCAGCCATGAACATGTGGACTGCCGTTGAGTATCAGTACTTTGCTCATGATATAGATGTAGTGGTTAGTATTAGGGCGCTTGTCATACTTGTCAAGCGCCCTAAATGTTTTGTTATGTTATTTTTTTGCGATTTCGAGAAGTTCGATGTCGAATATCAGTGCCGAGAAAGGTTTGATAGTTCCCATGTTGCGGTCGCCGTATGCCAGTTCTTGTGGTATATATACTTTCCATTTTGAACCTACTGGCATCAGTTGCAGCACTTCTGTCCATCCCGGTATAACGCCTCGCAGCGCGAATTCTATGGGGGTGCCGCGGTCCACGCTGCTGTCGAATACCGTGCCGTCAATCAGCGTGCCGTGGTAATGAACTTTGACGTTGTCGTCTATTGTAGGTTTGGGTCCTTTGCCGTTTTTGATTACTTGGTATAGTATTCCCGACTCGGTGGCTGTTATTCCCGGCTCGTTTTTCTTGGCGGCGAGGAATTCTTCTCCCGCGAGGCGGTTAGCGCCGTAGAGGCGTTCGTTTTCTTGGCGTTGCTGCTCCATCTGTAGTGTTTGCAGATAGGTGTTGGCTTCCATGCCGGTCATGGCTTCTTGGTCTTCGAGCAGAGTGTTGGCAAGTGCCTGAACAAAAATGTCTTTATCGGGAATCAGCAAGCTATCGCCCATTAAGCCTTCTTCCTGATTTTTCTTGAACATTTGACCTATTTGCTTACCTATCATCTCGTACTTGGCATATTTGTCATGATTATTAACGCCTTTGCTCAAGCCTTTGCATACTTCTACTACGCCGTCATAAACAGAGTCGTTCTTGGCGTTGATGTATTGCGAGAGTTGTGTGCCGTAAACTACGCCCATTGCGTAGCTTATGCTGTCCGACTCGTTGGCGAGTTCGATGTTCTTGGGAGTATATTCCTTGTTGCAGGCTGTCAGAGCCACTATCAAGGCTACCGCAAAAATATGTTTGATATTCATAGTTGATATTTTTGTTTATTAGTCAGTAACTTTTATTATTCCGCTTGCGTTGTGTCAGCCTCGTCTTCATTGATTTGCACGGGTTGTATCTGCACTTGCGAAGCTTTTTCGCGTGATTTTCTCTCATTGATTTCGCGCATCTTGACGTTGAGGTATTTATCAGCATCCTCACCTTTCATGATGTCGTTCTGGTCATGCAGAGTGTTGACAAGACCATATATTATGGCATCCGGGTTGACGTCCACGCCATGATTCATGAAACCTTGTTGCTTAAGTTCGTTGACGTCATGTCCGAGTTGGATACCTATCTGCATGAATTCGTTAACTTCCTTTTCGCTCAAAGCCTTTTCTATGCCTTTTATGATGGCAGCTGCGACTTTGTCAGGATTTTCTTGCGCCAATGAGTCTTGCTTAAACTGATAGTCTTTAAGTTGTGATCCGATGACGGCTCCCAATGCGTAGCTTGCCGAGTCGGCACGATTGGCGAGGTTAACCTCTTTGGCTGTGGGCTTGCTGCATGATGTGAAGCATAGGATGGCAGCAATGCCGAGAGATAAAATAATTTTTTTCATTGTAAGTATGTTATTGTTATTCTGATATTTCAAGAAGTTTAATTTTGAATATTAGTGTTGCATAGGGTGGTATCATTCCTCCCGCTCCGTTTTCGCCGTATGCCAGTTGATAGGGCAGGTAGAGCATATACTCATCTCCTGTCACCATGAGTTGCACACCTTCTGTCCAACCTTTGATGACTTGGTTGAGTCGGAAAGTGATAGGTTCTCCGCGTCGTAAGCTGCTGTCAAATACCGTGCCGTCAATCAGCGAGCCTTCGTAGTGTACTTTGACGTTAGAGGTCGCTGTTGGGTGTTTTGTTCCCGTTCCGTGTTCGAGGATTTTATACTGCAGCCCCGATGGTAGTGTTACCACACCGGGCTGTGTTTTGTTGTTCTCAAGCCAAGCCGCTTGCGTGGCGATATTGGCTTTGTCTTTTTCTTTTTGCGCGGCACTCATGCGCTCGTTGATATATGCTCCGGCTGTCTCCGCGGTCCATATTTGTGCTTTGCCGTTGATGCCTTCAGTAAAACCGCGGGCGAGCATGGCGCTGTCAATGGCTATAGGAAACATCTTGGAGTTGCGCAGCACATCATTGGCAAAGGCTATGCCCAAGGCATAACTCACGCTATCGCTGAGATTTTGCAGTGCAGGTGCCTGTGATTCGGTGATAGGGACATTGCGCGTCTGATATTTCTGAGGCATACGGGCAAATACCGTGACGCTAATCAATATCACTGTCAGTAAAAATAATTTGCGATACATATATTTTGATGAGTTGGTTATACGATTTTGATCAGTTCTACATCGAAGATGAGTGTGGCATAGGGTGGTATTGACTGCCCGGCACCTCGTTCGCCGTAGGCGAGGTGATAGGGTATGAATAGCCTCCATTTGGCACCTACAGCCATGAGCTGTAATGCTTCTACCCATCCTGCGATAACTTGCGTGACTCCAAATTCAGCGGGTTCACCACGCTGTACACTACTATCAAAAACAGTGCCATCAATCAGGGTGCCGTGATAGTGTACTCGTACCCGGTCAGATTTTGTCGGTTTCTGACCTATTGCCGGTGTGAGAACTTCATATTGTAGTCCGCTGGGCAATGTCACCACTGTCGGGCGTTTAGCGTTTTGGGCGAGGAATTGTGCGCCTTCAGATTTCATCTTATCGCTCTGAGCGCGCTCAAGCTCAGTGAAGTATTTATTGAGGGTAGCCTGCATATCGCGAACTTCCATTGAAGGTTTTCCTCCGTCAATGATGTCGCGCATTGCCCTTGTGAATTGTTCATAATCGAGTCCTGTGACTCCGGAGTTTTTTAGCTGCATGCCAAGGTGCATGCCCAATGCGTAACTTATTTTTTCCATCTTTTTTATTTCGTAGTTTTTTTATTCTAGTTTTCTAGTTATTCTAGTTTTCTAGTTATTCTAGTTATTCTAGTTATTCTAGTTATTCTAGTTTTCTAGTCCTATTCTACCGTTACTGATTTTGCGAGGTTACGTGGTTGGTCCACGTCACATCCTTTGACCACAGCGATATGGTATGCGAGCAGTTGCAGGGGTATTACGGTGAGTAAAGGCATAAGTGCTTCTTCTGTCTTGGGGATTTCGATGGTGACGTCGCTCAGTGCCTTGACTTGGATGTCACCTTCTGTGACTACTGATATCACTTTGCCTTTGCGTGCTTTGACTTCTTGTATGTTGCTGACGATTTTCTCGTAAGTGCTGCATTGTGGTGCTATGAATACTACCGGCATTTCCTGACTGATGAGGGCTATAGGTCCGTGTTTCATTTCCGCCGCAGGATAGCCTTCTGCATGTATATAGCTTATTTCTTTGAGTTTGAGTGCTCCTTCGAGTGCTACGGGATAGTTGTAGCCGCGTCCGAGGTATATAAAATTCTGGCAGTAGGTGAAGATTTTTGCCAGTTGGGCTATATTGTCGTTGTTTTTCTTTATTATCTGGTCTATCTTTTGCGGAATGCCGTTGAGCTCTTGTATGAGTTTGAGGTACTTATCATCAGATAGTGTTCCTCGTTCTTTTCCGATAGCCATCGCGAGCATTATGAGCACCGTGACTTGTGCCGTGAATGCTTTTGTTGATGCTACTCCTATCTCCGGTCCCACGTGAGTATAGCACCCGCTATGTGCCACTCTCGGAATGCTGGCTCCGACAACGTTGCACACTCCGAAGATGAATGCACCTCGGGCTTTTGCCAGTTCTATTGCTGCGAGGGTATCCGCCGTTTCGCCGCTTTGGCTGATGGCTATCACCACTTCGTTTTCGTCAATGATGGGATTGCGGTAGCGGAATTCTGATGAGTACTCGACGCTGACGGGTATGCGTGCAAATTCCTCAAAGGCGTACATACCTATCAGTCCGGCGTGCCATGATGTGCCGCAGGCGGTGATGGTGATGTGTTTGGCGCGCATGAAGGTGTCTTTGTTGTCAATAAATCCGGCAAGGGATATGTTGTTCAAGTCAACGTTGACGCGTCCTTTCATGCTTGTTGCCAAGGTCACGGGTTGCTCAAAAATCTCCTTGAGCATGAAATGCGGGTAGCCGCC
>DGSV01000060.1 GCA_002394025.1 Bacteroidales bacterium UBA4353
GCAAAGGTACGGATTTTTTTTGAATTGACAAAATGATATCACGATTTTTTTTCAAAATCTTATTAATGAACTTTTTCGAGATATCTTGCGCTTACGTAGAGGTCTTGTCCGTTCTTTTTGATGTGTGCGAAGCCGTTTTCGAAGCCAAGGACTTCAACTACGTCACCCTTTCGGATTTTCGCACCTATTTGGTATTTGGTTCCGGGACCTTTACGCGCGTTAAGAACTGCGGTGGTGCAGCGGTATTTTTCGTATTGGCTTTGTGTGACTGCTGTAGTAGTGTTGTTACTATTAGCAGAATTATCTACAGATGCATATACTATGCTGCCAATAGCTATTGCGATAGCCGCAAGCAGTGTCCAAGCGTTGTAGAATATGTAGCGGATGATCATCATAGGCACGTATGTGACGAGGTAGAAAAGTCCGAGTATGAAGTATCCGAATTCGACGAGCAGACCTATCGCGAAGAATAGGACAATGATGGCTCCTATGCCGTACCAGAATCCGTGTTGTACAAATGTGATGACGATGCCTGCCGCAGCGGCTATTGCGGCAGTGATGGCTACGGCATACATCACCCAGTTGGATACGTTAGCAGCCCAATTCTCCAGTGTGTCTCCGAAGTCCTCTATGGCTTCGTTAAAGCGTTGCCAGCCCGATCGTGTGTCGAAGGTACGTGAGTTGGTGAAGCGTCCCGAGCGTGGGTCAAAGTCCCGTGGCAAGGTCTGAGTAGGTCGCTGACGCGGTGGGCGAGTGGGGGGGATGATGAACCGTCCGGTAGCGGGGTCGAAATTGGAAGGTAGGCGTGCCATTTACTCTGCGGTAGGGATATTGGTAAACACTATAGTGTCGTTATTGACGGTGGCGCTGATTGGTAGTGTTTTGGTTACTATACCATTCACCATGTTGTCAATGAGTTTGTCTTTGAGGAGTGTGTTGATGGCTCTCTTGACGGGACGTGCACCATATTGCGGGTCAAAGCCTTGTGTGGCAATAAACTCTACTACGGCATCGTCTGTCGTGAGGCTGATATTTTGTTCTGCTAACTGTTTGGTGAGTTTGTTGACTTGCAGGCGTGCTATGTTATGTACGTCGTCAAGGGTGAGCGGAAGAAACATCACGATATTATCAATGCGGTTGATGAATTCCGGCGCTACACGTGTTTTGAGTTCGCTCACTGCAAGTGTTGTGGCTTGTTCGATGCGTTCTTCGGTGGGCTCATGACCTGAAAGGCAATGCATGATATGAGCCTGACCGATATTTGATGTCATGATTACTATGGTATTGCGGAAGTCCACCACTCGTCCCTGTCCGTCTGTCATACGTCCGTCGTCGAGCACTTGGAGCAGTGTCTCGTAGATTTTGGGATGGGCTTTTTCTATTTCGTCAAAAAGTACTATGCTGTATGGTTTGCGTCGCACAGCTTCGGTGAGTTGTCCTCCTTGTTCATATCCTACGTATCCAGGGGGTGCTCCAAAGAGGCGCGCAGAGGAATGTTCTTGCTGATATTCGCTCATGTCGATGCGCACCATCATATCACGCGAATGGAACATGAACTGCGCGAGAGCTTTGCTCAACTCGGTCTTGCCCACACCTGTTGTGCCGAGGAAGAGGAACGAACCTATAGGTTTATGGTCATCAGAAAGTCCCATACGGTTGCGACGTATGGCATTTGCGACAACGTTAACGGCATGTTCCTGACCTATTACTGATTCATGGAGTTCATGCTCGATGTTTTTGAGGCGCTCATGATCATCAGTGTCTGTCGTGGGGACAGGAATGCCCGTCCATTTGGTGACAACCTCACGTATGTCATCTTCGGTGAGTGTTGTGGCTTTTCGTGCCAGACGTGCGCAGGCAGCCGCTTCATCGATGATGTCTATGGCTTTGTCGGGTAGGCGACGGTCAGGGATATAACGCAGTGAGAGTTGTACGGCAAGGTCGCTGACCTGTTGCGTTATTTCAATACCGTGGTGCTTCTCAAGACGACTCGCTATGCCTCGCAGGATGATTTTTGCCGACTCTTCGTCAGGTTCATTGACGATGATTTTCTGGAAACGTCGCTCAAAGGCTTTGTCCTTTTCTATATGCTTAGTATATTCGTCGTTAGTCGTTGCTCCGATGAGTTTTATCTCGCCGCGCGCCATGGCGGGTTTAAGGATGTTGGCAACGGGATTATCAGCCCCGGCATTGCTTGAAATAACGGTGTGTATCTCATCTATGAACACCACTACCTGCGGTTCGCGCCGCAGTTCCTCAAGTAGTTTCTCAATGATTTCTGTTGCGTTATTGACAGCCATTATGCTGTTGAGATTGAGTTGATAGAGTTTTAGTGTTGACAATTCCTGTGGTACTTGTCCCATCGCTATTCGGCATGCCAGACCTTCTATGATAGCTGTTTTCCCTGTTCCGGGGTCTCCCACGAGCACGGGATTACTTTTTGTTTTGCGAGCGAGTATTTGCAGCAATCGCAGTATTTCCTCGTCACGACCTATTACCCTTTCCAACTCACCGCGGATAGCCTTGGCAAGCATATTGACTCCAAACTGCTTTAACACCGGGCAGTTGTTGACATTTGTCTGCTCCTCACTGAGTGGTGTACCTTGGTTTTCGTTTACCGCATCCCTCGCGCGCTCATCATTCCCGGCGGTAATCTCAGTGCTATGAGCGGGTTCTGATGCAACTGTTGAGGCATGACTGTTTTGCTGAACAATTTGTTGCTCTTGTGGAATGATGGCTTGCTTGACGACTTCGGCTGTAAGTCCGTGGCGTTGAGCTATCTGGCGCATAGGTGAGGCGCTGATGAGTAGTGCCGCAATAAGGCTTCCGTGTTCATATTGACATGGAGGTATCTGATGCTCAATTTGCAGTGTGAGATTGAGGGTAGCGACGACCTCGGCGGCCATGGTTACCTGTCCGTTTGCGCTGCGAGTTATGCTATTGAATGTCGATGCCACGTCGTTGAAAAACTCAGAAGGATCGGCTCCGCATTGTGTCAAAAAGTTTTGTACTTCATCACTATGCTCTTGGGTGATAGCGATGAATAGCAGACTATTAGTGACATTCGCCAAACTCATGGACGCCGCAATCTGAGCCGCACTACCGAGTAGCGAGTTAATGTCGTGGTTTCTGAACTGCGAAAATTCGTCGGTCATGATGAGTGAATGGTTATAAATTGTCAAGGTCTATGGTTGTGTTGACGTTGACCTGTGCAGCTTGTTGTCCGAAGGCGTTGATAAAGCTTTCGCCGTGGTCTAAAGTAACTTTTTCACCGCATTGCGCGCAATGTTCATCTCGAGGTACGTCAACACCGTACCATCTCATGATGGTTGGCATCTGGTCTTCATTATCGAATGACCCCCAGTTGGCATAGTTGCGTTCACGGCGGTTCGCCCACATATAATAGGGATATACGTATTCTTTTTCCAGCGATGTGATTCCTGACTGTGCTCCACGTGAAAGTTCCGTAAGAGCCAATTTGACCATCATGTTGCACATGGGTTCTATGTCAGCGCTGAGTCCCACTTGTACCATGGCGTCGGCATCCTCTGCTGAAGTGTATGCCGCTATGCGTCCGTCGTTGCGCGCCGATTGCTCATTGGTGATTTCTTCCATGGCGGCGTTGAACCAGTTGTTGCCAAGCAGACAGCAATAGCACGCGCCTCCCGGGCGGTAGATAAATACGTCGCCGCCCTCGGCACGGGTAATGGCACGTCCGTAGATACATGGTGTCCGGGTGGATACCACGCAGCGATTAATATTAAAACGTGAGCGGTTGTTGTCCGTTGCACAGATAACGATGTCAGCTTTAGCGACTTCTCTGATGAGCAACTCTACGTCATCATTGATGTTTACGGGATATTTATGCACCGTAGCGTATGGATTTTTGCCTTTTATGGCTTGTTCTATGACGTCTGTTTTGAGGCGTCCGAGGTCATTGACGGTGGCTGTGTGACGTGCTAAGTTATGGAGTTCCACGCGGTCGAAATCCATCAGCGAGAAGGTGCCGACACCGGCTTTGGCGAGTTCTATGCCTATCTGCGAGCCAAAACTCCCAAGGCCTATTATCAGTACCCGTTTCTGTTCGAGGATATTGAGCTCAAGAATGCCTTTGTTGCGCGAATAGAGGTCGCTCTTGGCGGGTATGATATTGGGTTCGTAGCTCAGCTCCGTTTTGCGGTAGAGCACCGTGGCTTGCCCATTATCTGCTACGCGGACTATGATAGGGGCATCCGTGGCATTGTCGGGTTTCTTGGTGAAAAGGACTTTATGCGTGATGCCGAAACTATGCGGCAAAGGCTCAAAACGTAGGTGCACAACATTCTCGCCTTCCCATTCGTAGGCTATGCCGACGTGCTCTTGGCGCTGACAATCATTGCTGAAAGACGTTAATTCCTGTCCGTCAATGAAGAAGACAAGATTCTCGGGATTATTGTTATTCATTAGGCAAAACCTTCTGTGGACATCTGGTTAGCGATAACGCCCTCTTCGGGAATGGATTGGTTGGCACCAACGATTTCAAACTTATTGGTAGCCTTATTCCATACCATATTTTTGTTTGAAGCGCCCTTACCTATTTGGCTGGCTTGCTCTGCCAAATTATCAAGATTAATGTTCTCAAATGCCATAATTGTAGTGTTTTATATTGTTAATGATAATTGTATTAGTGAGTGTCTCTTGAATGTTCTACGAGATAATAATTCATGGGTTTTCCCGTGCGTAGGTGTGCTCGATACATCTCGATCCACATACGGCATTTGAGATATACCTTCCATAGTGACTCGTCGGGTTTCCAGAATGCGTCTTGGTAGTGACATATCTGCGTCCACCCGCGTCCGTTGGCTTGCAGGGTGTGGTTCGTTGACGAAGGTTTGTTCATCGGCTCACCGCTGCGGGTGTAAAGCATTTGCTCAACATATACGGGAGGTTTTGTTTCCGGATAGTTAGAGAGGTCGAAATAGAGTAGGTACGTGGCGCCGTCATTGGCTTGCACCGCGGCTTCCATATATGCGCTGCGAGTTCCGACATTACGGAAGCGAAACATGTTTTGGGGTAGGTAGTAGAGCAAGACTTGCTCTTCTAACGTTTTGCGTGAATTGTCAAACATATTTTATAGATTTATTAATATTTGATGTTTCGATATTTCGGTGTTTACTCACTGATTATGGTCAGTTCTTTCAGCCACTCGTTATATGCTTCTTCTATTTGTTCGTCGGAGTCTGTAGCTTTCCATTCAGGAGCTTGTTGCTGCTCATCGTTGACGAAGTATAATGGTGCTTGTTGTGGAAAATTTTCGGGGAAACGTATCAGGTACTCGCCATTGTTGACATTAATCTGTATTATGCCTTCTTCGCTCATCTGTGGCACCGCATTATTGGTGTTAAAACACTGCGCGGTGGTGATCAGCATACGTCTCATCACGTCCACATTGCCGTTTCTCATGAGCCAGTAAACTTGTTTGAGTTCATTGACCTCGTTTGCTTCTTTTCGATCCACTATGCGCTGTTGCCCATGATTGGGAGTTTCGTGTTGCGGATGAATTAGAATGTTGCCCAATTCGTTGTCTATCAGTTTGCGGTATGGGCTTTCGACCTCCTTGACGAGCCATGATGCAAATGTGTAGTGACGCATGTCATTTTCGTGGAAAGTGTAGGGGTTGATAGACGATTGTCCGTTGCTATAGTTGCCGATACACAGCAAAAGACGCCGTTGAGGTATGTTTTGAAGGCCGTGAAACATTGTTGTCGCGTCATGCCCCGAGGGTTGAGCAAGGCCCAATTGGTGGTGCGAATGCCACTCGCCGATATGTTGCAATGAATACTTATGCAGTATGGCGTACCCTACGGCATTGAGGTAGTCAATGTCTTGATTGAAGAAAGTTATCTCATGGTTGGCATGCTCGCCGGGACCTATAGCGTATAGCACTACCGGAGCACCTTGACTTGTCCAGAAACCAAAGAGCTGTCCGCCGGTTTCGATATTGGGATAGTCGAGGATGCAGCGTGAGAGGTAATCAAGCTCACTGCGGTAGATGATAGCAAGCGGCGATGCCTGTTTCTCATCAATGATATTGCTGTTGCTGTGCTCGTTGGCGGTGGCGTTACGTCGAAAATTGAATAGAGCCATGATTATCAGTTTTTGAGGTTACGATTAGGTTTCTTGACCTTTATGTATATTCCGTAGCTCGTCATGATGATTAGCGCTATATACATGATAATGATGAATGTGAGCGATATGGCATCGCCTTTTTTGACGCTTTCAGGTCTGAATTCAAATCGTATGTCGTGCGCTCCGGCAGGAATGTTAAGTGCGCGGAGTATGTAGTTAACCCTAAAGTGTTCAGCAGGTTTGCCGTCTATATAAGCGTTCCATCCGAAAGGATAATAGATTTCCGAGAATACTGCAGTGCCGCCCTGTTGTGAGTCGGCATGGTATTCTATGGCATCGGGAGCATAATTCGTGAGGCGTATAACACCCTGTTTGTCAGTCTCTATACTATCGTTGGCGGGAGTTTGGGTATATAGAGGAGACGCATAATCTTGTTGGGCGTATTTACTGAATACAGTGTCAATAACGGCATATCTTCTGAGGTCTATCTCATTGAGTTTGTCTATTTCCTCGTTGGCCCCTCTGGCTTCAATCATAGCGCTCACGAACCAAGCATTGCCCATTGCATCGGGGTTTTGCTGAACCACAGGGGCATTGCCATGTTCTCTGTCGGGAACTATGAAATACTTGGTGTTGAGCATATTATATACCGGTAGATGCATTTGACTCAAGTGCCTGTCTATGATGTCTTGGTAGCGACGCAGTTTTGCGGCATGATAGCCTCCTACTGATTTGAGTCGGTATGACGTACGTGCGTCGTTGAAAGTGTTGGTAGCAAGGTTTATGACGCGGTAATGTGGGTCTTTATCGCGCAAAATTTGCTCTTCGTAAGGTTGAATGCGGAAGTAGTTTTTTTCGCTATTTGCCGACGAAAAGTTGTCGTCATTCATATAACGCTTGTTGACAGGCCATAAGTCGGCGAGCACCAGCACTCCAAAGATACCAACGAAGATACCGTTGGTGACTTTGTCGAATTTGACATAGCCATATAGTAGTGCTGTGGTCAGTGCGGCGAACAGAAGTGAGCGCCAGCAGTCAGCAACAAACATGTCGTGCCTTTGCTTAATGATGGCATCCATGAGCCATTGTGGGTAGTATTGAGTGAGTTGGACGTCGTTGGGGCTTGTGAATGACAAGGCTCCGGCGGCTATCAGCGTTGCCAAACATATCGCGCAAGTAACTCCTCCTGCTATCAGGATATATTTGGAGTATTTGGCGAGTAGTGACGATACTTCAATGCTGTTACGTCCTTTGGCATCCATAATTTTCTTGATGGCGAGCATGCCGAGGAGCGGCATGGTGATTTCCGCGATGACGAGGATTGATGACACGGCGCGGAATTTATTGTACATGGGCACAAAATCGAAGAATAATTTTGTGAGCCACATGGCATTATGTCCCCACGACAATGCTATCGCCAACAGCGTCACTGCCAGTAGTGCCCATTTATGCGCTCCGTCAACGATTATTAGTCCGAGAATAAATAGTAGGCATACTATTGCTCCTACGTAAACAGGTCCTGCTGTGAAGGGTTGTGTGCCCCAGTATGTGGGAGCCTGGTGGCAGATATCCTTGGCGGTTCTGTTGTCAACGCTCTGCTTGCGGAGTTCTTTATATAGGGTTGATTTATCGCCCGCGTTATAGTGACTCGAACCGCCCATATAGTTAGGTATGAGCAGTGTCATGGTTTCGTCAATGCCATAACTCCAACTTGTGGCGTAGTCGAGGTCAAGGCCTTTTGTCTTGTTTTGTTCGTCGCTTTCCTTGACGAGGTCCGAATGTCCGCCACGCATAGTTTGGCTGGCATACTCCATATTAGCCAGAGTGGCTGTCGTACCTGTTCCGAAACCTACGATAAATGATGCTGCGAATACAAGTGTGGCAAGGCAGAAACGCCTCATTTGCTTTGCGAGTGCTCCGTCGATCAATTCCGCAAGCATGAGGGCTCCGATTATGAAGCAGATGTAGTATGACATCTGTGGGTGGGAGTAGAAACCGCAGGCTACGAATATCATTGTAATCGCGGCGCCGAGCATCATACGACCATGATATATCATATAGCACCCACCTATCACTGCTGCCATGAGTCCTATTGTTGCCGTCTTGGAGTTGTGGGCAGCGCCGATAATGATAAAGAAATATGTGCTCATCGCCATGGCTATGGAGCCGGCTATGGCAAGCCAGGGATTGACGCCAAAGGCAATCAGCAGGATGAAGAAACCTATTAGATATATAAATACCTTTGCTATCGCGCTATGGTTCTGACCCCAGTGCGACACTACATAGAATGGTTTGAGCCATTTCTGTGCTGCCGTCTGTCCGCCACCAATTTGGTAGTTAGGCATACCGCTGAACATGCTACCGGTCCAAAAACTGTATTTGCCGGTTTGTTCAGTATATTGCTGACATTCATTGACTGATGCCTGCCAACTCAGGTTGTCATTAGCGGCTATGATTTTACCATTGAGTTCAGGAGCCATATAAATACATGAAAGCACCGCAAAAAGCAGCACTGCTGACATGTAAGGAAGGAGTTTTGTTAATGCGTTTTTCATAGAATACAAAGGTAATGATTTTTATCTGAATAAAAAAATTGGTGCCACATTGCTCACGCAATACAGCACCTCCAACACATTGTCTAATTTTATTTGTGTGTACAAAAATAAGTCTTAATCGTTGCACCTGCGACATAGTTTCATGCTCTCCCAGCGATACATGAGTCTGATGCCTGCAGAAAACCAGCCGTCAAGCCATTTTGATTGTTTACCAATCATGTTGTCGTTGTCGGTGCGGAAAGGATAGCCGTCAAGGTTTATTGTTGGGATATCCACAAGTGCCTGATGTGCTGACGCCTCTATGCCGAGACGGAAATGGTTGCCCATACGGATGTTATAGCCAAGTCCCAAATGTACGAGAGGTACAAAGCAACTTCTGTTGCCTTTATATTGTGTTACGCCCATTTCGGTACCACCCATATTAAAGTCGTAGTTGAGATAACTATACGCTACACCGGCACCGCCGAAAAGATAGAAACCTCCCATCTTGCCTTTGCGGGCGGGGTAGTACTCTATGACGGCTGTCAACTCACCTAACCATGAGTCAAATTTACGATAGTTAATGGGTCTGAGGTCACTATTGTCACCGCGAAGCTGACCAACATAACCGCTGAAGCGCCAGTTAATATGCGGGTTCCAGCCTTGTGGACGCCAATGATAGGATATCTGGGCGCCCCAACACATGTTCTTGTCAATCCAACCATCCTTGAAAGCTATACCCGGGTGGTCTATGTCACCATAGTAGTACCCCAATCCGCCATAGACGGATATAGCGTGCTCTTCGTAGATGTTCGAGTGGGAATAAAGCCCCTTATGGTTCATCTTGTTTTTGAAAACTTTGTTGGCGCTGATAGGTTGTACTGCCAATAACAAAACCATAAGGATTGTAACAAAGTGTTGAAACTTAACTTTCATA
>DGSV01000048.1 GCA_002394025.1 Bacteroidales bacterium UBA4353
GACCCTCACTCCGGCCGAGTTGACGATGTGCCACAGCGTGGAGGCAGTGTGACAATCCGAAACGGTTTGCACAGCAACACGGAAAGCACGACCTACGTTCTTGACCAGACAGGACGCTGTAAGTCCGTGTCGCTCATTGTGGATCAGATAGACACCGAAAATAGTGGCAACAAAACGCTTCGCAGCGTCTGCGCTGTGCTGCAATACGAAGGTAACTATGTGGAAACAACGGCATTCCAGGCCTTCGTGGCGGGAACTGACATACAACAAGGCGAACTGATGCAGACCGAAAGCGAAGTTGTGCTCCATGACATAATTCGTGACCCGGGAGGCAACGGTTCATCGGCATGGGTCGAAGCGGGAACAACATATAAATTTGGATATAAGGAAAGTTACGATTGGACCATAGGTGCCCAACTCAACTTCAACTGGGGTGTGAATATATCGCAAGACATCGGCGTAGTAGCAGCTCCGTTAGGTAGCGGATCATATACCGGCTCAACATTTGAGAGTAGTCGTCTGCTTACAGTCCCGCTGCCAGTCAGTCATGAGTTTAAGTGGGGTTACCAGTACAACTATAGCGTGACAACCACAGAACGCATCTCTACCAGTAGTGGACACACAATACATGATGTGGGCAGCATGAACGACGTGTTTGTCGGGTCCACAATAAGTCAACTGGCCGGAAAAGCCAAAACCGTGAGTATCATCACTGACAGCCTCTACCAAGCACGCCAACCGGCTTTCAACGCAGGGATGATGAAAAAACTCGCACAAGGCACCACAACCGATGGCAAGACGTACTACCTCGTCACAGGGCTAAAAACAGTGCTCGGCTCGCATATAGGTGGCAGTTTTGCCTATTCGCAATCCTATGTCCTCAACACCCTGATACCGCGTCTTGCCATGGAACGACAGAACCTGTTGATGAACTTCCCCGATTCCATAGCTGCCCAGACTTACGCCAATACTACCGGTGAAGCAGTCTATTGGAACATAAATAGTGCAGAACGAATATCAGCTACCGACTCCATACCCAAAACCAAGTACATTATGCTGGTGCCCGACAATGGCAAGCTGTTCACAAACCGTGTCGCGGCGCTTGATAACATGATTGCCGAGTGGGTCAGCATACTCAATGGCAATGAGAATGAGAAAGTTAATGCCCGCATCTCGGGACGCGGCACAAGCGTAGGAACGTGGTCGGTGAGCAACGGCACCACAGTAAGCCACAGCGACACTTATTCTGCTACAGTAGCGTATAACGAGTTGCCGCAATCACCTTCTCTCGGATTGCAAACAGCACAAAGAACAGGGGTCGATATCTCGCAACAATTGCTATCCAACGCTGTCAATATTTTCAAATTCTTCAAAAATTCAAAAGATGAGAAGATAGGAACAACAGTGGCTAATGCCATAGCTGGTATGCAAAATGATCAAGGTGTTCAGGATGGTACCAATCAACAGCAGCAACAAACTATGGGCACCGTGAGCAATACCAGCAAATTCACGTTCGACTACAAACCTATTTTCGACTACAGCAGCGATTTTGACCTCAGTCAGGGACGTGACATGAAAAAATCAGCAGGCTTCACCATCGGCGCCGACAACCATGGCGATATCACAGTGGCCGTGTATCGCGCCAACCTCGATAGTGTGTGGAAATCGGAGTCGGCACTGATACGCGACAACGTGCAGCAAGGCTCTGACGATGACCTGCTCTATGGCTCTTATGTGTTCTACACCATTGCGGGAAGCTCCTATTGTCCACACGAAGCCGAAGAGAAAACACTGTTCTACAACCCCGGCACCGTGCTCAATAATGCTACTCAATGGGTTCATAAACCACAACTCAGTATCGACACCTATGAGCAGACAGCCGTTATGCCGGACCAGAAAGCGGTATTCCGCGTCACGATAATGGATAATTCCGAAGTGCTTGCAGGTACTGCCTCAACAGGCATCATGTTCGACCTGTCACTTGTAGGAACCAGCAATCCCGATGGTGCTAAAATCTGGATGGACGGAGCACCACTAATTGCTACAATACCCATTTATCTCTTACCGGGTCAGGCAGTCACTAAAGTTATGGAAGTGGAGCGCGGAGTCGTTGATGACTACAACGACCTGCAACTCATGCTCTCACTCACCGACTGCCCCAAAACCTATACCACTCTCAACTTCTCAGTTCATTATCTGCCGGAATCAAGCCCTGTGAACATTACTATGCCGCGGCAGAATTGGATTATGAACACCCTGTCACAACACGACTCCATAGGATATTATATGCCCGTGGAAATCAATGGCTTCAATATTCATCAAAAAGGCTTCGACCACATAGAATTCCAATATAAGCTAACCACGCAGTCCGAAGACGACTGGGTCAACCAATGCTCGTTCTATGCCAACGACAGCCTCTATAGCCTCGCCACAGGCAACAAGGCTATGATACAAAACGGACGTATCGTACCATTCCGCTTCTATGGCGAAAAAGACCCCATTGAACAGCGCTATGATCTCAGAGCGGTAGCATTCTGCCGATTCGGTTCGGGATATGTCACAAAAGCGTCAACAGTTGTGAGCGGCGTCAAAGACACTCGTCCGCCAAGAGTTTTCGGAGAACCGGAACCCGTTAATGCCATACTGGGCGTCGGAGAACACCTCAAACTACGTTTCAACGAACCCATAGCCGGCAATTACCTCGACCAAGACAATAACTTCCAACTCATGGGAGTCACTAATCAGACAGGTCTTACAACGCATGCATCGCTGCATTTCGACGGCACTCCCCAATCCTATGCCACAACGCAAGTCAGCCGTACACTCGAAGCTAAGTCTTACACTCTTGACATGATTGTCAAACCTGCCAATAACTCAGAAGCCATGTTATTCTTCGAACACGGCAGCGACGGAAAAGGCGTCTCGTTTGGCATAACGGACGATAATCGACTGCAACTGAGCTTTGGAAATACCACCATCAAGTCTAAACCTTTGCCTTACGAAATGATAGACTTCACACGTGTCGCTGTGGTTTATGATTATGAAGATAATATCATCAGGTTCTATTCAGGCACATTAGATGTCACTGACCCTGAAGCTCTGCCATATCCCGATGTGCCATATACCGTAACGGCGCCATTGGTTTTCGGAAGAGGTTTTAACGGCAATATGCTCGAAGTCAGACTATGGATCAAAGCACTAACGCAGGAAGAAATCGTAGCTACGGACAAGAAGTATCTCACAGGATATGAACATGAACTGGTAGCTTACTATAAAATGAACGAAGGAATAGGCAATAGCATTAAAGACTTCGCGTCAGGAGCAACTCTGACCATCAATAACGCGTCATGGAACCTGCCAAAAGGTATTTCATTATCTATTCCACAAGACAAACGCGTAGCGTTGGCAAAAAATCTTATGTCGCGCTCATCGGTCTATGACGCCACTTACATGCTTTGGTTCAAAAATAATAACGCATCAGGTACTATCTTCAGCGCCTCAGATAAGCGATTCAGCATAAATAACGGCAAATTGAACTGGTGGCTCAACGATACTACGACGCATAGCCTCGGGACAATAGATACCAATCAATGGCATCATTTAGTGTTAGCCATAAATCGCACATACAATAATGTGGCAATATACCTTGACGGCAATTTAGCGGACACATATCCTGCCACACTGATGACAGGCATCACAGGTGATATGTACCTCGGAGGAGACGGCTTTGAAGGCAATGTCGATGAATTAGCAATCTTTGAGCAGGCATTGCCAAAAGCGCTCATAGAAGAATACGGCAGACGAACACCTATGGGAGATGAGATGGGGCTGATGGCATACCTGCCTTTTGAAGAACAAAAACAAAATCCGAACAGAGTAATAGAACTTGTGTTCTCAAGCAACGACCGCAGGATTTTCAAAGACCCTAACGGAGACGTGTTGGATAAAGAGGTGCCGCTGATTGTTGGCGTAGAACAACTAACATCACAAGGCAACTATCAGCCTATTGCAGAGGAACCGCTAAATCTATCAGACAAAGTTAACTATGCTCCTGTTCAGGGATTCGGATTACTCAGCAAACTGAATTTTGATTGGGCTTTTAACAGCGACGAACTACTCATTAACCTCAATATGCATGACCGTGAAATAAATAAGCAGACGTTGTATGTTACGGTACGCGATGTAGAAGACCTCAACGGCAACCCCATGCCATCACCGGTTACGTGGGTGGCCTATGCTGATCGCAACTCTCTGAAGTGGGATACCAGGCAAATCAACTTCGAATACATCGACTACGAACATTTCGATGAAGAACCATATATGGATATCTCTTTCTCGAACCTGAGCGGACGGCGACATCAATATAGAATAGAATCTGTACCGCAATGGCTCGAAATTAGCGAAGCTGTCGGTTCTATAGAACCTATGGGATATAAAGAAGTCAAGATGACATTCAAAACATCACTCCCGATTGGTAATTACAGCGATATGCTATATCTCACAGATGAAAATGGACTCTCGGAACCTCTGCGCGTAGAATATAAGATTACTGCTTCCTGCCCGTGGGAACAACCCAATAAAAATGCCTATACGATGAATATGTCGGTGTGCGCGCAGGTAATGATAGATAACAACTACGACACCGATAATGCTGACAAAGTCGTGGCACTCTATCGTAACGAATGTGTCGGAATGGCGAACGTAAACTTCGACAACGTCGCCAACCGCTCCGAAGTATTTCTCACGGTCTATGGAAACGAGACTATGGTCGGCAAGGACATAAGCTTCGAACTTTGGCGAGCGTCAACAGGCAAAATGCTCAAACTCACTCCCGACAGGCAGGTGACCTTTGCTCACGGATTTGTTTTTGGATGCGGCAACCAAGAACCGGTTATGATGCGAACCGAGGGCAACGAGTCGCAGAATATCTCGCTCAATGCGGGATGGACATGGATCTCATTCAACCTTGATATCAATCCTGAAAACGCCACTCTTAACAATCACATGAGTGCTTCGATACCATGGCAGCAAGGCGATATGTTCAAAAACCCGGCAACACGCCAATTCTCAAGCTATTCAGCTGTCAATGAACAGTTTGATGGAACATTGCAGGGATTCGATTATAAGCAGATGTATATGGCTTACAGCAAATCCGACAATACCTTGCGAATAAGTGGCAACCAGTTGAAAGCTGAAGACAAGTATATAATCATCAAAGGTGGCGGACAATGGAATGTTTTCCCATGTCTATTCAACATGACCACAGCAATCACAGAAGCTCTTGCGGCATACTACGACTACGCAACACCGGGAGATATCATCAAGAGCCATGACAATTTCGCGACTTTCTCACGCGACAATAAATGGGTAGGAGACCTCAAGGCGCTGCGTCCCGGTGAAGGATACCTTTTCCGCAGACTGGGAACCTCGGACGTTAAAGTGCAATTCTATGACCAAATCAGTACATCGGCGAGACGAAATGTCAGAGGGGCTGATTTTGGTCTGACACAAGAACCTGCATACACCAATCCATTAGCGGCAAATAACATGACCATGATAGCCAAAATGGAAGATGATAGACACGGTTGGCAGCAAAAGTCAGAGCATAATCAGACTATATATGCCTATGTGGGAGAACAACTTGCGGCTGTGGCTCAGCCATATAACCATGACAATAAAACGCTATATTTCATTACCATCCAGAGCGACATCTCCGACACCGTGCGATTTGAAACAGCCGACGGACGTCAGCTCGTAGCTCTAACAAGTCAAGGTACTGCACAATCAAGGTGTGAAATAATCAATGTCGCCAATCAACATCTTGGCTCACTGCAAGCTCCGGTTATTCTTGCGCCAAGTTATTACAATACCACCAACACCGCGGAAGAAACCACATTGCGACTCTATTCCGCAACAGGACAACTCATAGCCCACACCAACGATCCGGCGATAACTGCCTCAAGAGAAGCAATGCAAACATATCTTGACAACATCATTGCCCCACTCGGAATATATAATGCCGTGGTCAACATCAACGGAAAAGTAACAACTCATAAACTTCTCAAAGGACTTTAGAACCGGATAAAATAAAGTCAAAATTGATTTTAGTTAGTCTGGAAGTGATATAGCACCACTTCCAGACTAAC
>DGSV01000018.1 GCA_002394025.1 Bacteroidales bacterium UBA4353
CCTCATATACACAGCCTTGCACGATGGGGAAAAACGACTGCCGGTAGCCATAAAGAGGGACTGTGTTACAATAATGCTCCCAACCTCGCTGCAGCCAACGCTCGGTACGCAACAAACTTTGGCGAGCATACTTATAGTCTGCGGTACCCGGTGTACATTCATCGAAAGCCATCATAATATCAGCACCTATCACGCGCTGGATATCTACGGTGCGCTCGGGAGTAAAGAGATGACGGCTTCCATCGATATGGCTCTGAAAGGTCACGCCATCCTCATTCATCTTACGAGTACCTGTAAGCGAAAAAACCTGAAAACCACCGCTGTCAGTCAATATCGGACGTCGCCAACCATTAAACTTATGCAACCCACCCGCAGCACGCAACACGTCAAGACCGGGACGGAGATAGAGATGATAAGTATTACCAAGAATTATTTGAGCCTTTATATCTTGCTCCAATTCAGGTATATGAACGGCTTTGACGGAAGCCACAGTACCTACCGGCATAAAGATAGGGGTAAGTATTTCACCATGATCAGTAAGTAGCGAGCCGGCGCGCGCACTACTGCGAGAATCGGTATGTTGAAGAGTAAAAGTCACGTTTGAAATGTTTGAGATATTGATAATTATACTAACTCGCCACTTGTGTGCGGTACTGCATGGGGGTAACACCATAAATTCGCTTAAAAGAGCGTATGAAATTGGGCGTATCGTTATATCCGCACATCTCTGATATGTCATTGACAGAAAGGTCTTTTCGTTGATTAAGCAAATAGCAGGCTCGCGCCATACGCACCGACTGCACGAATTCGTGGGGGCGTTGTCCGGTAGCGCTCAACAGCCGCGTGCGGAATTGGAAGAGCGACATACCCAACCTCTGAGCTATCACATCAACAGATACGGCACCATGGTCTAACTGCTCACTGATAATAGACATCACACAATCGGTAAACACAATGTCTGCTTCGCTCTTGTTATCGTTATCGCTATCATTTTTAACATCTGATACCTCAGAACTTACCGACTGTTTTTTCATCAGACGCTCATACTCGTTAAGTACCGTAGCGATGTTTTTCTTTGCCTTATAGCGATATAACAAGAAGACAATCAGCATAATAACAAGCAATAGCAGCACCACGCTCCCCACAGTTATCAAGATGGTATTCAAGCGGCTTTGGCGTGTCAACTGATTGTCAAGCTCAGCAAGTTGATATTGTGCTTCATAATCCGCGAGCACAATACTACTATCAAGATTATACAGCGAATCCTTGATGTCGTTATAGTAATCAATATGTTGCATAGCCTGTTGCGGATTGGTCTCACGCAAAGACCTATATAGTCCAAGGTGCGCCTGCGCCGTGTTATATATATTACCCGTTTGCAGACATAGTTGAAGCCCCTTATTATAGTAGTGTGTTGCTGTTGACTCATCATGCATGGCGAGGCGTACATCGCCCATTTTGATATATGCTATTGCCAGCGAGTGAGTATTCTGGTATTTACTGAGGGTGTCTATCGCCTGCGTGAGCAGTTGCTGCGCTTGCTGATACTGCTCCTTGGCTATCATTATAGCCGCTTTTTGCGCCTGACGCACTGCGGCTTTATGATACCTGCCGAGCGATACCTCAATATCGTAGGCATCACTAACATATTCCAAGGCCTTGTCATATTCCTTCAAACAGTTATATACCTCCGAAGCAGTACCCAGTATCACGGCACGTCGCACCGGATTATCAACTTGTACCGTAAGTTTGAGTGCCTTATCAATATATTGCTTCGCCATGGTATACTGCTTGGCACTTACGTATATGCCTGCCAACGAGTTGAGCGTAGAACTCATTCTGTCAATGTCATTTCTCAAGGCGTCAATATCATAAGTACGTTTGGCATAATATGCCGCATTTTGCCAGTCCGAGAGGTAGAAGTAGTTGAAACTAAGCAAGCCGTAGCAGTCGCTACGCCACAACAAATCGTTCATCTGTTCGCAGTAGGGCAGTGCATGCTCAGCATAGTCAATGGACCGGTGATAGTCGTGGTCTATTTCATAATAGTACTCTGCCGCCCAGTACCACACCAAGGCGGCCATACTATCACTATGCACGGGACATTTGAACGAATACAGTTCGTCAGTAAACTGCTCGTCGTACAGAGTCTTGAAAAAATTGTTGGCGGCTTCTACGGTATTATGCTTATCAAATTCGCTGACACAGTTGTCAACACGCTCCGTACCATGTGTGGGCTGCAGCATAAGAAACGTTAGTAACAGAAAACACAATTTGCGCATAGTGAAATTAGCTCAAAAGTTTTAGAAAGGATAGTTGATGGCGAAATGGAACGCCATATCGTTTTTCCAAGTTGGTCTGCGGCGCCATTTGTCAGAGCCTGTTAGCGATGGGTCGTAGAGTTTCACTCCATAGTCCACACGGAAAACGAAGTAGTCAAAATCGAGGCGTAAACCAGCTCCGTAGGCCAAAGCTATTTCCTTATAGAAAGAATCCCACTTAAAAGCTCCTCCGGGTTGAGCTTCATAATCGCGTATAGTCCATATATTGCCGGCATCAACGAATAGCGCACCATGGATTTTCCAGAATAATTTAGCCCTATACTCGACATTGAGTTGCAGGTTTATATCGCCCGTTTGGTTATTGACATCTATCTTGCCTCCCTGACTACGATACGTTCCGGGTCCGAGTGTTCGCGCCGCCCAACCGCGCACTCCTGTAGCACCTCCGGCAAAATAGCGTTTCTCAAAAGGTAGCGATGAGGCATTGCCATAAGGGTAGCCAACACCTAACTGAACGTGATAGACCAAACGGTGGCTTTTATTAAATATCTGGTAGTATGTAAACTCAAAGTCTGCTTTGACATATTGCGAGAAACGTATGTTACCCACCAGATAGGCTCCGTCATCATCTTTCTTGGCATTTGCCGCAGCGCAGATACCTTGCAGCAAGTTGCCGGCGGTCTCGATATTATAGCGTATCACACGATAGTTACGCAAAGGCTGCGAGGCACGAAAATTGGAGTTATAGCCTGAATAGCCGATACGCATAATAAAGTGGTCTTCATAGGAATAGCGCAATATTGACGTACTCCCCATAAAATGCTCGCGAAAACTGGCGGAAACCCATGGCAGATACACATAGTTGAATTCCACGAGGTCCAGCGTATGCGAGAAACGCGAATTACGTCCCTGCCAACGGTACTGTATGCCGGCGCCGGCTATGGTGCGATTATATTCTCCGGGGCGCAGTTGATAGTTATAGTTAAATTTGATGGCTGTGGACGTGACCATACGCTGCTTCTTTTCCGCCTTGAGGAAAGGCACCAAAGCCGTAGGAAACTTAAGGGCTATATCTCCCCCGAATTCCATGGCATTACTGCCTGCCTGACGCCACTCGTAGGCGGCTTTGGCATTGATGGATAAAGCCTCTGCTCCGCGGAAGATATTGCGGTGAGTATATCCGGCACCAACTTCCACACCCCAGTCTCCGGCAGAATAAGTACCCTCAGCCTCAACTTGAAAAGTCATACGCTTATTTGGGGTGAGCACGATGTAACACGTCAGTTCGCCGGGTGCTGTCTCGCGAAATGAGATATTACTATAACGCACCGGACCAAGGCTATTGAGCAACTCATAGGTTCGCTCCACATCATGGTCGTTATAGAGTTCTCCGGGGTTGATAGCGCAGTTGCCAATCATAACCTTAGGACGCAACAATGAACGCTTGCTGTATGCCACCACATACTTACCATCGTCGATAGTGTCGGTAAAAATCGTATCGGGACGTTTGGTTGACGAGGCATCGTCTATGCTATAGAAAAAGACCCTATTGACAATATATGTGCTAAAGACTTTATCTTTTAGCGAGTCGCTTGACTGCTGCAAAGCATTACTCAGACGCATCGTGACATCCACCTGACGAGAGTTGAGCGCCGAGTCAGCGGAATAACTGATGAAATCTTTCTCGAAAAAATAATAGCCTCGCTCACGCATACGCTCAGCCACCAACCCACGCTCGCGGTCAAGATTCTCAATACTAAAATTCTCACCGCTATGCACATAGCTTTGCTTTGGGTCAGAGGCTACAAAACGTAATATAGGATGCTCGATATCAACCCTGTAGTTCCTTAACAGATAAGGTTCGCCGGAATGGATATGATATATTACATTGACTCGTTTAGGCCGCTTATAGACTTCCTCATAGGTCACTTGCGCAGAGTAGAACCCCTCATTATTGAGTGCTCGGGTCATCTGTTGGCACGATTCAATGGTGAGCGTGGAGTCGTAAATTTCAGGAGCATCGCCCATCTTGCGCAGCAGACGATTTATACGCTTGGTGGTATCAGGTCCCGAAAGAGAATAGATATTAACCTGCAACTTCCAAGCCCCAAAAACTCCCGTGTTGGGTGTCTGACGCAAATAACTTTTAAGGCTATCGGCATGCACACGTTTGTCATCGCTGACGAGCTTTACCTTATTGAGCAGGTACTTGCCGTCAGGTACATACTTGGTAACACTGCACGAACTGAGCGCAACCAAAAGTATTATAAACAGGCCTATATGACGAATAGCGATTTTTATCAATTATATCCTTTAATGATACCTCTTGACGCATTGCGCACAAAACGAAGTACTTCCTCGCGTTCAGGAGTTTCCGGAAAGTTGGCAGTGATTTCTTCTATGGCTTGCGTAGTATTCTTGTCGCCTTGGAAGATAACACGATACATGTCCTGAATGTTATGAATCTGGTCGGAGTTGAAACCCCGGCGGCGCAGCCCCACAAGATTGATGCCGGCATAGCTGACAGGTTCGCGTCCTGCCATGCAATATGGAGGCAGGTCCTTGACAAGGCGGCTTCCGCCTTGAAGCATGGCATAAGCGCCGAAATGTACAAATTGGTGAACAAGAGAACCGCCGCCTATCACTGCGCAGTCGTCGACAACGACCTCGCCGGCGAGCTGGGTAGAGTTGGACATGATGATGTTATTGCCCAAAGCACAATCATGAGCCACATGACAATAAGCCATTATCAGATTGTTATTGCCAATCACGGTTTTGAGCTTCGAAGCTGTGGCACGGTGCACTGTCACACATTCGCGCAGTACATTGTTGTCACCGATTTCAGCAGTGGTGTACTCACCTTTAAATTTCAAGTCTTGAGGCACGGCAGAAATGCTGGCATAGGGAAATATATGGCAGTTTTTGCCTATTCGGGCACCATCAAAGATTGTCACGCTATTCTCAATAACTGTGCCGTCACCGATAACGACATCGTCATGAATAACACTAAAAGGACCGATTTTTACGTTTTCGCCTATCTGAGCTTTAGCACTCACACAAGCCAATGGAGAAATTAAAGACATAAATATTTACTAATTAACCATTTACTATTTTTACTATTTTTAGTTTTTCGATTTATCTGAATTTCGATATTTCAGAAATTCAATTTATCGGGGTTGGAGTGGCGGGATTGGGCTGTCACAGTCCGCGATGTTGATAGGCGTAATGTTTCCTGACATGCTTGTTCAGAACATCATGACTAAGAATATCTGAAGCTTCGGCAAGGTCCACAACCCTCCCGTCATTCATCAGTATGCCTATGCCACCATCTTCGCTCTTATAGGTTTCTGTCGCCACTGTTTTCACTCCATGGAAATAACGTGCCTCATCGGACGAAAGTCCTAAATTCTTAGCACAAAAGTTATTAACAAATTCATCATCTGGCATCGCATCCCCGTCTGAGAGCACCGTTATCTTGAACAGCCGTCGGTTGAGCAAGTCGGAGCATAGACGTTTGAGCACGATATCGTCGCTCTCACGCCACATCTTCACGGCAGCCATGACATCAGTATCATCAAGGCTCATGTACATATCCAAGACCTCATTGCAGTTACGGAAATCGGTACCGGAGATGTTATTATACATGAAATACCCCAATGCATTTGAACATGGCAACTGTTTGCCGGCTTGCGCCAACTCCCTTGCACGACGCAGTATCAGCGTGAGCATTTGTTCGGCGATAACAGAAGTTTTGTGCAGATATACCTGCCAATACATCAGTCGCCGGGCGAGCAGGAATTTCTCCACAGAATAAATACCTTTACTCTCTACCACGAGCCTGTCTCCGACAACATTGAGCATATTGATGATACGAGCCGATGCCACCATGCCCTCACTCACACCACAAAAGAAGCTGTCGCGCGACAAGTAGTCAAGTCTGTCAACATCCAACTGGCTTGAAACCAATTGGTGCAGGAAATGAGGTTGGTCGCTATCGGTGAAGATTTTTATGGCTTCGGATATTTTGCCACCCAGCTGCTCATTAATTCTCTTCATCACCAACAAGGATATTTCCTCATGCGATATACCTGTGACAATTGTATGTTCGAGCACGTGCGAGAAAGGTCCATGCCCCGTATCGTGCAATAGTATCGCCAGTCGTGCCGCCTCACTCTGTTGCATACTGATGTCCACACCTTGTTGTCGGAGTTGGTTTATGGCTTCTGACATGAGGTGCATGGCTCCTATGCTATGCAGAAAACGGGTGTGCATGGCACCGGGATAAACCATATTGCTCAACCCCATCTGTCTGATACGCGAAAGGCGCTCAACATAAGGGTGCCCCAGCACATCGAGAATATGCCGCGGTATGCTGATAAACCCGAATACAGGATCGTTGATTATCTTACGTTTGACAGCCATTAGCGTCTTGCGGCATAGGTGAGATACAAATCTTGGTAGCGATTAACAAGGTCGTCATCTTTTGCGCGATAAGCAATTTGGAGCACATTGCCCAATATTGCCAAAGCTTGTCCAAAGTGTCCTTCAACACTGGAGCGACGCATCTTGTCAAGCGACTGATAGTAGTTAATGTACTGCTCCGAATATGTCGCTATATCTGTTAATATTTCCGATGCCTGTTGCTGCTTACCAAGTTCGTAGTAGCATTGTGCTATCAGCAGACTTGAATAGTCATGGGGGATATTATAAGCAGGGATATGCTCTACGCAGTAATCGAGAACCTGTGTGGCGCGGACTGAATCAGCCTCATTGAGCAATGCCTCTGCAAGACGAGCAAACATCAAACGATGTGTGTGACACATACGCATTACATTCTCGTCAAGGTAGATATCAGGATTTTCTATGCCACCAAAGTGGAACTTATTCATCAGATTGTCGTACATATCAATGGTATTCACAGCATCGGCGGTACCGTGATCCACAGGAGTAATCTGATATGCCAAACCTGTGAGCTCGAAATACTTGTCAAGTCCAAGGTAGTAATCAGTGCCCACCGTTACGGCAAAGTACATGGGTCTTTGCCAGTGATTACTGCGTATCATCTCCAGTATCATCATTTCGGAGCGAGTGAGGCGGTTACGTAGTGGTATTACGATTTGTTCCGCTATTTGCTTTTCGCCGAAGCGACACGTATCGCCTTGTCGGAATGCCGGACTATTGATAACTTCCTCTACAACGATAGGCTGAGTCAGTGTTTTGGTAAGAATCTCGGATGTTACGTCTTCCCTATTCCAAAAGTCTTCTCCTGCTTCCTGCTGACGCTTATCTGTCTTGTCAAGCATACGGCTGAAAGCCTTGTCTATGGTCATTGACGGAACCTTGTCGCGAATCCAAGCTATCTCATTAGTACCTGCCTGATACTGATTAGGCTGCCAACTGATTGGCAATGCCGAACTCTGGTAATAGGGGCGGCGCATCTGGTCAATATACCAATCAGTCTGCAGATAAGACAGGTTGCATACGCGCACGTCGGTGCGGTATTCCTCAACTTCCTGATTATACCACAGCGGGAAAGTATCGTTATCGCCGTTTGTAAATATGATAGCATCCTCACGACACGAGTTGAGGTAGTTTTGTCCGAAATCGCGGCATACGTAGCGTCCCGAACGGTCGTGGTCATCCCAGTTCT
>DGSV01000025.1 GCA_002394025.1 Bacteroidales bacterium UBA4353
GATCATGAACGTCTGCTTCGTGATGAAACCCGAATACAAAGAACTTGAGGCTGAATTCCTGGCCTTTGCCGGTGAACATGGCATGGTGGGCGTCAAAGGTCATCGCTCAGTAGGTGGTTTCAGAGCATCATGCTATAACGCATTACCGCTCGAGAGTGTAAAAGCCCTCATAGAGTGCATGAAACAATTCGAAGCAAAACATTAATTACCGGGAAAACAAGAAGGTAGAAGGCTAAAGCGGTTGAAGCACACATGGGCTACTTCATGCAAATCTATTGCCTTACCCCTTACTCCTAATCCGTAGAAAAGAAAAACAAGCTGGAAAACTTCCAAACTTCCTAAAAAACATGAAAATTCTCGTTGCAACAGAAAAGCCATTCGCGGCAATAGCTGTAGAAGGCATAAAAAAGGCAGCTTCCGAAGCCGGCGCTGACATCGTCATGCTTGAGAAATATACCGATAAAAATCAGTTACTCACCGCCGTGAGGGATGTTGACGCGCTGATAGTACGTTCTGACATTGTTGACAAAGCCGTATTCGATGCCGCGCGCAGCCTCAAAATCGTTGTGCGTGCCGGAGCCGGATACGACAACATAGACCTCGCAGCAGCCACTGCCGCAGGAGTATGCGTAATGAATACTCCGGGGCAGAATGCCAATGCCGTGGCGGAACTGGTGATAGGTATGCTCATCTACGCTTTCCGCAACCGCTTCAACGGAACATCCGGTAAAGAACTAAAAGGCAAGACATTAGGTTTGCACGCCTTTGGCAATGTAGGTCGCAATGTAGCGCGTATCGCAAAAGGGCTTGGCATGAACGTTGTGGCATACGACGCTTTCTGCCCCAAGGAAGTGATAGAAAAAGAAGGCGTGAAAGCCGTGGATAGTGTTGAGGAACTCTTTAGCGGCAGCGATATAGTATCTCTGCATATTCCCGCCACGGAGCAAACACGAGGCTCTATCAATCATAGCCTCATGGATATCATGCCCAAAGGCGCAACTCTGGTCAATACGGCACGCAAAGAAGTCATCAACGAACATGACCTCATAGAGTGGCTCACGGCACGCGCTGACGTACAGTATCTCGCTGATATCCAACCTTTATGCCACGAACAGCTACTGCAACTATGCCCTGACAGATACTTTGCCACCCCTAAAAAAATGGGAGCCCAGACGGCAGAAGCCAACATCAACGCCGGCATAGCCGCGGCACGGCAAATCATAGATTACCTCAAAAACGGCAACGAACGTTTCAGACTCAATTAGAATGACTAAACGCCTAATAATTATCTGCCTACTGGTCGTTAGCATCACAGCACTCTATGCACGAGGCAACGACAAGGATACTATACCCTATCATTTCGACACCAAATGGCGCATCGAATTGGGATATACGCAGCCTTATTTGCGCCAATCGAAAGAAAACCGCAGTTTTGCACCTTATAGTGGAAGACTGGGTTTTACTGTAGATTTCGTACTGCC
Organism: Bacteroidales bacterium UBA4353; assembly: GCA_002394025.1. Classification (GTDB taxonomy): domain Bacteria; phylum Bacteroidota; class Bacteroidia; order Bacteroidales; family Paludibacteraceae; genus UBA3747. The sequence continues at coordinate 1,482 of DGSV01000025.1, forward strand.
CATTGATTACCTCACTGTACAAACAGGCTTATACTACTCATTATCGTACGATTACACACGTCAAAAATACGTCTATGCAAATGAATATTTGGGACAGGAGACATGGATGCACGATCTTATGATCCCTGCCCGACTGAATCTCGACTTCAATATCTGGCGCAAACTGCACTTGATATTCTTTGCCGGTCCCGAATTCGGCATAGGCATGGCGAGGGTACAATACACTCAAAATCACCTTAATGCAGCCAACAACACTGCCGAAGTACTACGTAACACAATGGGTGATAAGTTCTTCACCGACGGCAAGCACGACCTATACAGCGAAGGCATCATCCGTCGCTTTAACTTCATGCTCGGCGCCGGAGGAGGAATTCAATGGGACCACTGGCAGCTATTGGGGGGATACGACTTCGGACTCAACGACCTTGGTAAAACACGACAGTACCGCGGTCTCAAGCAATGGCAATGGTACGTAGCCGTGGCATATCAGTTTTAACGACAAAGAAAAAAAAGATAAATCAATTTTACGAAATATCGAAAATCCGTTATTCAGAAATTCCGATTTATTGATTTATCGAAATGTCGAAAAATCTCAGAAAATCAAATTAACATTCAATGATAGAGAATAACGCTAAATACCAGCAACTTGAAGTCGAAGACGGTGTCTATATTCCTGATATTGGCATCGACTACCCTACTGACGATCCTCATAAGCGCATAGTGCCGGCAAAACATATCTACGACATCAAGTTTGACGACACGTATCCTTATATCGACCACTCTACGCATTTCCGTTGGCATCATCGCTTTGCCTACGCGCTGCTTTATACTCACGTATTCATCACCAATCGCGTCAAATACGGCTTGCGTATTCACGGCAGAGACATCCTCAAGAAGTACGCAAAACAGCTCGACGAGCATGGTGCTATCACTATTGGCAACCACTGTTTCCGTTGGGACGTTCCCTGTATCCTTCAAGCTATCCGCTATCGAGAATTATGGATACCGATGTATGCCGAACATTTTCTGACTAAAGATAACTGGTATCTTGTGCATATCGGTGGCATACCATTACCCGCTACCATGGGAGGACAGCGGAAATTCATCAAAGCATTTGATGAGCTGCATAGCCAAAACAAATGGTTCCATTTCTTCCCTGAAGGCACACGCTGGGACTTCTACAAACCCATAAAACCTTTCCAACCCGGAGCTTTCGACTTCGCATATAAATATAATATGCCTATCTTGCCCGTTGTCATCACTTATCGCGAACGAAAAGGTATCTTCCGACTCTTTGCTCCGAAAGAAATACCGCTTCTTGACGTCACTATCGGAGAACCTATATGGCCCGACATGAACAACAACCGTAAGGACGAAGTGCTCAGACTGCAGAAACTCTGTCACAAAGTTGTGTGCGATATGGTGGGTATCAAAAACAACCCTTGGCCTGACGTAGAATAACAATCATAACAAAGAACCTTTACTGAGGCAAAGAATACAATGCTAAAACATTTTTGTTTTTTATTTGTTGCCTTGACAATTGCCATGACAACCTTTGGAGCCGGTATCAATTACAACGGCACCAATCTAACTCTCAACAATGATTTCACTCGCACTCAATGCGGCACTTCTTTCAAGAATGTCATGAAAGAAGTCAGTGGTTTTGCTTGCTCACGCCAAACTCCGGGCTATATCTGGCAACACGGCGATGAGAATACGGGAAGCAACAAAAAGATTGTTGCCATAACCCCTGACGGCAACCTGCAAATGACAGTAAACATCTCCAACGACCCGGGACGCGACGATTGGGAGGACATAGCCACGGGTACCTTTAACGGCGTAAACTACATCTTCATAGGAGCAATAGGCGACAACGACCTTCAGTATAATAATTCCTACTATATCTATTACTTTGAGGAACCGGCAATCACTTCAGGTACGATAACCGTCAATGTCAACTACATACGTTATGGCTATCCCGACAACAAGGCTCACAACACCGAGACTCTCATGTACGATAACATTGACAATACATTCTATATAGCTGACAAGGTCAAAGATGGAGTGTGCACTCTCTATTCACTGCCTTTCGACCTCTCTTATGGCACTGGCACACAGACTCTCACTTTAGTCACGCCACTTGGCAACGGCAGCAAATTCAACTTCCTTACCGGTGGCGACATCAGTCCCGACGGCAAATGGATGGCTATCAAAAACAAAAAATATGTCCTGCTGTGGGAGCGTAACGGCAATGAAAGTCTCGCAACAACAGCACTGCGTGCCCCGGTGCAAATCGCGGCATATCAGGAAGAAGCTCAAGGTGAAGCAATAGCATGGTTTGACGCCACAACTTTCTATACCACCAGCGACCAGAAAAACGACACACCAATTTATAAATACGTCAGAGTGTTAGACACCGATGACGACACTGCCATTGATGAAGTCAAAGACACTGACCAACAACCTACGGTACGCAAAATCATTCGTGACGGAGCAGTATATATCATCGTTAACGGCGTTGAATACAATGCTGCGGGACAGCGTATTAAGTAACCGACAATTAACAAAAAATACAATATGAAAAAAATTCTATTTACATTACTCGCCGTTGTGCTTCTATGCGCTTGCGAAGGACCTCAGGGACCTCGTGGACCTCAAGGTCCTAAGGGCGACAAAGGTGACAACGCGACTCCAACACAATGGACAATCATCAACTATACTGTAAACTATTCCGACTGGAAAGAAGACGGCACAGCAATATCAGTAGAAATACCCGTAGAAGAACTCACCAAGGAAATCTACGAAGGAGGCATGATGAAAGTCTATCTCGTTTTCGACAACTACATGAACGAGTTACCATGCACACGCTACCGCTCCTACAAAATTCAGGACGCACAGGGCAACGACGTGCTCGATGAAAAGGGCAACCCCACCTACGCCTACTATTCTCAAACAATAGACGTAGATTATAAGGTCGGAGCGGTAAAGATATATATCACCAATTCAGACTTCCAAGGCTATGACGAGGAAGGCACAGAACCTATGGTCTTCCACATCATGCTTGTATATTAATGAACCAAGCCACCCGCGAGTTCATAGCCACGCACATCACCGATGATGTGTACACACTTTCGCTCAAAGCCAAGCGCTATCCCGATGTTGATATGCGCCTGGCTTTGCGTCAGATAGAGTCTCGACAGCGCTATGCCAAGAAATTGCCTGAAATAGTAGCAAACGACTACTGGCTCTTTCCGGCACGCTTGTCACTTGAGCAATGCTCCTCAGAGCACACTGCGCGCTACAAAGCTTCACTATTTGCCAAACTATGCACAAGTTTCGACTCCTATGCTGACCTCACAGGAGGCATGGGGGTCGATTTCTACTACTGCTCACAACTATTCAAAAAAAGCTTTTTCATCGAACAGAATGCAGAACTTTGCGACGTGGCGCGACATAACTTCCAAGCCTTGCCTGCCGAAATTCTTCACACCGACAGCACAACATGGCTCCGTGATATTACACACCTCAATGCCATATTCATAGACCCCGCCCGACGAGACGGTGCCGGGCACAAAGTCAGCGCATTGGCGCAATGCACTCCGGACATTACTCAAATATGGACTCTGTTGATTAAGAAAAGCGAAGTAGTGATGGCAAAAATCAGTCCCATGCTTGATGTTACTCAGGCAATGCGGGATTTAAGCCATATCACGGAAGTACACTACGTCGGCACTGCCGCGGAATGTAAGGAAACGCTGCTCATCACGCACCAAGGCGAAAACATTGACACACAGCACATCGTGCATGAGGACAGCCTTGAGGACTTCGTCTTTACCACTCAACAAGAGCATCAGACGCTACCCGTTATCGCATCGGGTATCGGCGCATACCTGCACGTACCATCAGCCACAATGCTCAAGGCCGCGCCCTATAAACTCCTTTGTCACCACTACAACGTTGCTGCTCTCTCCAAAGACACACACCTATACACTTCTGACAGCATACCAACACAATGGCACGGAAAAACATATATCGTAAAAAATATCTACACGACAACAAAAAACGACATCAAACACCTGAAAGCACTTGGAAACGCAAATATCAGCGTTCGTAACACACCATTCACCGCCGATGAACTACGCAGAAAAATAGGTATCAACGATGGAGGCGACACGCATCTATTCGGCACTCGCGTCGCGTCAGGGGAAATAATTATCATCGAAACACAACCCTACTTTGGAGCACGGGTATAAAGGAAGATACCTATAGCGGTAAAGATAAAGTTAGGCATCCACACAGCCATGAAACTACTCATCACACCACTCACGGCAAACGATGACGACACAGTGGAGAACAATATGTATATCGCACTCAACGCTACTCCAATACCTATATTTTTGCCCATACCACCCCTCACCTTGCGTGCACTGAGCGACACACCTATCAGCGTCATGATGAATGCCGCCAAGGGCGATGCGTAACGCTTCTGCAACTCCGTCTCAAAAGCTTGTATGTTACCCACTCCGCGGCGACGCTGAGTTGCAAGGTAATGCCTAAGCTGTGTTATGGTCATTTGCTCGCTCTCTTGGGCAGTGATATAAAACTCATCAGGCTGGACATTGATAGTAGTGTCCATCTTTACTCCACGAGTTATATATTCGCGCATGCCATCAAAATCACGCTTGAGATAATTCTCTATGGTCCAAGTATATGCCGAGTCCCAACGAATACGCTCAGCAGTGAGGCGCGACACAAGGCTCTTATCTTCAAACCTTTCAAGAGACATACGAAAACCCTGATTCGACTCTTTGAGGTAACTCTCAATATATAATATCACGCCGGGCTCAACTTCCATCTGAATATCAGAGGCATGAGACGACTTGAATTCCTTGATATATTCGTTCTCAAAATCCAGCATTTTTCGCGTGGAATGAGGTATCACCCAACCGCCGAGCACAAAAGATAGCACGAAGATAATAGTGGCAGACACAAAATAAGGCACCATCAAACGCTTGAAACTCACCCCACCGGCTAACATAGCGATAATCTCGGAATTTCCTGCTAACTTGCTTGTGAAGAATATCACGGATATGAACACGAACAGAGGACTGAACATATTCATGTAATAGGGAATGAAATTGACGTAGTAATCGAATATTATGGCACTCACGGGTGCCTGAGAATCGAAGAAGTCATCAGACTTTTCAGACAGGTCAAACACCACGGCAATACTCAAAATCAGCACCAGCGAAAAAAAGTATGTACCAAGAAATTTTACTATTATGTATCTATCAAGTCGTTTCATAAACTATAGTCTTCTGCCTAATTGGTCTATTACGCTGTCTTTCCATTTTTTGAAGTCACCGTTGATAATGTGCTCACGGGCTTGTCTGACAAGGTCGAGGTAGAATGCCAAATTGTGAATGCTGGCTATCTGCATTCCTAATAATTCATTGGCATGGAACAAGTGGCGCACATAGGCTTTGGTATATTGTCTGTCAACATACGACGTGCCATATTCGTCAAGAGGAGAAAAATCCGTTTCCCACTTTTTATTGCGCATATTCATCGTGCCCCGCCATGTGAATAACATTCCATTACGTCCGTTACGGGTTGGCATTACGCAATCAAACATATCCACGCCACGTTCTATACCCTCAAGGATATTTTGCGGCGTGCCAACTCCCATCAGGTAGCGAGGACGATTTGTGGGCAGTATGCCATTGACGACTTCTATCATCCTATACATCATTTCCGTAGGTTCACCAACGGCAAGTCCGCCTATGGCATACCCGTCAGCATCATATTGCAAAACATTCTGTGCGGCATGAATACGCAAATCCTCATATACACAGCCTTGCACGAT
>DGSV01000090.1:0-33259 GCA_002394025.1 Bacteroidales bacterium UBA4353
GATATGGGAGTAGAACAAACCAAGAAATACTTCATGCACGTGGAACCAGGTATTTATAGCGACATACCTGACGGCAAAAAAGATAATACACACCTACAGGAAAACGGCGCCCTGCAAGTCGGCAGAATAGCCTATGACCTAATACTGCAATCCGACTGCCAAGCACTGAAAAATGTACTCGCGGCTCAACCCTCCGAAACTCCCGTTTACACAACTCATATCCCGGGATATAAATAAGGAAAGCTAGAAAACCAGAAAAAAACTACAATAAAATCATCTTATAAAATGCTAAAAGACATTCTCTCCATTACCGGTAAGCCCGGTCTTTTCCGCCTTGTCAGCCAAGGTAATAACATGCTCATCGTAGAAAGCCTCGACGACCATAAACGCCTTCCCGTTTATGCCCGCGACAAAGTAGTATCACTCGCCGATGTATCCATGTACTCGACTTCTGATGACGTGCCTTTGCGTGAGGTTCTCAAAAATATGCTCGCGAAACATGACGGCAAACGCTGCGACATAGACGCTAAAAAAGCCTCATCAGCACAACTCTACGAATACTTGGCAACAGTGCTGCCAGAATGTGACAGCGACAGAATATACCCAACAGACATCAAGAAACTCATCAAGTGGTACAACATCCTCGTGAACGCCGGAATCACTGATTTCGATGAGAAAGAAGACTCTAAAGAGTCAGAGGATAAAGCCGAGTAACAACACTTTCAGAACCTGTCTTCCATGCCCCTATTGAGCCAATTAATCAGTATTATTGAAGAGCGCTATCCCCTTCGTTATCAGGAAGAATGGGATAATAGTGGTCTTCAGATAGGAAATCCCGCCGCCGAGGTTGACAAGGTTCTTGTGGCGTTGGAAATAACGTCGGCGGTCATTGACGAAGCAATACACCGTGGCTGCCAAGCCATCGTCACTCACCACCCCATGCTCTTTCATCCACCGAAAAACATCACCGCTGACACGCCACAAGGCTGCGACATCATCAAAGCCATAAAGCATGACATAGCCATATATTCGGCTCATACCAGTCTTGACAACGCTCCGGAAGGCATCAACAAACTGTTAGCCGACAAGTTATTACTGACTAACGTCAACATACTGGCGCCCATGGCACAAAGCCCTGAAGCTGGTAGCGGAGTGATAGGAACACTGAAAGCGCCGCTCAACGTCGGCGACTTTGTAAACCACGTCAAAACGGCACTCAAATGCCGGGAAATAATATACGGCAACACCACGCTAAAAAGCATACAGCGCGTAGCGATATGCAGCGGCGCAGGGACTTTTCTCACACAAAAAGCAATAGAACAACACGCCGACGCATACATCACAGCCGATATCAAGCACCACGACTACCGCGACGCCGAAACACGTATCATGCTCATCGATGCGGGACATTATGAGACAGAAATTTTCACAAAAGAACTGTTACGTGATGTCATTTCACAAAAAAATCGTAACTTTGCAGTCTTAATGGCGGAATATGAACGCCCGGCGCGCAACTTTGCCTGACAACAGAGGTGGGTAGCACGCCAAACAGAGATAACAACAATAGTTAAATTAATAAATATCAATCACTCCCAGATGGCAACAAAAAAAGCAGACAAAGACGTCAGAGAGCTCAGCGTGGAAGAGAAACTGCGTATGCTCTTCAAACTTCAGACAGTAAGCAGCGAGATAGACCGTATCCGCAACCTGCGTGGCGAACTACCGCTTGAGGTCCAGGACATGGAAGACGAACTGCAAGGCAAGCAGACACGCCTTGAAAAAATCGCTGAAGAGACGTCACACATGAAAGCCGCCCTGCAAAAATTTCAGACAGAAATTGAAACGGCCCAACGCGACATCGCACGCGACAAAGAACGTCAGAACGATGTCCATAACAGCCGCGAATACGACGACCTCAACAAGCAGATAGAGTATAACCAACTCGTCATCGAAGCTGCTCAAAAACATATCAACGACCTCAATTTCCGCCTGCAGGAAAAAGTTCAGGAAAAAGAAGATACGCAACGTATCATCGCTGAACGCAACGAGGACCTCGTAGCCAAAAAAGCCGAATTGCAGACCATAATCGCCGAAACCAAGGCCGATGAAGACCGTCTGCGCACCGAAGCCGCGGAGATAGAAGCAAACTTCAATGACGACTACCTGCTTACAGCGTTCCGCCGCAAACGCAAAAACGCGCGCAACGGACTTGCCATAGTAACCATAGACCGCGACGCATGTGGAGGATGTTTCAACAAAATTCCGGCACAACGGCAACTTGACATCAGACAGCGCAAGAAAGTCATCGTATGTGAATACTGCGGCAGAATACTCGTGGATAGAGACCTGCACGACGAAGTGCTCGGAATACAACATGACGACAGCGACGACGAACAAAAAGCCGACAAGAAAAAAGTACGCAAATCACCTGCTAAAAAAGACTAATAAACCACCACATACGGAACATTTCTAAACAATAGCCTCCAAGACATTCTTTCCGACAAGACGGAAAACAACGTCTCGGAGGTTTTTAATAACTCACATACTCATCAATGTTATATTAACAATGAAAAAATTACTTCTTATCAGTATTATGTCGCTGACCCTTTTTTCCTGCACTGGTAGCAAAGCCCCCGAGCAACAGCAACCTTCGGCACTTGATGTGATTGCCACACGCGTTTCCGTACGCCAATTCACGGGAGAGAAAATTTCCGCCGAACAAATCGACACCCTGTTGCGCAGTGCCATGGCAGCGCCCACAGCCGTCAACAAACAGCCCTGGGCTTTCGTAGTCGTTGACGACCAAGCCGTGCTTGACAGCCTGAGCCAGGCAGTAAAAAGTTCGCGCATAGAAAACGGAGCCTCACACGCCATCGTCGTCTGCGGCGACATGAGCAAAGCCCTTGAAGGCGAAGCACAAGGCTATTGGGTTGAAGACACTTCGGCAGCCACGGAAAACCTACTGCTCGCGGCACACGCCATGGGACTCGGAGCATTATGGGTCGGAGTATATCCCATATCGGAAAGAGTGGCGGCGGTGAAACATATCATCAACGCGCCGGAACACATAACACCCATGTGCATCATCACACTGGGATACCCCAACGAACAACCCGAAATAAAAGATAAATACAAACCCGAAAACATACACCATAACGCATGGTGATAACAACCAACTAAAACATTAACAACCAACACACAATAACGACAATGAAAAAAATTTTTACCATTCTTTCAGCCTTGCTCATCAGCTGCACGGCTATCTACGCCGGTGACACGGGCTTCAAATGGAGCGCTGGCGGTGAGGTAGTGTCACAATATATCTGGCGTGGTATCAACAGCGGTGGTCTGAGTTTCCAACCTAACGTTGAAATCGGCTACCAGGGTGAAAAAGCCGGCTTTACTGTCGGCGCGTGGGGAAACCTCGGTGGCATCAACGCCGCTGACGAATGGACACAGAAATACTTCGGCTTTGGAGGTAAATACGGCGCCGAATTCGCTCCTGAACTTGACGTCTATCTGGGCTTTAACGTCCGCGGGTTCTCAATGATGCTTACCCACTACCACTACTTCGACCGCCCGTGGTACGACATGCGCAATGAAGAAGGCTGGGAAGGAAACCAACTCGAAGTAACACTGCAATACCGCGTCTCCGACGAAATACCACTCACCATAGGTTGGAACACCATACTGGCCGGTACCGACGGATACTATAAACGTAACGGTGATGTGATATTCTCCGAAGACCTGGAAGATACCGAGCTTAACGCTGACGGTACACCGAAAGGCGCCGAACTCAAACAGGCTTTCTCGTCATACGTGGAAATATCTTATGACGTGTATCTCACCGATTGGCTCACTCTAACGCCCACGGTGGGCTTCTCGCCATGGCGCAGCATGTACTCCGACTATCAGCGCAAATTTACCTTTAACAACTTGAACCTGCGCCTCGAAGCGGCTTGGGAATTCAACTACGCCTCATTGTCAGTATTCGCGCAACCCTATCTCAACTTCGACGATATCAAGCATTTCGAATACGGCAAAAACTTCAGCTGGGTGATAGGCATGGGCTTCTGGTTCGGCAACTAAATCATGTCACAATACCGATATAGTATGATTCAGGGTCTGACGTTGGCGATTTTCTTCTGCGCCAACGTCATACTCAACTTTGCCGCCGTACTATGGTTCAATGGCACGTGGGGAGCCACTCTATGCTCAGCGCTGACAAATATCAACGCCATCTGGATTATCCTGCTCACCTATCAGATGGTACGCCTCTATACCGAGACATTCAATAATCACCTACTGACCTATAGCGAGGGTGTGAGCCTTGTCGTCAGCCTATTCTTTTTCGCATCCATCATCACCGCAGCGGTGCGGCTTGCCCTGCTGCTCTGGCAACCGGAATTCATCACCCTCACATTCGACAATGCCATCAAGGCACTCCAAACTCTCGACATACCACAAGTCAGTCAAGAGCAGTTCGACATAGCCATGCAGCAACTCAAGACACCTTTTAACTTCGTGATGCAATATCTCTGGGTTGATACCCTGCTCGGACTGATGCTCGCAATACCTATGGCATTCTTCACCCGCAGAAAACAACCACCGCAGCAAAACGACAATCCAAGCCAACAATAGCGAATCAAGAAAACAAATCATAAAAAATACATGGTAGAACTATCAGTAATAGTACCCCTTTACAATGAGGCGGAGTCGCTTCAGAAGCTTCACTCGTGGGTTAGCCGCGTAGTCAGTTCCATGGGTATCGACTGGGAACTATGGTTCGTCAACGATGGCAGCACCGATGACTCGCAAGCCGTCATAGACAGCCTGCGCCAAGCCGACTCTCACGTACATACCATCCAGTTCCGGCATAACTACGGCAAGTCGCCGGCACTATACTGCGGTTTTGAGGCCGCGCGTGGCAATGTCGTGATTACCATGGATGCCGACCTGCAGGATGACCCCGACGAAATACCGGAGCTCTATCGCATGATAACAGAAGACGGCTATGACCTCGTATCAGGATGGAAAAAACACCGCCTTGATAACACTCTGACCAAGAACCTGCCCTCGAAACTCTATAACGCCACGGCTCGCGCCATCACAGGTCTCAAACTCCATGACATGAACTGCGGACTGAAAGCCTACCGCGCCGATGTGGTCAAGAATATTGAGGTCTTCGGAGAAATGCATCGCTACATACCCTATCTGGCGAAAAATGCCGGCTTCACGAAAATCACAGAAAAAGTCGTCAACCATCGCAAGCGTGAATTCGGTTCCTCAAAGTTCGGACTCAACCGTTTCGTTAATGGCTATCTTGACCTGCTCACCCTGTGGTTCCTACTCAAGTTCGGCAAGCAACCTATGCACTTCTTCGGACTGATAGGCAGCCTGATGTTCTTGTTCGGACTGGGAGCCATCACCGTTGTCGGCGTGCAGAAAATCATAGCCCTGCACCACCACGAATTCGGCATGCTGGTAGCCGACAACGCCTATTTCCACCTCTCAATACTCGCCATGATACTCGGCACACTGCTGTTCGTGACAGGCTTCCTTGCAGAACTCATCATCCGCAACTCGCCGGAACGCAATAACTACCAAATCGTTAAACAAGGATAAGCATATAGTATCATGTTAGAAATTCTCAAATACATACTACCCGGTCTCGTAGTGCTGCTTGCGGCATACCTTGTTCTCTATAAACTTCTACAAAATCAAGAGCGTGAGCGCCTTTACCACCTTCGTCGCGAATCGCTCAATGTCATCACCCCCGTACGTCTGCGCGCTTACGAACGCTTAGCACTCGTATTGGACCGCACACAGCCCGAACAAATGCTGCTCAGCATAGACCTCACACCCCTCAACTGCCTGCAGCTGCAAGGACTACTGCTCAAAACCATACGTCAGGAATTCGACCATAATGCCGCGCAGCGTATCTACGTAAGCGGGGAACTATGGGCAAATATCCATGCCACCAAGGAGAGTATGCTGGGACTCATCAACACCTGCGCGGGATACGTAAAACCCGAAGAACCGGCAATAAAACTCGCCGAGATAGTCATCCAAACATATCATAACAACGGCACTACGGCAACAGAACGCGCGCAGGAAGTCCTCAACAGGGAAGTACAACAACTATTCACCGTATAAGCATTGCGCTACCGAAATTTCATATTACTGCTACTGCTTGTCCTTCTCGCCACCTCGTGCGACGAGAACGACACAGAATGTCGCCGCGACGTACGCAAGAAACTCGGTGTGACGTTCTACACCGTCAACACCATCACCACCGACCAAGGTATCACGGAAACTATAGAAGGCGTCTTCAGTCCTGACTCGCTATGCGTGCGAGGTTTGGGTAAAGACTCCCTGCTCTATAACAGCAAGCGCAGCGATGTCACACTACCCGTGAGCAATACCGACACCATCACCGCCTACGAGATATATGTTCGCGCTGATAATGACGAACTCAACCGGCACCTCGACGCCACCGATACACTGCTTATCACCTACGACAACGAGCAGCACTTCGTGTCGCTCGAATGTGGCTGCTATGTCAACCATACCCTGCATAGTGCTGCAGCTACCACACACAATATAGACTCCATAGTAATCATCAACCAGCAAATCACTAACGCCGATGACATACATCTTCAGATATATTTCCGTTAGTATTCTGCTGCTTATGCTCACTATTGGACTCCATGCCCGTGAGCGCAAGGATGGTGAGATACGCGCTTTGGATACCATACCCACATGGCAGGGCGGCAATATCAAGTTCGATATCGGCAACCTCGCCTATGAACTCATAGCCTCCGATGCCAAACGCATGAGTTTCGAGGCAGCGCTGAACTTCAACCTCAAGCGCCGCTTCTTCCCTACCCTCGAAATCGGATATGCCAACGCACACCATACCGTAGCCAGCGGCGCAAGCTATAAAGGCCAGGGAGGTTTCTCACGCATTGGACTTGACATTAACTGCTTCAAACCCGAACACCAGTCGGTATGGCTCAACCTGATTTTGATAGGAGCACGCGTGGGAGTCGGCACACAGCACTATGACATGCTCGACCTCTCGCTTCATGACGAATACTTCAACGACACACGATGTTCATTCACCGACCGCTGGCGCACTGACTGTTGGGTGGAAATCAATGCCAGCCTGCAACTCACATTCGGAAAACACTTCACCATGGGCTGGGGAATACGCGAACGCATACTATGCACCCGAGGGTCAAAAGCACCCGTCACACCATGGTACATTCCCGGCTACGGAACACGCAAAAACGCATCATTCGGCTTTAACTACTACATCGGCTACCGTTTTTAATTTTTTGTAACCGTCATTACTGTAACCGCCATTACAAAGCCCAAGTCAGTTATTCACAATCTCTTACAGCGTCACATGATACACAACCGCCGCTCCAAGGACTTGGAGCGGCGGTTGTTATTATTACAAACCTGCAATTATTATTTTTAGAAGTTGAGGGAGAAGCCGAGTCCGTTGTGTGATGCTGAGAGGTTGAGACGGACCTCATTGTTATGGCTATATGCTTGGCGGTTGGTGCACTGCTCATTATATGTCTCGTAGGCATGGTCTTTCTTGTGGATACCTACGCAGAGTAGCGGGATAGAAGCCGTTAGTGCAGCACTACCAAACGACAAGAATATTGCTCCCGGTATATAGAGGCTTCTGTTTACAGGGTCTGTAATCTCTGTTACTTCTATAGAGGTGCTTTTCGATGTCACTTTATAATAGCGCACTCCACTGGCAACCAGAGCCACGCCTGAAATGGTCATGCCAATACCGACACCAAATAGCGCCCAACCTGTGCGTTTGAGTTTTACACCCGTACGGAAACGCTCATAAGCTGGTGTGCAGTTGCGTTGCAGGAAGCGTTCGAACTGTTCCTCATCCATTTTCATAGAGCCCATGTAATAGGCGTCGTCGGACTCACGGCGCACAGCCATACCTTCGATAGGTTTGGGCAATCCGTCAGAGTCGATTTCGGGCGTAAGTGAACCATATTTTACCGTTTCTGGTGCAGAAGTCTGGAACACATAAACCTCGCCCGACTCGAATGTTATTGTGGCTGCCTCGTCGTTCGTAAGCTCAAATATAGGACCATTGTCAGGGTTGTTCGTGCGGTATTCCACACCCTTGGAGTTGGTCTTGACAACATAACATTCGATTTTTTTGCCGTCACGAGTAATGATAACGTCTTTTGCGCTGACACTCGCAATGGCGAACAACAGCATAATGGCAATTGTGAGAGTTTTTTTCATAACGATTAGCTTTTGATTACAAGGCAAAGATAATCATTTTTTTTATATTGCTACAACAAGTGTAACAAATTCATCTCACTTACGATAAACAACCACCGCTTCAAGGACTTGGAGCGGCGGTTGATATAATTATAATAGACAATATTATAATAGACAATGTGTCTGAACACAAATCTGTCATTCAGATTTCTGTCAACAAAAATCCCATATAAAATGGCAGTGTCAGCAGTCCGCCTGTGCGACCGACATTGTAATCGCCCAACTTTATGGCTTGACTGACATGGTATTTTTCAGGATGCTTCAGTACTGTCTGCAGAGATTTTGAATTACCGGTTTGCGCTTTACACTCTATTAACACACACTCCCCCTTGTATCGTATCAGAAAATCTATCTCTAATCCGCTATCCTTGCGGAAATAATAGAGTTTGCGTCCCATTTTGCCAAGTATATCAGCCATCAGATTCTCATATATAGCACCCCTGTAAGCACCAAGATTACCTTGAAGGATACTCCCTTGCGTACCATCCTCAAGCATACTGATTAGCAAGCCTATATCTGCCATATATACTTTGAACTGGTCACGAATGGCGACACCCTCAAGAGGCAATTCCGTAATTTCCGTATTGTAACAACGATGAATAATCCCTGCGTCTTCAATCCACTGCAAACTACCATAATAATCACGACCACGACCTCCCGGACGAACAAATTGATACGAAAATTTCTTGTTCTCCCGAGCCAATTGAGCAGGTATCGAATCAAAACACTCACGAATATGCGCTTTATCTGCCTGCAATGCATATTTTACCATATCAGACTTATAGGTATCAACTATTTGCCGTTGCACAGCCAATAGTGAACCTACATTCTGGGTTGTCAGAAAAGTGCTGACAGCTTCAGGCATACCTCCTACAAAAACATATTGATGCAAAAGATGACGAAAACGCTGATGTATAGCCTCGTCAACAATTCTCTCTTCTGCCAAATGACGACGTAGCAAGTCAATATGTTCTTCACGAATACCATTTGCCCATAGCCATTCTTCAAAATCCATAGGATACATATCTATAATTTCCTCAAAACCTACGGGAATTGAAGCTTCGCGTTCCTCTTGTTGCTCCTCCTTGGTCTTATAGCCGTTAACACCAAGCAATGAACCGGTGCATAACACATCGTAACGACCATCCAAACTAAAATATTTCAAGGAAGCACGGGCAATAGGACAATCCTGTATCTCATCAAATACAAAACAGGTATTATGAGGTTCTATAACCAATGATGGCAAAGTTGCTGTTATTCTTATTATTATTTCGTTTATATCCAAATTAGGGAAGAAAAACTGCTTATATTCAGGATGCTCACGAAAATCAAGATAAGCCACATGATTATAATGCTTTTGGGCAAACGCCAACACAGAACTTGTTTTACCACACTGACGCACTCCCTTAATAACAAGAGGTTTGTGGGCTGGATTATTCTTCCAACGAAGAAGATGACTTTCAATTTTTCTTTTATACATATTGTAAATCAATTATTTGCACATTTTTTCCAACGACTTTTTGGCAAAAGTCACACATTTTCCCAACGACTTTTTGGCAAAAGTCACACATTTTCCCAACGACTTTCGCCTACGAAGGTACAACAAAAAAAATAAATCAGCAAATAAATCGCGTAATATAGACAGAATAAATAGCGCTTTTCAGGAAAAAACGCCGTTTCAAAGAACTTGAAACGGCGTTTGCTATTATGTTTTAGACAATGTGTGAAGGAACTTTCTTAAATATCCATGTATTTGCCACATCGGTCATTAGACCGAAATAAGTTGGCGTGTTTTAAGGTTAATAGACCGCGACTTTCTTGTTACCGACAAGATACAAGCCCGCGGGTAGTCCGCTTATTGTTGTCAGTCCGATGTTGAGGTTCACGGTTTTGAGTTGTCTGCCGTCGGCGGTATATATGTTCACCTTTTTCGCTACATCGCTCAGTATCATTATGGTATGGTCATAAGCCCACACTTGCAGCGCGTCAGATGTCGTGCTGTTCAGCGCCGTAATATCAGAGCATAGCAGTGTGACAACTTCTCCGGCTCCTGAAGCCGTGTACATGGCATGGTTCACATAACCGAGGTCAGCCGTCTGGTTGCCGTTACCGCCATTGCCGTTATTCCATATTATCTTCCACTGCGCCGTGGGGGTTCCGGCAGCCGCAGGGAACACAATCTTGTAGAGGTTGTCGCCGAGGCTTGTGGCGGCTGTTCCGGGCCAAGCACCGAGTTTCTCGCCCTCACCGTCAATCCATGAGTAGGCATGTATGTTGCTCCAGCCGTTGTTGGCGTTGAAGAACGCCACGACTTCTGCTTCGCTCTCGAGGCATGCCTGCGCCGTGGCGGGTTGCGGGTCGGGGGTTACGGGACCTGTTGAGGGGTCAACATTGCCGCCCTCGCACAATGCCGTCACTTGGCTGCCGGCGCCGGAAGATGTGTACATGGCGTGGTTAGTGTAGTCGAGGTCTTGAGTCTGGTTGCCGCTGCCGTCGTTCCAGATTATCTTCCAAGCACTGGATAAGGCTCCGGCAGAGGCCGGCACGGTGAATTTATACTTGTTGTTACCGAGGTTCGTGGCTGGCATTCCGGGCCATCCGCCGGTCAGGTCGCCGGCTGAGGTCCACATGTGCACGCGTATTGTCTTGCCCCAGTTGTCAGGACGAGTGAAGAATACCGCGTTCTCGTCGCTGCTCGTCAGGCAGGGTTCCACAACATCTTCGGGGTCTGTCTGGCTGCCGTCGTCTTCGGTGAGTTCTTCTTCGGTGCCGTCCCATGTCGGTGCCGGGATATTGGCGGCGGTAGTCGTGTAGAGGAATTTGCCGTCATCGCCTATCTTGCCCGGAGCCGGGGTCTTGGCAGTGGAGAGGACATAGACGCGCATGTTGCCCTGACCGGAGCACGAAGCCGTCAGAGTGCCGTTGGTTACGGTCTTGACATCACCGGTAACGCAGTCGGTATAGGTGCCGTTGGGGATGTTGGAGAATGTGGCGCCGCCGGAGATGCACACCAGGGCATAACTGTCTGTCGTAGAGTCGGTATAGCGACGCTTGAAGGCATAGCTGCCGGAGCAGCCGGTGCGGCTGTACTGCCCTTTGCGCAATGCAGGCACTGCCATACGTATCTTGCTCAGGCGCTGTATGTGCTTCGAGAGAGGTGCGTTGAGCGTGGCGCTGATGTTGCCCGAGGCGTTGCTGTACTCGGCAAAGTCGGTGGTGTTGACGGTGCCTTTGATATATCCTCCGAAGTAGGCGCGACCGGTGTTGCGCAGAGCTTCGTTGGGACCTTTGTCGATGGGCATGCCTTTCTTGAACTCTACCTCCGAGCCATAGTATAAGCAGGGTATGCCGCGGTAGGTAAACATCAGGTCGAGGTTCTCAGCCCAAGCTGTCGTGCCTTGCGCAAAGCGCTGGTCTTCAGGAGCTCCGTTGGGAGCGTAGTCGTGGCTGTCAACATATACGACATTCCATGTGGCGTCGTTGTAGTATTTGTCGTTGTCAGGATTGGCAACACCCCAAGCCTCGCCTATCGAGCGGAAGTTGTGGTGCATGGTGAAGTCTATCACGGCAAGCCCTGACGACTGTGAGTAGTCGGGTGTGTGATAGTCGTTGCCGTTGAGCAGCGCGTTCTGGCTCGTGGGACCTGTGGCTGTAGAGCCTGCCGAGGCCTGCTGCTGTACTGAAGCCCAGTTGGTGTGGGAGGTGCACATGTCGCCTTCCATGGCAACGATGTTGTCCCACGAAGCCTCGCTGTCGTCCCAAGCGTAGTTGGTGCTCTCAGCCCATGTGTAGTAGAGCGGCGAGAGGTTGGCCTGACCGCGATACCAGATGTCGGTGAAGCGCGCGCAGACCTCGGTAAACATATAGAACGGGAAGCCGCCGCGCAATGAGGCGTACTGCTCGCCGAGCTGTTTGAAAGCCGGAAGGAAGGCTTTGTTGAAGGTCAGACGTGGAATATGACCGCCCGTGTCAATACGGAAGCCGTCAACACCAAGGGCGATGAACTGTTTGTAGCAGTTTATCAGGTAGTTATACACATGCGGGTTCTCAGTGTTGAGGTCCACGCAGTCGCCGGCTATCTGTGCCCACCAGCGCGAGGGGTCGTCCCAGTTGAACTGACCGAAGTGGTGCCAGTAGTTGTGGACGTCATAGTTGACGCCTGTGGTGTTCTTCATCTGGCTCAGACGCGCTGAATACTGCTGACCGCCGGGCAGACTGAGATAGTTGTCGGGAAGCTTGCCGCCCTGACTCTGCGTATAGGGAACCATGCAGGCATCGATGTCGCTCTGGTCAGCGCTCCAGTCGCGGTTGAAGAGTTTGCAGAGATTTTCCTCACCGAAATTACCGGTATGGTTGAGCACTATATCCACGATGAGTTTCATGCCATGGTCATGCACGGCATTCACCAAGGTTGCCAAGGTCACGCCCTCACTCTCATAGCGGTGGTCAACTTTTGAGAAGTTTGAGGCATGGTAGCCGTGATAGTCGTAGCCCGAAGCGTTCTCAACGATAGGGGTAATCCAGATGGCGGTGAAACCCAGCGCTTTGATGTAGTCCAATTTTTCAATCAGACCCTTGAAGTCACCGCGCCATGCAGGGTCGCCGGCGTTGCGGGCTTGGTTGTCCCAGCATTGCGTGTTATTCGACGGATCACCGTCATAGAAACGGGTCGTCATAACGAAATAGATAGTCTCATCGCGGAAGTCGGTACGCGACGGGAAAAAAGTCGTGGCTTGAACCATGCAAGCACAAACGAGGAACAACAATAAGAGGTTAATTTTTTTCATGAAATAGACTTATATTTTTCATTATTAGATTCTTATACGTTAATCAACCCGCATCAGTCATCAGACCTTATATGGTTCTGAAACATATACCATACATTTCATCAGGGTAAAAAGAGCGTTTCAAGGCATTTCAAAATTACTAAAATTAAATGGAACGACCATTCTAACTATCGCCAAACTACGATTTTAGAATGACAGAAAAGCAAAAAAAACGAACAAAAAGGAAAGTACTGACACACTGTTGCGTGTCCCATTTACAAATTAGGCAGCTCCGAATCAAAAACTCCTCCCCTGTCGAAGAAAGGGGAGGAGTGTGTAATCAAGTACGGACACGGCGCGGCGTGTCCGTACTTGCAAATTACTAAATTACTAAATTACTAAATAGTAAATATTTCTACCCCTCTGGCACTACGTGCCACCGGACTAAGGAATTCAGAAAAGCACACTGTGCTTTTCATCGAAAAATTTGCGGGGATATTGCAAATTTTTCTTCACCCCTTATCGAGGGGAGGAGTTTTTGACTCGGAAAGAATTTGGTGTGCGGAGCCACTCCTCCCCTGCCTTTGGAAGGGGAGGAGCCCGAAGGGCGGAGGGGTAAGACCACGAAATATTTTTTCTACGAATTTAGCGGATTGAACGAATGACTAAAAAAATAAGGACGTTCTCGCGTCCTTATTTTTAGCAAATGACCAAATAACTAAATCAATAACTAAATAGTAAATGGGTTAATAGTAAATCTACTTCACTATTACTTTTTGCGTTTGGTTGTTGAGGCGTATGATGTATAGTCCCGCTGCCGGCACGGTGATATTGAGTGTGCCTTGCTGCGCTTCCGAGCCTCGTGTCTGCGATATGAGGCGTCCCGCGGCGTCGTAGCACCGGAGCGTATCGCCGTGGAGTACTCCGCTCACGGTGATGTTCTTCACGGCGCCTTGTGCCGTCCAGAGGCGCGAGGCGCCGGGTGTGAGGTCTGTCGTGGTGCCGCCATGCTGAGTGCTGCGCAGTACAGCCTGAAGGAAGAAGCGACCAGAGATGGTTCCGGCAGTGCCGGCGAAGTATGCGTAGCTGTCATGAAGAAGGTCAACCTGCTCGCCGGAGAAGGCGTCTATCAGATAGACATGCTCAAGACGCGTCAGGTAGCGGTTAGAGTCGAGAGTGAACACCATGTCGCCCTGTGCAGGGTTATAGACCGTGAGGGGTATCGGCTGATGTGCGGCATCGTCGGGCAGAGCGGCAAAAGCCAAATCACCACAGGAAACACTGCTGTATATCACCGGCATGGGAGCCGTCTTGGACATCTTGACAAGGTCGTAGCCGCGCTCGTAGTCGGGGGTGAACTTGGTCGGGTGAAGGTAGATACTCGTCTCGTCGGACAGGGACTCGTCGGACGGGTCAACGTAAAGACCGCTATAGCGCAGACGGAGCCATTGCGTCTGAACGCTGCTGACGCCGTTTTGGCTGCGGCGCGGAGAGCGTAATGAGAGCTTGCCGTTTGTGAAGGTCAGGTAACTTTCACTGCCTGTGGCTTGGTAGTAGAAGGCCGTGGCGGGCTCTATCTGTTCTAGCGCAAGCTGCTTATAGGTCTTGTTATCGCTGAAAATCTTGGTAATCTTCAGAGCTTCGGACGGGTCAACGCCGTCACTCAGTCCGGTATTGAAGATGGTGGTGTAAGGCGAGCACAGGAAGTTCCAACCTTGGTCGTAGATGGTCGCTGAACCCGAGGGGTTAGACACCGCAACTTCGGCGTTGTCGGCAGGGCGGGCGTTATAGGCTTCAGCTGTTACAGGGAAGAGTATCTCGTAGTAGTATTTGGATGTCGAGAGAAGGTCGTAGCCGTGGTTCTTGAGCATCGTGGCGCCGGTGGTGCGGTGCCAGTTGCCTATCATTCCGTTCTCGGCGCGGGAGGCCGCATCATATTCCAGAAGGGCGTAGTGGGAGCCGTGGACTGCAGGCTTGCCGTTAGAGAAGATGGTGTTGGCAATCGTGATGTCGAAGGGGAAGGCTATGGGATATGCAGTGCTGTTATCTGACACGATGCGGCTGTAGTAGAGGTTGGCAGCGTTCAGCGTGCCCTCGTCGGTGAGTACAGCGGACTGGAAGGCGCGGGTGCGAAGTACCAACTTATCGACGGTGAGAGTGGCGCCGCTATTGATTTTCAGCTCGGCACCGGGAGCAACGTATATCGCCTTAACGGTAGTGTTGCTGCCTACGGTCAGAGTGCCGCCACGAACGAACAGAACGCTGTTCTCGTCGGTGCCGGATAACGTTGCCGAAGAGTTGTAGATATGCGGCACGGTGTAGGTGTGGTAGGACTCTACAGTGCCGTTGGCGTCAACGCCTTTGAGAACTATCGTGGCATCGGGAGTGAGACCGCTGACAGGTATCGACAAGGTGCGGTCAGCAGCGCGGTCATCCTTATCATAGCTCGCGTCGCCGTATTTGATTTGCCAGCCTGTCTTGTTGCTGCTCAGATTTGAGGAATAGCCGTTCATGTTTAGAACTATGGCGTCGTCGGTCCAGTCAACAATATCGAGAGCGTCGCCGATTTGTTTCGGCGTTGACGAATATTGCGCCGTATAAGTGGCATCGCCCGTTACTGCGGTGGGTTCTTGGTCCCAGCCATTGAACGTATAGGTGTATTGCGCATCTTCGGGTTTGGTGGGAGTAGCGCCGCCATAGACAGGTGTTGCGTCTTTCTTGACATAGCCTGTTTGCAGCGAAGTGCCGTTGTAGTTATTGAAGGTAACGCTGTAGGCTTCCGCAACCTCGTACTTGTACGGGTCTTCGCCCGTGAGCGGCAGCACGTGGTAGTTAGCGGCGCAATTGGCTTCAAGGTCGGTGTTGGAGTTATAATATCCGCCTTGGAGTTTCAGTGTCGCATTAGCAGCGGATTTGTAAGCGCAGGCAGCGGTTGCGCCGGTAACGAGGAACTTTCCGCCATTGACGGTTACATTTCCTATATCGGTTCCTTTGACGCGTGCCTCAATACCATAACCGGCTCCCGAAGCCTCTACCTGTATTTCACCGCCATTGATGACAGCAACACCCCTTGAGACGATACCGCAAGCCGGTTTGCCGTCAGAGGTCACTACGTGTACCTTGCCGCCGTTCATAGTGAAGGTGCTGGCTTTCGGGTCGATGCGGATGCCTTCGTTGAATTGAGTTGCTTTTGATTGCAGGAACACAGTACCGGCATCCATTATAAGATTGCCTTGTGCTACATACACACACCATCTGTTGTCTGTACTTGTGGATTGCTGGTGCAGAGTGCCTGATTTGCTTTCTGTGAGGTCGGTAATGGTAAAGGTGATACCTTCCTTGTTGATAAAAAGCAACGCCTGAGCCGTAGTGCTGGATAGTGTATGTCCGTTGAGGTCGAACGTACAGTTTTTTTCACCAGCGTAAGATATATATGAGGTGGTAGTTGTCGTCGCATCCCGCAGCAATGTTATTGTCGGCTCGTATGTTGTAGATGTATTGGCTGCAGAGAATGCTTTGTCAATAGTCTCAAAATACATGGTTGTGCTGCCAGCCGTAACGGAAGCTACCGTCGGCGTGGTGCTATATGTAGCAGTATAAGTTTTTTCGCCTGTTACTGCACTTACTGCCGGTGTCCACCCGCTAAAAGTATAAGCATATTCGGCATCGGTTGCCTTGGCAGGCGTGACGCCGCCATAGACAGGTGTTGCGCCTTTCTTTACATAGCCTGTTTGCAGCGAAGTGCCGTCATAGTTATTGAAGGTAACGCTGTAGGCTTCCGCAACCTCGTACTTGTACGGGTCTTCGCCCGTCAGCGGCAGTGCGTGGTAGTTAGCAGCGCAGTTAGCTTCAAGGTCAGTGCTGTGAACATAGTAGCCACCTTGAAGAGTAAAGGTTCCAGCTGTTTTTGCCAATTCTTTACTTTTTCCGCTAAACCTGCCGCCATTAATAGTTGCTTTGACAGACGCATTTTTTGTAAAGATAGCATATACATCAGTTGCTGCTCCTGTAGCGGTAGCAGTATAAGTACCGCTATTGATGGTAAATTTGGTGCTATAGTCCGAGAAGAGAGTATAGCAGTTGCTGTCATTGCCTGTGATGGTAGCAGTAACAATAGTATTGGAAAGCGTTGCTTGTCCTCCTCTCTGATATATACCACGCACATATCCGACACCAGTTGCAATGATAGAACCACCGGTCAGTGTAAGTGAACAATTAGTATTATACAGATACATACCATACGCATAAGTGTTTGCGCGTTTAGCCTCAATGGTGCCTGCTGACATCGAGATGGCAATCGTGTTGCTGTTTTTGTTATATATACCAATCGCCCGATTAGCAGTATTACTTGTAGTGTTTGTATTCTCAGCATAGATTGTGCCACCATCAATAGTCAGTGATCCTGCATCAAGGTTGATTACTGACATATAAACGGAGCTGCTTGCAATACGCGATATTTTGCCGTTTGTACCACTATCGCGTATCGTAACAGTCTTGCCGGAGGCACTTATTTTGAACACGCCTATATCCGTTGCATTGGTGCTTGAAATAGTCTTACCATTGAGGTCGATGGTCATGGCAGCAGATATGGTTATCTCGCTCGCTACAGACGCGTTTTGCAACATCGTTACCACAGCATTGGTTTTGCCGTTAGCAAAAGTGATAGCATCAGCAACAGAGGCATAGTAGGTAGTTGCGCCGCCGACGGTGACGGAAGCTACCGTCGGTGTGGTGCTATATGTAGCAGTATAAGTTTTTTCACCTGTTACTGCACTTACTGCCGGTGTCCACCCGCTATGAGTATAGACATTTGTTGCATCGGCATCCTTGGTTGGTGTTTCGCCGTCGTAGGTAGGTGTTACGCCATACTCTACCAATGAACTCTTAAGTGGTGTGCCGTCTTCATTTTTCCATGTGATGGTATATGAGTTGAGCGAGCGTGTAAATACGGCTTCGATATTCGAGATATGACCTGTTACGGTAGCAGGTACATTGTTCCAACGCTCGAAGGTGTAGGTATATTGGGCATCAGCCGCAGCGGGCGTAGCGGTAATGGTTGTGCCATTGACTGTCAGCGTGTTGCCGTTTACAGTAACAGCCGAACCACCCGGTATTCCTGTAACTGATGCGGGTGATACACTACCATAGCCTGCAGGACTAATGCCTATTGTTGTCATCGAATAAGTCTTGACAGATTTGTTGTAGTAAGCAGTATAGGTAGCATCGGTTATTACGGGGTTAACTACTGTTGCTGGACTCCAGTGGTCGAAGGTGTAAGAATACAATTCATCTTGGTAGTTGAGACCGCTGGTGGCGCCGTCGAAGGTCGTCGGGAATGCCGTGCTCTCGCCATATTTCTTCTTGTCGCGGAGTATCACGAAGCCGTCTTCACGCTGGTATATGACATCGAACTGCAGCAGCGTAGGCGTATACTGCGCCGTGAAAGTGATGTCGCCCTTGATAGCCGGCAGAGGTTCTCCGGCGCCGGCAGAACCGGCTTCCCAACCGTCGCCCGCAGGCCATGCCCAGCCGCAGAACTCGTAGGAGTTACGAGCGTCGTTGGGCTTGATGGGCGTCTGCCCGGTGTATGCAGGCACGGTGTTATAGTCGATGGTCTGGTCCGCGTCGAGCGAGACGCCGTTATAGTTTTCGAACACAGCCGTGTATTGGCGCGGCGATTCGTCGAAGAGCGCGGTATATACCATGCCGTCTTCGGTGACAGGCACTAACGTCGCCGGCGACCACTCGCGGAAGGTATAATCCGTGCTGACGGTCGATGCCATTGTCGGGTTGGCGGGGAAGGCTGACGGCGTCGCCTCGTAGGAGAACTTAGGAGCGTCAATGATGGTACCGTCCTGACGCTTGAAGAATACCTGATACTGAAGTTCCGTCTGCGCAAAAGTGGCGATATAGGACGTGTTACCTGTAACCACCGGCAGTGCGGCAGTGGTGCCGTATGTTGTGGAACCTTGCTGCCAACCTGTCCATTCGTAGGAGTATGCCGAGGTATTCGCACGGAAAGGCGTTACACCGCCATAGGTCGGACGAGTATTATAGTCCACCTCAGCCGTATAGAGCACATCTACCGCATTGTAGTTATAGAACGTCACGTGGTATTTGCGCGTTACCCAAGTATAATTCGCTGTGTATGTAGCTGCGGCAGTTACAGTTGCCAATGAGGTGTTCCAACTGCTGAAGGTATATACCTTATCAACCGACGGGGCTTTCTGGGGCAACGTATTGCCGGTTTTCTCTTTGTACTTGAGGTCAAAGAGAGCTTGCAGTTCCGCGCCCGTAGTACCGGCGTCAACAAGTCCTGCCCAGAGGTCGGTGTTGTCGTCGTTCTTGAAAGTGATGGTGTACTGATACTTGGTGGTGTTGAAATAAGCCGTGTAGGTTACGTTGCTTGTAGCACGCGGCAGGGTGGCGTTCTTGTCGTAGATATTACCCTCGGCGTCGCGCCAGCCTATCCAGTCATATTTCTCTATCGCTGTGGCTGTTTTCTTGGGGTTGGTGCCGAAGAACTGCGGTGAGGTGTTGAAACTATACTCGTCACCGTAGGTGCCATTGGTTATCTTCGTTCCGTCTTCGTTACGCCACGTTACGGTAACCTTCTTGGGTTTCCAATAAGAGGAGGTGTTGTCGTAGTAGTAATAGGTGCCGTAGTTGTCGAAGTTCTCGTTGCTGGCAACGTAGTATGTTGTGCCGTCGATGACTTCGGGGGTCGGATTTACTTCCCACCATTTGCAGCTTGCGGACGTTCTTGCCGCCTCAGTATTGACGAACATACGGGTACCGTCCTCGCTCGGGTAAGCGTGGTTGGCATTGACAGCGCCCACTGCCACCCAGTCGGAGGGGTGGACATAGGTCTTGGTGTCACCTGTCTTGCGAGTTGTAAAGCAGCCATCTTCAGAAGCAAGTACCCATTCGTAGGTATCACCTGTGAGCGACTGCATATATACCCATGTATCGCCGGCAGATGTATTAGCAGATGTCGGTTTGGAATAGGTGCCGTCTTCGTTCTTGAGCCATGCGGGGTTAAGGGCTTTGCCCTCGTATGTACATTCTCCATTAAATCCACTACCTGACGATGCAATAACTTGAACGAGTGTTGTTTTTATTCCTGACTTGGATGTTGTAGTAGAACTCGGGGCTGAGATAGATGCTGGAGGGGCTGTTTCAAATAGTATTTTACCTGCGTTTTCACGAGTGGAATATATATTTGCTCCCGCAGCAGTTGTATATAATCTACCTTTAACATCTATCAATCCTTCAACTAATATTTTCGCATCAGGTAATTTAGTATTTGCATTAGTTCCTACAGCACGTGGATTAACCTTCCAACTTGGAGAATAAACGCTTGTATAGTAATATCTCACATACTTGCTCCTATCATCTTGATCATAAACATATATATACTTACCAGAGGGTATATTAAGGATTGCTTCCTTTTTGACAATTATCTCACAGCCGGGTAGAATACAAATATCATTGTTCAAATTGATTGTTCCCTCATTTGCTATGATAGTAAAATTACCGGTAATAGGAAGAACAAAATTTTTTGAATCCATATCTACATTATAGAAACCGAGATTCATCGCAATCCTCATATTTCCGACAGATGCACCGCTATTCAACGTCCACTCAAGTCTGTCTGTGTCCGCATTATATTTCTTCTTTACCCAAGTATCTGCTCCGGCTGTCGCAGGATCCATTAAAAATAAAGCATCACTTGTACCTACCATATTTACCGGGTCCGTATGATAAGGGCTACTACTCAATTGAGTTCCACTAAGTGCTATAGCCGTTGCGCCCGGTCGATAGGTTATTTCTGATTCTATGTTTTGGAAGAAATAATCATTTAGCAGGAATACACCTTTACCATTCAATCCGTTTGTATTTCCATTCATAGCGTATGCTATCGCACCTCCGCGCCAGTCGCCCATCTGGAAATCCTCATACATAGTGGCACCATTCTTGGCATTGATAGTACCCTCACCGGTAATATACCCCCAAGCATAGATGAACGCGCCGGACTCAAGGTCTATGTGCGAGCCTTCGTCCAGATAAAGCCAGCCATAAGGACCGCCTACTATACCTGTTGCAGTAGAGGAAACAATATAGGTGGTACTACTTGCTTCTATTTTTCCGAACACGGTCATGTTCACTCCATTTGCAAAAGTCAGTTTGTATGCCGGAGCAACCGTTCCTTTTTCTGTTACCCATTTGGGAGAAGCCCCATTGATAGCAGTCTGACCGGATTGGTACGGAATGAGCAGTGTTGTATTTGCCGGCAAAACATAATCGCCCTTGGCGAGGGTGTAGTTGGCAATCATGATGATGGTCCAAGTTTGTGTCGGGGCTGCATTGACTACCTGCAACGCCTCTTCGAGCGAAGCGTAGGATGTGCTGTTCTCTTTTATCTTGCAGACATACTCACCGGTCATGTTGTCCGTTACGCGCCAACGGTAACCCTCGGTATATTCCGGCGTGCCGGATTTGACGGCTACCTTATTCATGCCCTCGCCGAGCTTCACATCAAGGTTCTCATCCTTGACATAATAACCGCCGTTGAGCACGAAATATCCCGGTTCACCGGCAGGACTGACATCAGCGTAAGTACTTGTTGCCGTGCCTTTGAACTTACCTCCGTTGATGATACATGTCGGTATGCCCGTCGCTTCACCTTGCAGCACGGGATCTGCAACACCGACTGCGTATGCAGTTGTACCGGAAGCGGTGGCGGTATATTTGCCACCGTTGATGATGGCTGTTGCGGCATTGGCGTAGTCGCCCGGACGGTATGAACTATTTGTTGTGGCTGTGATAGCACGTTTGGTAGCATTGAGGTATATGCCGTAGGCTGAGTTGCCACTTGTTGCTTTGACTGTTACATCATTGCCATCTTCTAAAACGTAATTACCATGTCTGTCCAGACCATGCGTGGCATCTATAGCCACTTGTCCGTGTAAACCATAAGCGGTGGCAGTGGCTGTTACATCTATTTTGGTGTCCTTTACCGTTACTTTTGCATCATTTGCAGCCAAGGCTAAGATGCCATAGCCTTCGTTTGTTTTTGGCGTTACCGTAATATCGCATCCGTCAACCAAAGTCTCGCCTTGTGTATAAATACCACACGCAGCAGTAGTGCCATTAGTCTTTGAAATTATGGTTGCATTCTTCACTGTCAGTTCTGGTATAGCGATTGAATCAAGCATCACATCTTGTGAGCCGATTGCATAAATACCGTAAGCAGTGGTGGTAGCCGCTGTTGCACGGATAGTACCGCCATTGATAGTCGCCTTACCTGCGATGGCTATACCGACGCTGTCGCGGCTTTCTCTGGTACATGGGAACACCTGACGATAGTATTCAGCCGTTGTGGCAGCTGCCCATTTATTGCTTGTACTATCAGTATGGAAACCTGCCCAAGTGTGCAATTTGTTGGTAGCATTGACAAACACACCGCGTGCTTCTGTAGCAGTACGGGTAGTAGCAGTGATGTCGCAGTTGTTGAGTTCCAACTCACCTGCGTATGCAAAACCTGTCTGGGCTTGATTACCTGCCGGGATACTACAATCTGCCATTGCGCCATAGGCGTTACCTGTAGCCGAAGCAGTGACAGTAACACCTGTGGCTGTCAGTTTACCGCTTATTGCATATAAGCCTTGTGCGATTGTGGTAGTAGCGTATGCCTCAAAGGTACCGCCGTCAATGGTAGTATAACCGCCGCTGGACACTGCACGAGCAGTAGTTGTTGTAGAAGTAGCCTTGAAAGTTCCGCCGTGAATAATAAGAATTGGATAAGCCTCAGCGTTACCGCCAAGTTTGCGGTTTGCTGCCACGGTTGTCTCATCGGAATAAATGGTTTTGGCTCTTACTGAAGAAGCAGCACCATACGCAGATGTTGTCTTACTTAGAGAGGTAAATGTACCACTGTTAATAGTAGCTTTACCTGCTACTGCATATTCGCCGTGATAGATGGGTGCGGTAGTCGTATTGGCATCTTTGAATATAGTAGTAGATGTTGCATACACGTACACCGGCGCCGGTGAAGTCGTGTTCAACGATTCGCTATATATATCGCAGTTGGTAATTTCAACATCGCCAGCGTAGCAGCCGCCGTTTGTGGTGTTGATGCCCGCCCAAGCAGATACTCCGTACGCGCAAACATACGCCTTGGAGGTGATTTTACAGTTCTTGACTTGAACCACATGGTGAGTATTATCGTATGAGTTATAATTACCCAAAACATACACACCATAACTATATTGTGTACCGCTGGTTACATTGATTTCGCCACCGGTGATAGAGCCTGTAGCAGATGCCTTTTGCGATAAAGATCCATCGGTTGCCGTTTTGCCGGATGCTACCTCTTTTGCGGCTGCATTGAACATAACACCATAGTTCGGGTAGTTGCCGTTGTAAGTACGGTCATTGGTTACATTAATAGTACCACCGGTCATATTAAGAATGCCGGCATAACAACTTGTAGCGGTTGCACTTGCTGATGGATCCAGACGGATACCATAGCCGTTCCCATTGTATTTATTTTGAGTAGCAGTAGCAGCATAGCGGGCATCCACCATATCTGTCGTTACATGCGTGTTGATAGTACCACCTGAGAAGTTCACTTTGCCATAAGCATAAACGCCTATGATATTATATGGTCCTTCGGTATATATTTCGCCACCTGTGATGTTCAGCACGGATGTACCTGCTTTGTTGGTAGCAGCAGTACTTGCTTGCACTATGCCATAAACCGAACGCGTACCGTATGCCTCTACGCGTCCGCCGTTGATATTAACGGTAGAGCCGGCAATCTGATGGATGACTCGAGCCGAGCAGGACGCATATTTGGCTACTCCCAAGTCTGCATTGGCCGCCGAAGCATATTGCCCAAGGTTATTAACTGCAATCGTACCGCTCTGAAGGGTCAGTGTTGCACCTGCCTTATTGACAAAAATTGTACGTATTTCGCTGTTGCGTGCTATCTCGTTGATAATCTTACCGCCCGTCTTTGAATCTTTGATCGTTACCGCTACTGCAGCAGTGATGGTTAAGACACCTACTGAAGCGGCATTCACCGCAGCACGCAGTTCCTTACCATTGAGGTCAATGGTCATTGCCTTTGAGATATTATTGGTAGCGGTGATTGTGCCGAGATTTATGTTACGGAGCAGTTTGAGCGTACAGCCTGCACTTGCGTTGGCAGCTGTAAGACCAGCTGCAAAAGTTGCATACTCTGTAGTAACACCGGCAGCAGTAGTTACGCTGACATCATTGGTAGCCTCCTGCTCATTATGGCCTGCGAGTGTTACCGACTTGCTGCCGTAGGTGGCATCAGTACCGCCGATGGCAGCATTAACCTTGAGGGTGAGGGTCGCGGTATGGTCGCCGGCTTGTTTATTGCCGTTATAGGTATAGTTGACAGTCAGTTTGCCGTTGGCATAGGACATCGAGTTAAATGTAAAATGGATAGCATCCGCACCTGTGATGACTGGTGTATCGAAGTTATCAATGCCGTCAACATACTCCACGTCGAACACTGCCGTTTTCTGCACGCCTGCCTGCGTGGCGTCCGAGGCACTGAATGTCGTATAAACATCCTCCGCAGAGCCTCCTAAAATTTTCGCATCAGGGTAACTGGCGGTGATGGTACATGTCTTCGCGGTACTTCCCGAGGCTTTTGATTGCAGCGAAAGAGTTACAGACTGGGTGCGGTTGACTCCGCCGTACGTACCATCACCCGAAAACACATAATCAACCGCAATATGAGTGGCATCCACGCGTCTCCACTTGGAAATATTGAATTTTCCTGACGCACCATTGGCGGGGGTATAAACAAAATCCTCGAGTTTATTATTCTTTGTGGTAGTAAAAGTCAGCGTTCTGTCGGCTTCTGATTGAGGATACGTTACTGTGTTATCGTCAAGTGCAAATGAGATATTTGACGGAGCAGCAGTAACCTCAATGGGTATGATATGAGCATAGCGAGTACCGAAATTAGTGGTTACAGTCTTATTTTGATCACTAGTATAAGCAATCTTTAATGATTCAGAATATGAATTATCAGATGATTTTTTTGTACCTCCTTGGTTAGCAGCATCGTACCAGCCTTCCGTATTATATCCCAATTCGGGGGTCGCGGTAAATGTCACCGCATTGGTATGAATAGCATCTAACGTATTGTGGTTAGATGATTGTTGGTCGGACGTAGTATATCCGCAATTCCAATTGACGGTAACCACTCCATTAGCATCAGTTGAAGAAGAAGAGTTTGTATTAGTTCCGCTTGCTGAAACAGTTCCGTGACCTTCCACTTGAGCTTTCACCGTTCCGTAGTCTATTGTGTTATGATAAGTAGTACTACAAGACCCTGTTGTCCAGTGGCTGCGGCGGCGTCCGGAAGAGGCGCTGACGGAATCGTTGGCGGCGGTTAAGTCGTCATCATCAACCTGAGTGAAAGACATGCTCAATGTCATAAATACACTGATAGTCAGCACCGCTGACAATGCCGTCAGCAGCTTACTGCTCAATGTCGAAATCTTACTCATATTTTCGTAAGTTAATATTTTTGAAGTTCTTATAAAAAAAATTCTAATGACTTAAAAAGAATCAAATCGGCACAATACAATCATAAGCGACATGGCAATATGCGCAACTGAAGATTGGCACAGGAAAAGAAAAAAGGGAACTACAACATCATATTTCATGCCTGTAAATCACCTAAAAACTAATACCTTACAAACTATACCGCAGAATGCGGAAAAAGCGAAATTACAGCGATGCAAAGTTACGAAAATATATTAATACAGCAAAGACTTGTGACAATTTTGTATTATTTCATACCGATTTGACAATCATAATAATGAGCAAGGAGTAAGGAGTTGAGAAATTGAGAAGTTGAGAAGTTGAGAAGTTGAGAAGTTGAGAAGTTGAGACATTAGATTTGACTCGGAGTTTTTTTTTGTTCACGAATTTAGCGAATTGATTGTAAGAAGTTGGGAAGTTGGGAAGTTGAGAAGTTGAGACATTAGATTTGACTCGGAATGACAGAGCAAGCAGTGCGTCAGCCACTCCTCCCCTGCCGAAGAAAGGGGTGAAGAAAAATTTGCAATATATCCCCGCAAATTTTTCGATGAAAAGCACTGTGTGCTTTTCTGAACTCCTTAGTCAGGTGGCACGCAGTGCCGGAGGGGTAAGCGCTATTTACTATTTACTCATTTACTATTTTATTATTGCTCGTGTGTAATGTGTACGGACACGCCACGGCGTGTCCGTACATGCAAATAACTCAATAACTAAATCAATAATTAAATAAAATATAAAAATAGTTTAATTCTGCCTACGGGTAACAAAATCATTTATTCCTTTTTTTTGCAAAATGCTTTGTCAATTCATAAAATTGTTGTATTTTTGCCGTAGAGAATATTCCGCGTGTCGGAATTATGGACTGGGGTGTCCCCGGTTGGGAAGGGTTGTCTGTTCGGACAACCCTTTTTTTTTACTGACACGGGAGAATTTTTATGCCTAATTTTTTCTCGTTTTCAGCATAAATATTATCTTTTATGACATCATAAGCCATGTTAGGTTCAGTTGGATCCAAAAGATGACGTGTGATTGGATATGCCACCAAATCAGCCACCTGCAGACCTATCACATTGGCTTTCTTCGGTAGGAGCGTAAAAGATTTGGCATAGCTTTTCAGACGTTCCGCACTTGCCCAATATGTACCATTTGCCAATAATTGGTTGTAAAACATACGCAGTTTCTCATCCTCTTTCTTTCCACGCTGCTCTACTATCGTATGCAGCTCTGACGCTTTCTCATATCTCAAACTGTCCAAATAAAAAACCGTCCTCTCTAATACAAAAGACAATGATTGGGCATAAACATCATTTAGACGACCATAATTGCGAATATAAGGTTCTTTCAATATAGCGCAAGCTACGATTATATAAATGTCAGCGGTTCCAAGAATATCGTTAACACAATTATAAAAACGTTTTTTTACATCCAAGTCAAACAGTATTTCGAAACCTCGCTGGCATTTGCGTATGTCCCTGGAATGTAAGATTGTATATTGATTTCCCCAGAAATCATCTTTCAAAACTTGAACTTTATGTTCCAACCATTTGAGCTTTTCTTCACTAACCACTATTCCACACAGCGTGAAGATTGGGAACTGTTCATCAAAGTTTTTCAGGTTATTGTCCCCACACTCATCTATATACAAGTAATATTTCATATCTAAAAAAGTCTTGTTACAATAGAATTATCGCCTTGAATGACAAGGATGTGCTCTTCAAGCATTACAAAGTTACGAATAATAAATTGACAGGGCAAGAGCAAGGAGTAAGGAGTTGAGAAATTGAGAAGTTGAGACATTAGATTTGACTCGGAGTTTTTTTTGTTCACGAATTTAGCGAAATTAACGAATTCTAAATGAAAAAAAAATAGTCAAATCGTAAATTGTCAAATCGTAAATGGCTCTACCCCTCCGCCCTTCGGGCACCTCCCCTTCCTTCGGCAGGGGAGGAGTTTTTGACGCTACAAATTACACAATGACACAATGACACAATAAATAGTTAAATAGTAAATTGTCAAATAGTAAATGTTTGTAAATTGTCAAATAGTAAATGTTTGTAAATTGTCAAATAGTAAATTCATTACTCATTGCTCATTGCTCCTACAAAATTGTGCTTCCCATTGAGTATTTTTCTCAATCGAGCGTCATGACACTTTTGCAGTCAGGCAGAAGCAGAGTGCGCTGAGACAATATCACAATATAAACAATATCAAGCAGCAGACATAATAATCCTAACAATATTCCAAATAATTGTTCGGCAAGTATCATCGTCAAGGTAGCACAAAATGTGCCTATGCATTTAGTAACCGCAATAGATAAACTCTGTCCGCGTTTTCCACCTCTCACATAATACATGACAATAAACAGAGCACTCATCACTACGTTATCGGTAAACGAAAAATACATTTTCCAATTATCAACAAAATTATACAAAATTATAAGGATTGCCAAAACTATTATAAATACCACCATGGAATATGTGACGAACAGAAATTTCGAATTGTCCCTCGTTGCCTTAAATGCGCTTTTCTCAAGTTCTTCTCTTCCAAACTTGCAATAAGTCCAAACAATCATTATATCAAGTAATGCCCATACTCCATATAACACATAAAACGATTCATTATCTTCTTTATATACCACGCAATCATAAAAACTCAAAATTTCCCAACAAAAGTTCATACATAGTGCCAACAATGGCATACAGTATGTTTTTTCTTTTATTCCTATGCGAATACACTCAATATAAGTTACACACCAGAATATCATTTGGTAAATATCAAATAATCCCAACCAATCCCATCGGTTCATAAGTTCATTATAGTTTTTCCATTTGGCAGAAGTAATGCTCTGCCTTTACATTTCAATTGTTTTCCGAAGATAGACATGCCGTCTTGCTGTAGCGTACTGTCTATCTGTATATCCGCCATATCGAGTACAGACCAGAACACATGGTCGGCGCAGACAGGTTCGTCTTTATGCTTTATCACATTCGCCACCTTCTGAGGGTATGCGTTTTTATATTCATCACTATACCACACCATCAACGGCACATGGTATTCATCTTTTGTTGGGTTGTAGGTATGTCCGTGTCCGCTGACTTTAGAACTTATATATTCCCCATGGTCGCTGACAAACAACCATGCCGCGACATTATGCGTTTGCTTTAATATTTCTATTTCGTTATTCAACAATCTGTCGGTATAAAGTAATGAGTTGTCGTATGCATTAAAGAAGATACTATCACTTTTTGCTTTCGGGTCAGCATTATAGTCCGGTCGCCATACAAGACAATCTTCTGTCCTGTTGGTATAGAACATGTGGTTGCCCAGATAATGCGTTACAACAAACAGTTTTGAATACTGGACAGCAAGATGTTCTATCGTTGTAGCGATTAAGCTGTCATGACTCACAAAAGCTACTATATCAAAGTTTTTAGCCAGATAGTCATGATAGCCGTTATTCATCAGCTGGGCTCGATGGCTTACCAAAGCAGTTTTAAACCCAGCTTCCGAGAATGCCGCCGCAATCGTCTTTCTGTCAAAGTGTTTTTCAAAATCATTGGTAGGCGCACCAGTCAGCAACATCGGCAACGCGTGCTGGGTCAGAGTTGCATTGGCATAATAATCCGAATACGATACAAGGTCAGTGCGCTGTCTCAAGAGTGGTGTTGTCTCTCTGTCGTACTTATCGTTCAGCGAAAAGTTCTTATAGCGCACCGATTCGCCGATAGACATCACATAAATTTCTTTGTCTGCGCCATGTTGCTGTCGAATGGCATAGTATCGGAAAGCAGTATTGTCATTTTTGTGTTTCTCTATATTCCGTATCTGGTGTACCATACAGGCAATCTCGTGCGCTAGCGAATTAGTAACGTCCGGTAGCACAAAAGGTACAGCCAAAGTTACTATTATTCCGATTGCGGTATATCGTGCTGGACGAGTATCTTTTATAACCATGAGCCACCATACTAGTACACCTATCGCAAAATATATCATAGAACATACTAACCAATATGGCCATACGTACCTAAAACAATAATCAACAATATCACTCGTTTCAAAACGATTTGCGGTTATCCATGCGAACATTTCACCGCTCGTAAACCAATTCTGATAACTAACGAGTGTTGTTGTTTCAATCAGCGCCACAAGGCATTCTGTTAGCAGTAGCGTCAACAAACATACACATAGAAATATTCTTACATTTTTTTTCACTATTCTTTCTTTTTACCTGTCCTTGCAATCTGTGTAAACGGAACGAGATTTGTCTGCTTCCCTTGTTCCAAAGAATAGAATAGCAACCAAACCGAATATATTGCAAACGGTATTGATAACCACTGTCCCATGAGCAAAACCCATTTCTGTTCAATGGCCATCTGTGGCATCTTGACGAACTCAATCATTATGCGCAACAGTAAGACTATTGTCATAATTACACCTGAGAGCATGCCTCGATATTGTCCTCCTTCTTTTTTGAGAAAGAGCCACCATGCTACTCCCATAGCCAACAGATAACTCAATATCTCATAGATTTGTGACGGATGACGCGGAAATGTCTCTTCTCCAAAGCAGAAGCCCCACGGAAGAGTTGTTTCTATGCCGCAAATTTCATTATTAATAAGATTCCCTATTCTGACTGCAACAGCAACCCAAAACAAACCCATCATTGCTCTATCAGTCGGGTACCACCTATCGCATTTAAACAATTTTGAGCAAATTCCGCCAGTGATTAGTACCCCTAAAACGCATCCGTGGCTGGCGAAACCGCCGTGGTTGAAAGTCAGGAACATCAGCGGATGCTCAAAATAATAGTTGCGGTAATGCCAATCGGTACCGAATAAACGCAACGGCTCATCGGCAGTGTAATACCACTCATAGAATAGTCCCTGAAAGAGATGACCAAAAAAAATGACAGACACCAAAGACACCATGAAAGTTATCAACGCATATTGCGTTGGTACGCCATCGTGCTTAAAGGTTATCAAAAGAGTGATAAGCATGCCTATCAATCCTAATGTCCACAATGTCCCATACCAGCCTATAGCGAAATGCTCGCCTTCATAGATGAATGGAGATACGTTCCATGTTATATAATTAAGTACTGACATAATTTGCATCATCAATATATTATTTCCTCTATGGCAACTTACAGGAAGCACCAAATTATTTTTCTTATTCATCTAATCACTTCCCAATGCCCGCCTTTGAGCAGTGCTATGCTTAGGAAGACACAAATATAAAATAAGATAAATGATATCAAATCAACAGACACAACAAATTCTTAATAAACAGAACACACATGAATACTAATACTTTACACTGTTCTTAGCAACACCTGCCGGAATGAGAAGTATTACATAGCAAAGTTACGAAAAATAAATTGACAGGGCAAGAGCAAGGAGTAAGGAGTATGAAATTGGGAAGTTGAGAAGTTGAGGAGTTGAGACATTAAATTTGACGCGGAATTTTTTTTGTTCACGAATTTAGCGAATTTATTGTAAGAAATTAAGAAGTTAAGAAGTTGAGGAGTTGAGACAATAGATTTGACTCGGAATGACAGAGCAAGCAGTGCGTCAGCCGCTCCTCCCCTGTCGAAGAAAGGGGGGAAGAAAAATTTGCAATATATCCCCGCAAATTTTTCGATGAAAAGCACTGTGTGCTTTTCTGAACTCCCTAGTCCGGTGGCACGCAGTGCCGGAGGGGTAAGACCACGAAATATTTTTTCTACGGATTTAACGAATAATACTATTTTTTTTCACGAATTACACTAATTTAGCGAATTCTAAATAAAAAAAATAGTCAAATAGTAAATTGTAAAATAGTAAATGGCTCTACCCCTCCGCCCTTCGGGCACCTCCCCTTCCTTCGGCAGGGGAGGAGTTTTTGACGCTGCAAATTACTCAATGACACAATAACAAAATAAATAAATAAATAAATAAATAATTAATTAAGTAAGAAAATAAGAAAATAGTAAATGGTATTGCTTACAGGAATTTATCCAGGACGCCTACATAATAGAATGGAAGGTTGATTAGTCGGAATGATGTGCCTTTACTCGTTGTCAGTTGTTGTTCGCTATATGGTTCCGTCCACACTCTGATAGCTGTTACGTTGTCTTTTGCATTATCGGCAAACACATGCAGTGATTGCAAGTGGGCATTATGTCCTGCCTTGACTTCAATGGGGTATATTTGACCATCATTCTGCCATATAAAGTCAGCTTCTGCTGTCGCGCCGGCCTTGTCCCTCACCCAGAAATACAACTTCTCTTTACCCAAACGGTCGAGCACCACACGAAGTTCTTGCGCCACTATGTGTTCGGCGGCACGTCCTCGCCATGTGTCAAGCAGAGATTTCTGCCGCATATATTCTAACTGTATATCGGCTTGGTAATTTACTATCCCATTATCCATCCAAACTAGTTTGGGACTTCGCGCGAGAGCTGCGATAGCCGGCGCCGAAGTGGAGACAATGGGATAGACAAGGTTTAGGACAAAGGCCCGTTCCAATAATTCCATGGCTTCGTGTATCTGCGTAGATGTATATTCACTATTTCCGAATCTGACAAACTTGATAGTCTCTCCCGCCGATTGCCAACCTGTATTCAATATATGTCTTAAGATTTTAGCTTGAGCATCGTTTTTTGCATAATCCTCAACATCATCTTTATATCCTTTCACTAATGACTGATAAATAGGTGTCAGAGCTACTATATCGCGGGTATCAATATATTCAGAAACCACCTCCGGCATTCCGCCTATCAGAGCATAGGTCTGAAAAGCTTTCATAATCTCAGCATGCATAAGATTAGAGACGGATTTGTCGCGTATCATATCTGCCCACAACCGCTTGCCGTCTGCTGCCAGATATTCCAAGAAAGAAAACGGACGCAAATCCAAATACTCCACTCTCCCTACCGGAAAGGAGTGCCGCGTCTCGTCTTCACTACGCCCCCTACGTTTCATAAGTTTTTGCAGACGGGACCCTGCGGCAATAACACATAATTCAGGCTCCTGTTCGTAGAAGTAGCGCAACATACTGATTGCGGCGAAAGACTCTTGTATCTCATCAACAAAGAGCAAGGTGTCAGCTTTTTCTGCCTTGCTTATATTGTTTTTAGCAAACAGATAATCGACGACATCATGCACGTTGTCTGTTTGCAAAAACACTGCTTTATCAGCTTTGTGCTCCAAATTAAGACTGATATAATGCATGAACTCTTTGCCGAACTCATCTACTAATGTTGTCTTGCCTACTTGCCGCGCGCCGCGAAGTACCAAAGGCTTACGCGCCTTTTTTTTGCGCCATTCTCGGAGCCTTTCTGTCAAATCACGATCATACATAATAATACGTATTTATTACTACGCCACAAAATTAACACAAAAAAATGATAATCACAAGAATAATTGATATTTTTTTTCTAAAACATAGGCATTTTCTGTTTTAATCAGCCCTAAAACATAGGCACAGAGCTGACAATAATCTTCTAAAACATAGGTATTAGATTTGAAGCATAAAGGAGTAAGGAGTTGAGAAATTGAGAAGTTAAGAAGTTAAGAAGTTAAGAAGTT
>DGSV01000090.1:33320-35259 GCA_002394025.1 Bacteroidales bacterium UBA4353
AAGAAGTTGAGACATTAGATTTGACGCGGAATGACAGAGCAAGCAGTGCGTCAGTCGCTCCTCCCCTGTCGAAGAAAGGGGTGAAGAAAAATTTGCAATATCCCCGCAAATTTTTCGATGAAAAGCACTGTGTGCTTTTCTGAACTCCTTAGTCCGGTGGCACGCAGTGCCGGAGGGGTAAGACCACGAAATATTTTTTCTACGGATTTAACGAATAATACTATTTTTGTTCACTAATTTAGCGAATTTAACGAATTCTAAATGAAAAAAAATAGTCAAATAGTAAATGAGTAAATAGTAAATATTTGTAAATTGTCAAATAGTAAATGTTTGTAAATTGTCAAGCAGTAAATTCTTTGTCATCGTAGCCCTGTCAAATCTACCTTATATAACATCGGTCCCTCTTCTCTGCGATGATGCATAAACATAGTCATGTACACAGGAGCATATACCACTCGATCCTTTAGTAGCAGATTATTATTGTTCAACACTATAGCTCTTTCTATTTTATACTCGCTGTTGGCCATGATATTGTTAAGCGCCACATGACGCTGATAATCTTTGCCGGACTTAACTTCAATCGGTATCACCTTGTCGTCATTTTCGAGTATAAAATCCACTTCACCCTGTTTTTTGCTATTAAAATAATGCAGTTTCCAGCCGTGGGCATGAAGCTCTTGCGCAACGGCATTTTCATAAATAGCGCCGTTGTTAACGTTCACGTCGCCCTGCAATATCCTCAGTTGAATTCCATCAGCATATTGTGCAGCCAAAAGACCGACATCATTCTGAAACAACTTGAATAAATTGCGCAACTCACTCAATTTAAGCGGAACGCGAGGTTCTTCCACATTATATACCGGAAGCGCCATATCAGCATCACGAAGCCATGTGAAGCTATTTTCATGCCGCGAGAACTTAATATGCTCATTAAGTGTTTTTAGTATGAAACGCTTGTTTTTAGCGTTCAGTTCAGTCGGTATAAGGTCGAAGATGTCGTTTATATACAATTTTTCTTCAGGGTCGTAACGTGAGATGTCTTTTTTATATAGCGACAAAATCGCCCGCTGTTCACGCAGCACCATTTGCAAGTCGTTAGTGTCATTATATGTCTGGACAACTTGCGGCATACCGCCTGTAATCAAGTATAGATTAAAAAGCTGCATGAATTTAGCATGAATATAGCTATCTACAGGGGACAATTGTTCCCATGATTTTCTAACAGAACTAATAACCTCTTCAGAAACACCGATATTGCGAACGAACTCTTCAAAATCAAGAGGATACATTTGATATTCCGACATGTATCCAACCGGTATCGAGCGTATATTTTTCAGTTCCAAACCCAATAACGAACCGCTCAACGCATACCGAAAACGTCCTTCATCCACTAACGCTTTCACCCATGTCAAAATATCAGCATACTCTTGCACTTCATCAAAAAATATAAGAGTCTTGCCCGGTAATAAAGGTTGGTCAGCATAAGCAGATATGCGCAGCAACAATTCATGAACGTCAGAGGCTCCTTGCGGTATATTCTTGACCTGAGGTTGCAGGAGAAAATTGATTTCCACTAACTGCATACCTGCTCGCTCTGCATACCTGCGTATAGCATAAGTCTTGCCAACTTGACGAGCTCCACTTAACAATAATGCCTTTGATGTTGACGAGTAGTGAGTGTCAATAACTTTGTCAATATGTCTATTAAGCATAAAGTTCTTTTAGAATTTGTCCGTTTTTCCAATATGTTTTGGCTACATTTTGTCCGTTTTTCCAACAAAAGATATTGCAAAACTACAAAAATATGCGCACTCATGGTTTCTGCCTCAAATCTATTGTCTCAACTCCTCAATTTCTCAACTTCTTACTCCTTGTAGATTACTAAATAACTAAATTACTAAATAGTAAATGAGTAAATAGTAAATGGCTCTACCCCTCC
>DGSV01000090.1:35344-36077 GCA_002394025.1 Bacteroidales bacterium UBA4353
CTTATCGAGGGGAGGAGTTTTTGACGCTACAAATTACACAATGACACAATAACTCAATCAATTGTAAAATAGTAAATTGTTAAATAGTAAATTACTCTACCCCTCCGCCCTTCGGGCACCTCCCCTTTCTTCGACAGGGGAGGAGTGGCATGCGCACTCATGGTTTCTGCCTCAAATCTATTGTCTCAACTCCTCAATTTCTCAACTTCTTACTCCTTGTAGATAACTAAATCAATAACTAAATAGTAAATGAATAAATAGTAAATCTACTTCACTATTACTTTTTGCGTTTGGTTGTTGAGGCGTATGATGTATAGTCCAGCTGCCGGCACGGTGATATTGAGTGTGCCTTGCTGCGCTTCGGAGCCTCGTGTCTGCGATATGAGGCGTCCCGCGGCGTCGTAGCACCGGAGCGTATCGCCGTGGAGTACTCCGTTCACGGTGATGTTCTTCACGGCGCCTTGTGCCGTCCAGAGGCGCGAGGCGCCGGGTGTGAGGTCTGTCGTGGTGCCGCCATGCTGAGTGCTGCGCAGTACAGCCTGAAGGAAGAAGCGACCGGAGATGGTTCCGGCAGTGCCGGCGAAGTATGCGTAGCTGTCATGAAGAAGGTCAACCTGCTCGCCGGAGAAGGCGTCTATCAGATAGACATGCTCAAGACGCGTCAGGTAGCGGTTAGAGTCGAGAGTGAACACCATGTCGCCCTGTGCGGGGTTATAGACCGTGAGGGGTATCG
>DGSV01000096.1 GCA_002394025.1 Bacteroidales bacterium UBA4353
AAACAAATAACAAATTTATTTACTGCCGAGCGCCCAAGGAGTCAACGAAGTTAACTCCGCTAAACAGCGAGGGCAGCAAACAAATAACAAATTTATTTACTGCCGAGCGCAAAAAGGAGTCAACGAAGTTAGCTCCGCTAAATAGATTTTATAGAACAAAGACAGTGGTTATAATATTAGCTACTGTCTTTGTTTTTACCTACAACTCCTGCCATGGAAGAGTAGTGCTATGGCAGAAAGAATAATAGCACCAGGACCGCAATCCTGACGCTATTATTCTTTTCGGTTGTTAGTGGTTTAATTAATGTTTAACAAAAAACAAAAATTACAAAATGGCAGAAGATAATTTAGAATTAATTTTGTTGAAACGCTTTAACTGTTTGCTGCTCAACTCGTCACTTGCCGCTTCAATCTTTTCTGCAAGTTCTTGATATTTTTCCATCAATTCAGCCATCTCAGAATATGAGCTCATATCCCCTGAGTTAACTTTTTTTAGAATAGCAGTGTACTCATTTACAAATTGTTCATAAGAATCAATCACGCTATCCCACTCGTTTGAACTGTTAGAACCCTTACTTGACGA
Organism: Bacteroidales bacterium UBA4353; assembly: GCA_002394025.1. GTDB lineage: Bacteria > Bacteroidota > Bacteroidia > Bacteroidales > Paludibacteraceae > UBA3747. Next base: position 584 of record DGSV01000096.1, read on the forward strand.
AGAATATAAACTTTTGTCAATTTCAAGGCAGCTTGATACTTTAAAGGTGAATTCTTTATCTTTACGGTCCTTAAAACCATCATAACTCCAACGAACTTGTCCTGTTTCACCACTTTCCAACCTCAGTAGGTTACTAAGATCATCGTGTGAGTAAACACCTGAAAAACCAGTGGCTGTCGGACTCCAAGTATTAACTATATTTCCGTCCTTGTCTCTTAATTCCAATCCAATGCCAAAATTACCATTGACGCTTTGCCCATAAGTTCCCATGGGCTCTATGCCCTCGGTATTAAATTTGAACGGAACGTCTGTGCGTTGAAGTTCAATACTAATAATGTACTTGTTGAAGATGCCCTTTTCGTCATATTTTACTATGAATTGTTTATCAACAACAGTAAAATATTCCTTCAAATCTCCTTTCACTTCTGTAGATTCCGGAGTAAGAGTTATATCCTTGTTGCCACAAGAATTAAATAAAAATAAAACAGCTGCAAAGGCAGTTAAGAAAGTTTTTTTTAACATAACAAATAAAATTTAAATATTTTTTTTGCCTACAACCTTTCAAGCGCTTCGGCATCTTCTTTGTGTTTAATGTCAAAATTGCAATTTTTATGACTGACGCCGCAAAGGTAAATTAAAAAATACACATTTGTCAAGTCCTTTTTGGTCCTTGTTTGGTCCTTGTTGGTCCACATGATTTTTTGGGTGTTTAATTACTTGTGAATTTCAAAATAAAGGCATAACTTTGTCTTCGAAAAATAATGTTGTTATGGATAAGAATGCCCCCCAAATTATGATTTTGCGCAATGCTGTCGAGCAAAACGTGAAGCGCAAAATGAAAACTCCAAGTGACTTCCTGTTTCTGTCAGGTGTCATTTGGGAACGCACCCACGAAACCATCTCGCCCACAACTCTCAAGCGCCTGTGGGGGTATATTGACGGGGCTGATAGCACCCGCCGCTCAACCCTCAACCTGCTTTCGAGGTTCATAGGCTATGAAGATTGGGACGCATATCTTGCCGCCATAGATGAGCAAGCGACATCTGAAAGCGACATATTTCAGGGTGATGGTCTGCGTGCCGAGGACCTCAAGCCCGGTGACCATGTTGAAGTCACGTGGATGCCAAATCGCCGATGCGTGTTCCTCTGTCTGGGCGGACAGCGTTTCGCGGTGGTGGAAAACGAGAACAGCAAACTGAGCTTCGGTGACACTTTTGAGGCCGCATTTTTCATAATCGGACAGCCCATGTATCTTGACAACCTCGTGCGCGGGGACCAGCCGCCAACGTCATACGTAGCAGGCTCAAAATCCGGACTTGTAAGCGTAAAAGTCCTTTCGAATAACTCGAACAACTAAATAAATCGTAATTCCGTAAATCGTCTTGTTACTTTCGATTTACGACTTACGACTAAAATTCGTACATCCCCATGTCTTCTTCCTCATCATCATTCATCCAGCCCGGCTCATTCAGTAAAAACTGGTCAGACATTGAGCATCTGTCAACACGTTCGCGTAACGTGCTATATACCGGTGTGCGCTACGGCAGACGTTTTCTGCTCAAGGCACTGCGTCCTGAGCACCAGAAACTCACCGACTACGCTGCCCTCCACGACAAGGAGTTCCGGCTTGGCATATCGCTCTCACACCCAAACATTGCTGCCACATTTTCACTTGAAAATGTTGCCGACCTCGGGCCGTGTATCGTTCAGGAATACATCGATGGCGTGCCCCTCGACCAGTGGCTCAAGCAAAAGCCAACAACGGCACAGCGCAGCAAAGTCCTTCAACAACTCCTTGACGCACTGCAATACCTGCACGAACGGCAACTTGTCCACCACGACCTGCACGGCAAAAATATTCTCATAACTACCAACAGCGGCAACGTCAAACTCATTGATTTCGGACTCTCTGACACCGACGATAGCACCACGCCACGACCCAACGACCCGCAGAGCGACATCAAAGCCGTTGGAAAGATAATAGCCAAACTTTTCCCCCGACAATATCTGTTTATCCGACATCGGTGTGCTGTTGGTTCTTACGGCGACATCACAGCCCTGCGTCGAGCCATAGAACGGCGTACCAGAACACTGCGGGTACTCCCCAATGCACTGCTTATTATAGCATTAGCGGTGGCGGTGGCGGTACTCTATGGGGCATACCGCAGACAGAATGTGCAACTTGAGCAAATGCAGCAGAAAATGGCCAATGACGTGGATATCGAAGAAATTAAAACCGTGTTGCAAAACGTCTATCAGCCCGTTTATGACAGCCTACAACTTGCAGATTCCCGCTACACTGAAATCGCTCAGTTATACGTCAGCATTCCTAATACAAGCGAAGAATATCAAAAGCTGGCAGCGCGGTATCCTGAGGGGTCAGAGCAACACTATAAATTCACAAAAGAATGGAATGCAGTCAAGTATATGATTACAGAAGACATCTTCGAAAAGGTTACTTCACTGCCGTCTTACATTAGAGAATACCAAGATGGGCGACTGCCGGAAGACGAGTATCTCCGCCTTAAGGCGAAATACCTCAGCACCGTAAAACAGCTGCACAGCCAATAGTATTTTATGTTCCATCTGTAAAAAAATAATGGACCAACATATATCTGAAATGTACTAAAGTGTTCCAGAAAAATACAATAATAAAAATATAACTTTGCCGGCATAAAGTGAAAATGTAGAACCTAAATAGGAGTCAGCCGAAAATCCGTATGACAGAGTATGCAAACTCATAAACATTGGATTAAATAAAGTAGTAAAAAAAATAAAGGAAATCTTTTAATCATTACCCTTTAAATAATTTCAACAAAATGAAAAAATTATTTTTACTGTTGTTTGCGTGCATGGCAAGCGTTAGTGTCGTATTCGCAGATGCCAGCGGCACTTGCGGCGACAACCTCAGTTGGAGTTACGACTCCTCCACAGGAGCCCTCACTATCACAGGCACTGGACCAATGACGAATTGGTCTAATTATGATTATGATAAAGTTCCGTGGTATTCATATCGCATCCGCAGCGAAATAAAGGCCGTGAATTTGCCTGATGGTTTGACGAGCATTGGAAGTTATGTTTTCTATGAATGCACAGGTCTAACGAGCGTGACCATCCCCAGCAGCGTGACGAGTATTGGAAATAATGCTTTCGAAGGCTGCAGAGGCCTTACGAGCGTAACCATCCCCAGCAGCGTGACGAGCATAGGATATCAGGCTTTCTCTGGCTGCACGGGGCTGATGAGCGTGGTTATCGGAAACGGCGTGAAAACTATTAGCCCCAATGCATTCTATGGCTGCACGGGCTTGCAGAGCATAACCTGCTACAGCATGCGTCCGCCGACAGTTGCCAACGTGTCTCAGACAGGTCAGTTCGCGACTTTGCCATACAGCACCATCGTTTATGTGCCTGCCGATTATTTTGAGACATACAATATGCACGACATCTGGGGTATGTATGACGTGCGTCCGATAGGTTCAACGACGGTGCAGACCACAGACCTGATGGTTACTCCGCATTACACGACGGCTGACGTGGCATGGCCCACTGTGGACAACGCGGCTACGTACGAACTTGTGATAATGCAGAACGGGACTGTGGTATGCACGCTTGTGTTCAACGCTCAAGGGCAACTGACGAGCATCGCCTTCCGCGCTCCTGCTGAGTCAGCCCGTGCCGCAGGGCAGGGTTTCCAGTTCACCGTGACAGGACTTGAGGACGGTAGCGCATATTCGCTCACGCTCAACGCAAAAGACGCTGTGGGCAATGTGCTGAGGACCTTCGCGCAGGACTTCTCCACGGGAGCCACAGCACTTGAGGATGTCAACGCCGACGGCATGGCTCTGAAACCGCGCAAGGTGCTTATTGATGGAGCTATCTATATCCTTATGCCTGACGGCAGAATGTTTAATCTGCAAGGGGCGGAAGTAAAATAATCTTTTATTAACTTTTGCTGTCCGGTAAAATTGCTATCTTTGCACATGTTACTAAGGTTTTATGGTAAAAACAAAGGTAACAAAAAAGGCTGAAACCCAACAGAGGGCTTCAGCCTAATTTATAGCGGGAAAAAATGTTTTACCGGACAGCAAAAATTATTTTTATTTTGTCAGGCTGTCCCAGACGTGCTGGTCGAGATACCACGAGTGCTCTTTTCTTAGTCGCTCAATCCACGCCTTTTCAAGGTAGTTTTGATAGTCGTTGGTTACCGGTCCCCGCATATCAGTATATGCCTCGGGGTTATTGACGACTTTGCCAACAACTATTACAAAAGGATAACCTTCCGCTGAATAGTGCCCACGGTTATCGTTGGCGGTTTTTCCAAGATATTTAGCGCCGTCAGCCAACGTTTTTTTGAATACTGTTTTTTGCAGCATATCATAGCCAGCTTGCGCACTGTCTTCAACATCAACAAGGACTTTATGCACACGGACGTAGAGTATGCTATCGTTGAGCCGCGACATGAGATAACTCTCCAGAGAGTCAATAGGAGCATTCTTGGCCATCGTCTGCGCCAGTTTCAACGTCTGCTTGTCTTTGCAGTATATCATGCGTCCTTTGAAATGCTTATTTTGCCAACGGTAGTCATTCTTATGTTGCTCGAAGAATGCTTTGAGTCCTAAAGTGTCCTGAGTGGCCTTATCCCAGACTTCGCGGCTCGAGATATCGAATAGCAAAATGCCGTCATGATATTCCCTGATGATATTGCGAAATTCCGGAAAGCGGGTTTCAAGTTCCGATTTATATCTGTCAATGAGCATTTTATCGGTCACGGAGTCATTGCCTTGCATAGCATAGATATTACGCAGGCTATCGGCGAAGAATTTCGTGATAAACGCTTGTCTGTCACTACGTTCGAGACGTTCCGCAATGGTTTTGCGTTCTTCTTTGAACGAACCCCAGTTGCGGTGTTTGAGAAGTCGTAGAATATGCCATCCGTAGCGTGAGCGAACAGGAGCAGTAAATTCTTTACCTTCAGGCAGTTCGATGAGCGCTTTTTCAAATTCTGGTATCACGCCTGTTCCCACAAGCCCGAGGTCACCGCCACGATAGGCAGAACTTTTGTCATCGGAATACTTTTGTACAAGGTCTTCAAACTTATCACCGTCATTCAGGCGCTGATAGAGCGAATCGATACGTTGTTTGGCCACTTGGTCAAGGCTATCGATTTGCGCTTTGTCGGCAGCAGAATCATCCTCATGGGCACGAGGCGTGACAAGCATTATATGCGCGATGTGGAATTCCCCGGGGTCTTGACGTTTGCCGGCTATGCGAACAATATGGTAGCCATAGGGTGAACGGAAAGGTTCGGATATTTCTCCTACGGGAGTGTTATAACATATGTTTTCGAATATGTAGTACATTTGAAATACTCCTACCCAACCTATATGACCGTGATTTTCTTTGACCGATGGGTCATCAGATAGTTGGTCGGCAACGAGTTCAAAGGGTTTGGGGGCATTATAGTGCCGTACATTGCGCTGCTTGCCTTTGCCCTGAACGACTTCTGCACTGCCTTTGATGCGTTTATAGGCTTCCCAAATCTTATTATATGCCACTAACGTATCCTCGGGAGCGGCATCTGCAGGAGCTTTGATAGCTATATGCCAAACATCAAGATCTACGAGGCGCCGCTGATAGGCTTGTTGAAGCAGCGAGTCGCGGGCATAGGTACTGGTGAGGTAAGGACGCGCTAACTGGTCGCGATAGCCCTGAAGTTCGGTAATGAAAGACATGGTGGTGTCTAAACCTTGACGCTGAGCCTCGGCAACTTTGAGCTTAAAGTCAATAAACATGTCCTTATACTCATTCAGGGCTTTCCTGTCAAGAACGTCATCACTATTATTTTTGCCATAGATGTATTGAAATTCACCTACAGTGATTGGCTCACCGTCAACTATGAGCAATGTCTTGTCAGGATTGACAGCCGTCACAGCAGCCGCCAACGATAAGGCGAAAAACAAAAAAAACTTACGCATACAATTTTAGTTATTTTTCTTTCTAATTAAATATTAATCTATTATGAGCATTGCGTCGCCATAGTCTCCAAAGAGGTACCCTTCTTTGACGGCAATGTCGTATGCTTTCATGACTCTTTCGTAACCTCCGAAAGCCGCTGTGAGCATGAGCCAAGCGCTGTAAGGCATATAAAAGTTGGCAATCATGGTGTTAGCAGCCGTGAATTCGTAAGGCGGGAAAATAAACTTATTTGTCCACCCGTCATAGGCTTTTATTTGTCCGTCAGTTCCGACCACTGTTTCCAGAGCGCGCATAACATCCGGTCCAACGGCGCATATACGTCTCTCATTCTGATGCTTAGCCTTGATGGTATCAGCGATACGCTGTTCGATAATCATATTCTCTGAATCCATCTTATGCTTTGTAAGGTCTTCGACATCAATGCGTTTGAAGTTTCCAAGTCCTATGTGCGAAGTAATGAAATCAAAGTCTATACCTTTGATTTCCATCCTTTTGAGCAGTTCTCTACTGAAATGTCTGCATGCTGATGGCAGTGCCACAGCACCTTCTTTTTCAGCAAAAATCGTCTGATAGTCAGTTTCGTCTTCCGGCTCGGCTTTTCGTCTTGAGATGATATAGTCAGGCAGCGGAGCTTGACCAAGAGCAAAAAGGTTGTGACGGAAAGCCTCATAATCAGTGTCATAAAGGAAACGCAGAGTTCGTCCTCGAGACGTGGTATTATCTATCACCTCAGCCACGATGCTATCATCATCGCTGAAATAGAGTTTATTGCCTATGCGTATCTTTCGTGCCGGCTCTACGAGAACATCCCAATAGCGCAGGTTACGATTGAGTTCGCGAAGCAGAAATACTTCTATCTGGGCTCCTGTTTTTTCCTTGTTGCCATAGAGACGTGCCGGGAATACTTTAGTGTCGTTAAGGAGCACAAAATCACCTTCATCGAAATACTCTATGAAGTCCCTGAACTGCCTATGTTCAATGAACGACTGCGGGTCTTTGAGGTCTCCGTTTTTGCGGTGAACGACCATCAAACGACATTCGTCGCGATGATATGTCGCCGGACGCAATGCTATCAATTCTTCAGGAAGTTCAAATTTGAATTGTGATAGTTTCATATTAATCGCTTATCTGAAAGTTACTATTATTCATGTTATCAATTAGTTCGATGACTTGCTGCATTGTCATTGCATTTTCTGCTCTATACTCCCCTACCTGCGTTCTTCTCAAAGCAGTGAGGTGCGCTCCGCTATCGAGAGCTTCACCGAGGTCACGGGCAAAGGCTCGTATATATGTCCCTTTAGAGCATACAATACGTAGTTGTAAAGTCTTGTCGTGCAGATTGAAATTGAGCAACTGCAATTCATCAATACGCAGTAATTTGGCATTTAGTTTAATCTCCGCCCCTTGGCGCGCATACTCATAAGCTCGTTTGCCATCGACTTTAACGGCAGAATATGTTGGCGGCACTTGCCATATCTCACCTATAAAACGCGGCAGGACTGTAGATATTAATTCTTGTGTTATATGTTCTGTCGGATATGTGGCATCAACAGCAGTTTCAAGGTCGAAACTCGGCGTAGTGGCTCCGAGTTGGATTTCGGCGACATATTCTTTAACTCCGGCTTGCAATTCATCAATGAGTTTGGTCTTTTTACCGGTAGCAACAATCACCACGCCTGTAGCCAAGGGGTCAAGGGTTCCGGCATGACCCACCTTAATTTTCTTGATATGCAACGCTTTTGACAAGTGCCAACGTATTTTGTTGACAACGTCGAATGAGGTCCAATGCAAAGGCTTGTCAATAATAAGTATTTCACCGGCTAAGAAGTCCACGCCAAAAACTTATTTTAGGAATTAAGAAACATTTGTGATTAAGCCAGTACCAACGCCACAATACCGGCAAACAAGCAATAAAGAGCGAAATATATCAGCTTGCCTTTCTTGACGATTTCTATCATAAACCGACATGCAAGACATCCTACCACGAAAGCTGTTATCATTCCGACCATAAATGCTATTGGAGTGATATTAGCGAATGCTTGGTCAAATCCGTTATCTGCGATTTTTATGCAGTCAAGCAATGCCTCACCCAATATGGGCGGTATAACCATAATAAACGAGAATTGCGCAAGCGTCTTTTTGCTATCTCCAATGAGCAGTCCTGTAGCTATTGTCGCTCCTGACCTTGACAACCCCGGAAGGCACGCCAAGGCTTGAGCAAGACCTATCACAAAAGCATCAGTAAGAGTAATATGTTCTCGGACACGGGGCTTGGCATAATAGGAAAAAGCAAGCAACAAAGCTGTAAATATCAAGCAGACACCAACAACAACAAGTCCGCTAAAAGCCGATTCGATATAATCCTTAAAAAACACACCAACGATGCCGACAGGAATCATCGACACAAGAATATTTAGGACATAATTTTGTGCGTCATTAAAGACTTTTACAGAACCTTGATAGGTGCTACGCGGCGACCGGAAATCAAACATTCCACGTAATAGCCAAAGAATTTCCTTATAAAGAATCACCAACGTGCTGAACACAGTAGCCACATGAAGGGCAACGACAAAGGGCATAACTGTGCCCTCGTCGGTAATGTCAAAAAAATGTGAGGCTATCAGTAAATGACCGCTACTACTCACCGGAAGGTACTCTGTAAGACCCTGAATAAGACCAAGGATAAAAGCTTCGAGAGTTGACATAGACGAATAGTGTTACTTCTTTCGATATATCAAAGCCGGTATCACGAGCAGAAAGCCAAAGAAAGATATCATAGGTCCAATGGTGATATATCGCGAAGAATAAATTGCGGGATTATAGGTTTCTGCACTACGCACACCAAGCATTAATACAAATCCCAAAACGATAAGGGCGATGGACACCGCAAGCAGTATGTAATTGACTTTTTTGAATACCATTGAATTAAGTTTTAAGTTTATAGATAGCTGTACGAGAAAAAAATGTACTCGTTGCCCCTTGTTCAACAACACTTAAGCATAAAACAGGTCGTCATACTTCATCTTGACGAAATGCGCTGCTGACGCATTGGCAGAAAGTCCGGTTAGCAATAATGCGAAAACGACAACAACACCGGCCACGGTAAGCATAAGCATAGGATCGTTAAGAATAGGAAAACCCAAACGGTTATTGGCATAATAGGCTGTAGCACCAAGCAAAATAAGAGCTATAACGGTTGATATCAGCCCAATGAGTAGATTTTGTCTGACAAAAGGAGCTCGTATTTTCCACGATGTGGCTCCAACAAGACTCATAGTATGTATCAAAAAACGGCGTGAATAAACACCGAGACGTATGGTACTATTGATAAGCACAACAGCTATTAAGGCGAGCACAACCATGACTGCGATAAAAACTATGGTAAGCACGCGGATGTTCTTATCAAGTTTGGAAATAACATCAGGCTGATATATTACTTCATCAACGATAGGTATTGCCTCAATTTTTGCCACTATAGGTGCTACACTATCCGTACTAGCATATTGCGAACTGAGATTAATCTCTATTGATGCGCTAAGCGGGTTATAGCCAAGGAATGTTTCAGGATTTTCTCCAAGTCTATCAATATGCTCGCGCAAGGCATCGTCCTTGGAAACATAGCGACACTGACTGACGTACTTTGCTCCCTGAAACAGGTTTATTAAACGTTGCACCTCGCCACTTGTGACACTATCATTGAGCACGACAGACATCGTGACATTCTCTTTGAGGTTACGGCTAACACGTTCAGAGAGCAGCAACAAGGTAGTGAACAAACCCAACATGAATAACACGAGGGTGACACTCAACGTGGTGGTGATATATAAATTTGTGAATCGAGGCTTAGACATGACAATCGCTTTTTAGAAATTGGTGCTGGCTGTAATATAAATAGACAACAACAAAGGACAAGTAAGAAACTGTCCTTTGTTGCGGTATTTTTATATGAAGAGAACACCAAAAAAATTCACCTGAAAAAGACTTGTGAAAAAAAACCGTAAAAGACTCTATCGGAAGGAGAATAAATTAGTTCTCCCACAAATCTTGTTCAAAGTCGAGCAATTCACGCTCAATACGCTGCTGCTCTTTAACTACGTCATCCATATTGGTGACATATTTGAGAAGCATACGGTTGAACATATTGCTATCGCCAAGCAGATACGAGGAATAGAGCTTCTTACCGAAGAACTCATCAAAAGTCATACGGTGCGAATCATTATTCTTAGGAATCATATAGTGGCGAGCGAGTTCCGGACGTAATTCATCGAATGAGAACCATCCGAGAATAGACTGCATGAAGAAGTCCATAGGCTGATTATTAGCAGCATAACTTTCCATGAGGGTCAGGAAGTCGGGACGCAGTGCGTAGAGAGGTGCGATACCGAGAATTTTGCTGTGTAGGCGCGAAGTGTGTTTGTCGAAGAAATAAACTTCTTGAATAAGGAACTTAATCTGGTTGCGCACATACTGCATATATGAGAACTCCTTGATTGAATACGTACCGTTAATGGTGTCGTATTGAATAAGGCTGTTGAAGCACTCATCCTCGTCGTCGCCATTATCAGGTTTGAAAATCTTGGAAAGCTCACGACCTGACAATTTCATGCTGTCGGAGAACACAGGTCTGATATCGTCAGGGTTTACGCCGTAGAAATAGGCGTTATGACGTCTTTGTTTACCAGGCACGTCAGCTTCGTTATAGGTATCAACGATGCTCTGCAGCATAAGACGGAACATGCTAAGATAGGCATCATTAGGCAGAATAGGGAAATAGAGTTGGTAATTCTGCTTATAACGCATATCTATCACACGATAAACAACTCTTGACCATACTATATCATCTGTACGGTGACGGAGATTAACGAGTGTGTCAGCAGCTTCGTCGAGCTCCACGGTCTCAAGACGAACAGCACCTTTACTATCGAAGAAAGGACGACTGGAGTCATCGAAGCGGTTAACGTACTGCGCTACGACAAGTTGAAATGATGTGGCAAGAGCCACTGCGATTGTTAATAATATTCTCTTCATAATTGTTTAGTACTTTTATACTTAACGATAAGTACGTTTATTGGATTAGTCAGAACCGACCTAATGGGTTCTATGGCTATAAATTAGAGTGAAATAGATACTACGTTCAGGCTACGTGTCTTTCCATCAGCACCAACAGCCTTAATGGCGCGGAATGTGATGATGTCTCCAGCGCGGAGGCGGTCAATCTGTGAAAGCTGCTCACCGGTAAGTTTGCCACTGTGAGATTCTGATGATCCGAACTTGGTAACCATGCTAAAGGATTTAACGGTAAACGAAGCTTTTAGGAGTTCATCGGGACCGTATTCTGCAACGATTTTGGTGTCAGATCCTTTAATTTGCTTGATAGACAACTTGTCATCCTGCGTAAGTTTAGGCATACCATCCTTGCTGTAAGACAGGAAAGCTTTTGGGTCAGGTAAGTATTTAACGCGGTATTCTTGGCTACCCATGGTGATTTTCTTACCGGCCATATCAGCAGAAACGATAATTTTGATATTGCCGTCACGTGTAGGATTGATAATGTAGTCTTTACCACTACGTTTCACGCTTGCGCCGTCAGCGGTAACAGAAACTTTCTCGTTAGGAACACCGGGCACGGATATCGAAAAACGGTTATCGATACCACGATATACAACGTTCATGTCGATGTTAGATATGGTAGCTGAAGGCTCACCGACAACATATTCTGACTCGAAAGGATAGATACGAGGCAGACCATCGTTACCTGTCAGTGTCAACTGACCGCTGTATTTGAACGAGCCTGTAGAACCTGTTCCAACTTCATAAATACCATCTGTACCGAGTTTATTGCCATTAACTACAATTTCCGGTGTTTTCGTTGAGTCCACAGCCGAGAGCACTATCTGAGCTTGGTAGCGGTCGCCACGGATTACGTAGTTTGATTTGGGCAGTACCAGAGCTTGAATTTTGTTCACACGGAAGTCAGAAGCATCGGTTTGTGCTTTGAGGAAAGCTATCATATCGTTCTCTTGCGTGCGAATATCCGACTGCGTTTTTGTGAGCAGTGAGATAACGGCAGCAACAGGCATAGACTCGAACCAGCTCTCTTCCCAAGGAATTACTTCACCTGAAGCGTTATGTCCGCTTTCTGTTGCAAAGATATTGTCAAGTGAGTGCACCTTAATAGTATCTTTTGCTTTTTCAGCGAACTGTTTCATGAAGTCACGGTACGTGGCGATACGTTCCTTGAGTGCCGTAGCATTAGCTACACCTTGCTCGTTCTGCATACGCAAACCATAGTTGCCAGGTGCATTGGTATCACCTTGGTTACGGATATTTTCAGGCTCTTCGGAGTAGTCGATGCCGTCAGACATACGAAGTATTGACAATTTGAACTCTTGGATATAGTTGTATAGTTCGTCAGATTTGTCCTTAACTTCCTTGGCCTTATCCAACCATTCTTTTGTTTTCTCAGGATTCTGCTTATAAGCGAAGTCGAAGTCTTCCATAAGCATATCCGTTCTTTTGTTTGATGACGCGATGGACACCTTGAGGCTGTCTCCAACCATCTTGAAGCCGTTGAGAATGTCAGCTGACACGTTCAACGCCAACATGGCGGTG
>DGSV01000079.1 GCA_002394025.1 Bacteroidales bacterium UBA4353
TCATACCCGTCTATAACCGTCCCGAGGAGATTGACGCCCTGCTGGCAAGTATTGCAGTTATCGGCAGCCGCGAGGTAGAAGTCATTGTGGTTGAGGATGGCAGTTCAGAACCCTGCAACACTGTCTGCGCCAAATATGCCGACAGGTTGGAGTTGCTCTATTTGAGCAAAGAAAACGGAGGCCCCGGCAAAGCGCGGAACTATGGTGCCGAGCATGCCAAAGGAGACTATCTGGTATTTCTCGACTCGGATGTCATCATGCCTCAAGGCTATATCAATGCCCTTGATGAAGAATTGGCTCATGAAGTATGCGATGCTTTCGGAGGTCCCGACAGGGCCATGGACAGTTTCACGACAACCCAGAAAGCCATAAACTACTCCATGACAAGTTTCCTAACCACGGGCGGCATACGCGGTGGTCATAGGAAACTTGACAAATTCTATCCGCGTTCCTTTAATATGGGCATTCGCCGTGAGAAATTTTTGGCTCTTGACGGTTTTTCCTCTATGCGTTTCGGCGAGGACATAGACCTCAGCCTTCGCATCTATGGCGCCGGATTGCGTTGCCGGTTGTTTCCCGAGGCATGGGTATGGCACAAACGCCGCGCCAACCTCTGGCAGTTCTACAAACAAGTCTATAACAGCGGTATTGCACGCATAGCCCTCTACAAACGCTATCCTCAAAGCCTCAAGGCAGTTCATACGCTGCCCGGAATTTTCGCCATACTGGTGATAGCCGCCGCCGCGGTATTCATAGCAGGGTGCATAACCTTAGCCGTGAGTGGCAACTGTTTTGCGACTCGAGCCATGATTGGCGTTCCGGCATTCATGGCACTGCTGTTCTCAACGATAATATGCACCGACTCGGCAGTGCGCAACGGCAGCATCGAAGTAGGTCTGATGAGTATTGCCGCCTCTGTGACGCAACTAATGGGCTACGGCCTCGGCTTTTGGCACGGAGTGGTACACATGCTACTGCTCAAACGCAATAATGTGACAGCCTTCGGGAGGACTTTCTATGACTGAACAGGCATATCACATACCGGCACTGCTCACCGAAACCATTGAGGGACTGAACATCAACCCTGACGGAGTATATATTGATGCCACTTTCGGTGGTGGCGGACACTCACGTTCTATCCTTGGCAAACTCTCAAATCGCGGAAAACTCATGGTTTTCGACCAAGACATTGACGCTTTCAACAATCAGATGTCGTCAACCAATAATCTGCTCACCGATGAACGCATAATCAGCGTCCATGCCAATTTCCGCTACATGCAGCGCTTCTTGCGCTACTACGCCATCAAGTCCGTGAACGGTATCTTGGCGGATTTAGGAGTTTCATTCCACCATTTCGATACCGGAGAGCGTGGTTTCAGTTTCCGCTACGACGAGCCCCTTGACATGCGTATGAACCGCTCGGCACAGATATCCGCCGCCGACATCGTCAATAGTTATGACGAAACGCGGCTCTCGGACCTGTTCTACCTCTACGGCGAACTCAAGCAGGCACGACAAATAGCAAAATCAATATGCCGTATGCGTGAGCAGCAACCTCTGCTCACCACCGGACAACTCGTCGAAGCCACTCGCGACAGCCTCAAATATGACCGTGAAAAGAAGGACCTCGCACGAGTTTTTCAGGCATTGCGCATCGAAGTCAATAACGAGATGGACGCCTTGCGTGATTTCCTGTATCAAACATCCCAAGCGCTGACCACGGGCGGAAGGCTGGCGGTGCTGACATATCACTCGCTGGAAGACAGAATTGTGAAGAACTTCATGCGAACCGGCAACGTGCAAGGTTTGGTAAGCAAAGACTTCTACGGCAACATTATCACACCTCTCAAACCGCTCAGCAACAAAGCCGTTACAGCCACAGAGCAAGAAATTGCGGCAAACCCAAGAGCAAGAAGCGCAAAACTACGCATAGCAATAAAAACAGCATGACAAAGAGATGGATTACGAGCAAGAAGACATAGAACAAAACAATGATAATCAGTCCTCAATAGCAATACGTATCGGTAGGTTTATTCGCGACATATTCACCGGGCAATGGCTCATCGGCGATCTGGCGCGTAATAATGGTCTGGCGATATTGCTGATACTGCTTATAAGTCTGATATACATAGGTTTTGCATATCGCTGTGACCAACTGCGCAACAAGTTGGCCGAAAAAAACACCGAAAGCAAGAACCTGCGCATAGAATCCATCGACCTTGAGACAGAACTGATGCAGATAAGTCGCGAATCAAGCATTACTTACATGCTCGAAGAACGTCATATACCCCTCTCCGGCACCAACGAACCGCCTATAGATTTATGAACAATAACACCAAAACATTCGCTAAATTCTATACCCTCATCATGATCCTAATGGGAATTATCAGTTTTTTGGTGATAATCCCGCGGATATTACATCTCCAGTTCATTGAGGGTGATAAATGGCGTGCGCTGTCAGAACAGGTGGAAAAAAGCCGCTACCCCATCGAGGCTCCAAGAGGCAATATCTACTCTCACGATATGCGATTGTTGGTAACCACAATACCAAGCTACTACCTGCGCTTTGACTTCAAAGCCAACATAGTGCTTAAAGACAACGGACAATTTTTCTACGATAATGTTGACATCCTCGCAAGCACCCTTAGCGATGTCTATCATGATCATGACCAACAATGGTATCGCGAGATGCTCATCAAAACATATAAGCGCATCAATGAGTCAAAAAAAGGCTCGAGAACCGCAAAACTCAACGACAAGCGTATCTCGCACTCGCAGATGCTCAAAATCAAACAAAGTGAAGCTTTTGACAAAAAACATTTCTACCATGTTAACACATTGAGCGTGGACACCATCTATGAGCGTCGCCGCCCCTACGGACAACTGGCACAACGCACACTGGGCAACATCTACTCGCAGGACCAATACAACAGCGACTTGACGCGCATATATCGGCGAGGCTCCGGGCAAAATGGTTTGGAGAACTTTTTTGACAAGAACCTGCGGGGTAGTGATGGCATACAACAAATAGTATGGGCTTATGGTAAAGACGTGCGTCTTAACGTGATAGACCCTATTCCCGGCAACGATATCATCACTACCTTGGATATCGACCTACAGGACATTGTCGAGAATGAACTGGAAAAGAAATTACGCCTTATGGGTGGTAAATGGGGTTGCGCAATACTAATGGAAGTTAACACGGGAGGCATATTGGCATGCGCTAACCTCGGACTGGCATCGGACGGCAACTACTACGAGAACGACAACTATGCCGCACGCCGTGTGGAACCCGGTTCAACGATGAAAACCATGTCCATCATGGCTGCACTCGAGGATGGACTGATACAGATGGATGACATTATTGACACCGGCACCACAGGTTCTATGCGCCTCAATGACAGGGTCTCATCAAAAGAAGAGCGCCCCATCACCGACTGGTCGGCACGATTCCATAGCGGCTTCGGAAAAATCAGAATCGAGGAGGCGCTCTATGCATCTTCAAACATCGGTATAGCACAAGTAATCCTCAACGCCTATGGCAAGAACTACGACAAATATCTTGAACGCCTCGAAGAGATGGGTATAACGGACCCGCGCAGCATAGAACTCAACAACGCCCAAGAACCTTTGCTCAAGACCCCTCCTGCCGAATTCACCTTCGCCACCATGAGTTACGGATACTACGCCGAACTGCCACCGATATATACCATACGCTATTACAATGCCATAGCCAATAACGGCAAAATGGTGCGACCGCACCTATGCAGAGCCATCGCGCAAAACGGCAAAATAATAGAAGAATTTGAACCGGAAGTAATCCGCAACAAGATATGTAGCAACAGAGTCCTCAAGCAGATACAATCAGCTCTGGAAAATGTCGTGTGGAGCGACAAAGAGGTGTGGTTCGAGGGCGAGCAGAAGATGCACCGTATCGCTACCGGTACCGCAGCCCGCAGCAAACTGGTACGCATAGCCGGCAAAACGGGTACCGTGCAGCTACTTGTGAACAAGACCTACTCGACACAGCGTCACCGTATAAGTTTCTGTGGCTACTTCCCCGTTGAAGACCCTAAATATACCTGCTTGGTCGTCATTCACGACCCCGCGAGTCCCGGAGCCGGAGGCAGTGACTGCGCGGTAGTGGTCAAGAACATCGCGGAACGCACCATATCGCTCAAACAACGACGCACACCGCAGCAAATAGCTGCTATCAATAATGGCGCACAAGGGCTGCCGAGCATCAAAACAGGCTATGAGCAAGCCATCTATCAAGTGCAAAAAGAAATAGACATAAGCCGCGAGGATGTCACAGCCAAAAAACGCGGCACAAGGATTTTGTCCTTCCAGACATCTACCGAAAACGGCGGACACCTGCAAACATCAGAACGCAAAATCAATACCGACAATGGTCTGGTACCCAACGTGTTAGGCATGGGCGCGAAAGACGCCGTGTACCTGCTTGAGCGGACAGGAATGAGCGTAAACATGCACGGAGCGGGAAAGGTTGTGGCGCAAAGTATTGCACCAGGAACCAAAACGAAGAAAGGAACAATAATAAACATCACATTAAGATAATAATCATGCTACTCACACATCTGCTTGACAATATCCATCATAGTGTGCTTCAGGGCAGCACAGACATTGACATCACCAATATCCGTTTCGACTCGCGCCTTGTCTGTGCCGGCGACGTATTTGTAGCCACAGTAGGAACCTCGGTTGACGGTCATGACTTCATAGAAAACGCGGTAAGGAGCGGAGCCGTGGCTATAGTATGCCAGAAGCGCATGGAGAATATGCTCAGCGGCATAACATACATACTCGTTGACAACAGCAACTATGCCCTGGCCCTGATGGCAAATGCCTATTATGGTCAACCATCAACAAAACTCACACTGGTCGGAGTAACAGGCACTAACGGCAAGACAACCATAGCCACCACCCTCTACAACCTGTTCCGCAAACTGGGCTACAAAGCAGGACTGCTGTCGACCGTGGTGAACTATATCGATGGCGAGGCAATACCCACAGAACACACAACCCCCGACCCCATCACGCTCAACAAACTGTTGGCACAGATGGTCGATGCCGGCTGCGACTACGTGTTCATGGAAGTCAGTTCGCACGCAATAGCCCAAAACCGCATTGGCGGACTTACATTCGCCGGTGGAATCTTCACCAACCTCACGCGCGACCACCTCGACTACCACAAGACCTTCGACAACTACCGCGACACGAAGAAACGGCTGTTCGACGGGCTGAAGAAAAGCGCTTTCGCCGTAACCAACAAAGACGACAAGAACGGCCTCGTCATGACGCAGAACTGCAAGGCCGCTGTACATACCTACTCCACCCGTTCGCTCGCGGATTACAAGGCGCAGATTTTAGAGGAAGGGTTCGAAGGTATGATGCTGAATATCAACGGCAAAGAGGT
>DGSV01000011.1 GCA_002394025.1 Bacteroidales bacterium UBA4353
GCGTTTGAAGACATTCCCGAAGATTGGGTTTGCCCAATGTGTGGTGTCGGCAAGTCGGATTTTAGCCCGGTAGAAGAATAAGAACATAAAGGCTATGAAACGATTACGTATTCACAAAGAAGGACGATTGATACTCACTGTCGTCCTGTTGGTTATTTTTACTTGCAATGTTTTTGCCTATATCCATTGGCCCACATGGATTTTTGCCATCAACCTTATTTTGTCGGCATTCCTGTTGGTATTCTTTACCTACTTTTTTCGCAATCCTCTTCGCGAGGTTGAGATTGATGACCCGGGACTGATAGTGGCTCCATGCGATGGCACTGTAGTAGTGATAGAACCTACTGAAGAGCAGGAATATTTCCATGGCGAGAAACGCTTGCAAATCTCTATATTCATGTCCGTATTCAACGTTCATGCCAACTGGTATCCTATCAGCGGTGACATCATTGAGGCATCACACCAGAAAGGTAGTCATGCCGTGGCATGGCTTCCGAAGTCGAGTACCGAGAACGAGCGCTCGACGGTGGTTATACAGACTGAGTCAGGCATCAAGGTGCTCGTACGCCAGATTGCCGGAGCCTTGGCACGACGCATAGTGACATACGCCAAGGTGGGACACAAAGCTCATATCAACGAGCAATTAGGCTTTATCAAATTCGGGTCACGGGTTGACATCTTCCTGCCACCCGATGCCGAACCTTTCGTGGAAATAGGCGACAAAACAGTAGGAAACGAAACTATCATCGCCCGCATAAGTTAAACCTAATAAAAAAACTATTACTATGGATAAATTTGAAGAACTTTTCGCTGCCTACAACTGCGACGCATTGGACAATGCCGCCGTGGAGGCGGATGTAAAACGCATACTTGCGAAGCATTACGCCGACAACAACAACGTTGCGGTATGGAAACAATGTCTTCATCAAATAGACCTTACCACATTATGCGTTGATGACACTGATGAACGCGTCAACCTCATGGCGCAACGCGTCAACGAATTCGGTGCTAAATACCCTCAAGAACCTAATGTTGCCGCTATTTGTGTATATCCAGCCATGGTGCCATACGTTAAGACAGCCCTAACCGCTCCCGGAGTGGGTATCGCCAGTGTTGCCGCGGGCTTTCCGGCGTCGCAAACATTCGTAGAAGTCAAAATCGCCGAGGTTTCGATGGCTGTAATGGAAGGCGCAACGGAAATTGACGTTGTAATATCCGCCGGCAAAATGCTGCAAGGTCGCTATGCCGAAGTTTATGACGAACTATGCGAATTGAAAGCGGCATGTCGCGAGGCACACCTTAAAGTTATTCTTGAAACAGGTATCTTGCGTGATGCGGCGATTATCAAGAAAGCTTCGCTGATAGCCATGCAGGCCGGAGCCGATTTCATCAAAACGTCAACGGGCAAGATAGCCGTGAATGCCACCCCCGAAGCAACGTACGTCATGTGCCACGCCATTAAGGAATGGCACGAAAAGACCGGTATCATGGTCGGCTACAAACCCGCAGGAGGAGTGCGCACTACAGAAGAGGCTGTTCAACACTACACGCTGGTCAAAGAAATACTGGGCGACAAATGGCTCAACAATAAATACTTCCGCTTCGGAGCCAGCAGTCTTGCCAATAACCTGCTGACATCCATCACCGGCAAAGAAGAGAAATACTTTTAGGCATCATTATACATAATACGCTATGGATTCAATACGTCAACAAAAAATTGCCCGTCTTCTTCAGAAAGAGTTAGGCACGATATTTTTGTCGCGCGCCTCATCGCTGCGCGGCACACTGATAACCGTTAGTGAGGTTCGTGTTACCCCCGACCTTGCCATAGCGCATTGCTACCTGAGTATTTTTCCCGCCGACAATGCCCCGCAGGTAATGGAAGATATCGATGCCGACAGCCACAAGATACGCTTCTTGTTAGGAAATAAAGTACATAATCAACTACGCATAATACCTGAGTTGAACTTCCACCTCGACACCACATTGGATCAGCTGGATCACATTGATGATTTGCTGAAAAAATAATGAATTCATCGGTTTTTTCACTATGGATTGCATGGCGCTACCTCTTCGCCAAGAAGTCCCATAACGCCATAAACATATTAACCGCCATATCATCAGCGAGTATCGCTGTCGGTACGGCGGCTTTGGTATGCGTGATGTCTGTCATGAACGGCTTTGAGGGTATGGTGAGTAATATGTTTTCCGCCTTCGACGCACAACTGCGCATAGAGGTGCGCAAAGGCAAGTATTTCTCGGTAAATGACAGTGTACTGCAACCCATATTTGGACTTGAAGAGGTGAAATATGTAGCCCCCACGATTGAAGAGACAGCACTCTTGAGCTATGCCGATCGTCAGGAACCGGCACTTATCAAAGGTGTTGACGAGCATTTTGCCTCTATGACCGATATCGAATCGCTGATAATCGACGGCTCATACCAAGTGAAGAACAACGATATTGAATGGATAGTTCTCGGTGCCGGTTTGCAGTACAAACTCGGTGTTGTTCAGCAACTCGGGGCACCACTTACGATTTACTGCCCGCGTCGCACCGGCAGCATCAACACTCTGCGCCCAGACCAGAGTTTCAATCAAGCCGGAGTGTTACTTGCCGGAGCTTTCGCCATACAGCAAACGACATACGATGACAGGTATGCCATAGTATCGTTGGATATGGCACGAGACATTTTTGAATACGACAGCACACAAGTCACAGCACTGGAACTGGAATTAAAAGAAGGTGCTAACGAAAAAGCCGTACAACGCAAAATCCGCGATTTCATCGGAGAAAAATACATCGTAAGCAACAGATATGAACAACAACAGGACTTCTATCGCATCATGAATATCGAGAAATGGCTGACCTTTCTGCTCATGGCTTTCATACTGACTATAGCCGCCTTTAGCGTTGTAGGGTCACTAACCATGCTGCGCATCGAGAAGTCTGCCGATAGTGAGACTCTCACCGCCTTGGGAGCGACAAAAAGCATACTTAACAGAATATTTATCTTTGAAGGTTGGCTAATCACATTACTCGGAGCCATCGTCGGGCTAATCATAGGACTTATCGTCTGTGCTCTGCAAGAGCGCTACGGAGTGATTACATACGGCAGTGAGTTTATGCCGCAAGCATATCCTGTGGCGGTAAAAATGAGCGACATAGTAATCACAACATGTTTCGTCGCGCTCTTGGGGTTCGTCACCTCGTGCCTACCGACACTTTATAACAGCAATAAAAAACAACCATGAATAATCGACACATACTATTCTGCTCATTGGCTGTATTATCGGCAATATGCTTCACGTCATGCAAAAAGAATGACGAGCCACGCCCTGCGGCACAATTCACATCCGGCATAGCGATATACTATGCTGACTACTACCGCGACAAGGGAGTGGACGCATACGTATGGGAAATGGAATTTTATAGTGGTAGCGTAGAGGCTACAGAAGATGGTTATTCAGGCACGGGACAGATACTCACCTTTACTGACGTCTTCAGCCCCGCACCAACAGAAACCGAGCCACTACCTTTGGGCGCATATATGGTGAGCGACAGCCACGAAGTGTTCACAACCATAGCAGGTATGCAAAAAGACGGTTACGACCTCGGGGCATATCTGACAACATTGGTGGATGGACAAACATCAGCGCTTGAGTACTTCAGCACAGGATCGGTGGAAATCAAACAAGGCACAGGAGATACTTTGAATATAAGTTTTGATTTGATGCGCCATAACGGCAATATATACCACAATGATTTTCATGGTATTCTACCTTTATATACTGCGGTATGGTGAAGTTGTTGTGAAAAGGAATTGTGTCAGGAAAGAAAAAAAACAGAGAATATGCCTCATACTACAAACATAATTTTATCGGCTACGGGGATACACAAGAGTTTCGGCAACGTCAGTGTACTCCGCGGCATAGACCTTGATATTTACCAGGGAGAAGTACTTTGCATAGTAGGTGCCAGCGGTGCCGGCAAGACAACTCTGCTCCAAATTTTAGGCACCCTTGATTGCGCTGACCGCGGAACACTGACCATCTGCGGCAAAGATATCACAGGCTTAAAAAGCGATGAATTGGCGCTTTTTCGCAATGAGAACATAGGTTTCGTATTCCAATTTCATCAACTCCTACCTGAGTTTACGGCATTGGAAAATGTCATGATTCCCGGTTTATTGCATGGTGACAAAAGTAGTGACCTTCGCCTTCGAGCCGAACAGTTGCTGCGTGATATGGGTCTTGGCGACAGGATGTCACATAAGCCCTCGGAACTGTCGGGCGGTGAGCGTCAGCGGGTAGCCGTAGCCCGAGCCATGGTCAATAAACCTTCAATAATTTTTGCTGATGAACCTTCAGGTAGCCTGGATACAAACGGAAAACAGCAACTCCATGAGCTGCTGTTTGATATGCGCCGCAAAGCAGGTGTCACACTCGTTATCGTGACTCATGACGAGAGTTTGGCGTCATCGGCTGATAGAACGGTGCGTATCACCGATGGCATTATTTCGGATTAAGAACTTCGCTCATCTTCTGCGGGTCGGTAAGGTACTGCAATGCTGTGCGGATTGCCAAGTCATTTCGTACGTAGTAGGCATAAGTGCCGTGATGGGAATAGTAGCGGTTAAGGATTTCCATGGCAAGACTTTCGCGCACATAATGGTCATCAATGGCGAGTGCCTGTTCAAGAGGAGGATTGAGCTTGCTTTCAAGGGCTTCTAACTCCACTGAACAACTATCCAATAAACCATCGTACTTAAGAGCACGTTTCATCTCTTCGGCATACTTTGCAGAAAAACTTGTGTACTTATAGTCAATATTTTTAAGATATTCGGTAAATTGCCGCATGATGGTGTCACTGACTACAAATGATGCCGCAGGTTCTATAGTCGGATGTTTAGCCACAAAGATATTGGCGAAGCGGAAAAACTGCTGGTCTTGCGACAAACGATATGCTATTGAGCCTCCGTCTTCTGCCGTTTTTATTTCCACATCGGGCTTTATTCCTCCCCCGTCGCGCACCACACGTCCGTGGGCGGTAGTGTATTCATGCGTCAGACTGTCGGGCATATAATAAGGCTTACCATCGTCTGTGCGCTGGCTGTAGTCAATAGCCTGAATACATCTGCCTGACGGTATGTAGTACTTAGCCACAGTAACTTTCAGATTACCGCCGCCTTCGATAGCCCTGACAGATTGTACGAGTCCTTTGCCGAATGTCCGTTGCCCCATAATGACAGCCCGGTCAAGATCTTGCAGTGTTCCCGCTACAATTTCCGAAGCCGATGCAGTATCGTCATCAACGAGAACTACCAGGGGCAAATCGCGCCATTGCGGTGCATAGGGGGTTTTATAGGTTCTGAGCACTTCGTCATGACGTTTGGTAACAACCACTGCCGTACCTTCATCAATGAAGTTTGACAGTATTTTTGCGGCTTCACCGACTATGCCTCCCGGATTGCCACGCAGGTCTATGATGAGACCTTTCAGCTCTGCGCGGGCAGCGAGACTCTCAAGCGCGGCATGGAATTCTGACGAAGAATTTTCGGTGAAATCGTCAAAATGAATGTAACCATAGTTATTATCGAGTAGCGCGTTGTATGACACCGAAGGCGTCTGTATCTGCTCACGAGTGATATTCATCGTAAGTGGTTTTGCAACTCCATGCCTCTTGACCTTAACCTGCAGCGTGGTGCCTATCTTACCGCGCAGACGGCTACTTACATCCGCCGAAGACATGCCTATTACCTTTTCGCCATCAATGGATAGTATGGCATCGCCAGCCTTGATACCGGCCTTATAGGCAGGTTTGTCGGCGAAGGGATCGGCAAAAAACACCGTGTCATCAAGTTGTGTGATAGTAGAACCCACACCGGCATACTTGCCTGTTGTCATTTGCTGAAGAACATTTGTCTTCTCGGGCGGGAAATAGACAGTGTAAGGGTCGGTATAATAAAGCATGGCCTTTATGGCAGCGTTATTAATCGTTTCGTACGACAATGTATCAACGAAATTGGCATCTAACTCACGCATCACCTGATTATATATCGACAACTGCTTTTGTATTCTGCCGCTCTGCGTTTGCGCTACGACGTTTACCATGGCACACAGCGCGAGGAATGATGATATGACTGTTTTTTTCATTGTATGATTTTGTTAATGGATACTTTAGGAGGCAGGAAAGGTGTTATGTCCTTTCCGAAAAGATATAGGTCTCGCACCACTGTTGATGATACGAAAGCGTTCTCGGCATCGGTATAGAGCACTATGGTCTCCAGTCCCGCGAGTTTGGCATTGGCTTCCGCCATAGACCTCTCGTATTCGAAGTCCGCTACAGTTCTCAAGCCGCGGAGCACGCACTGAGCTCCAACGTTGCGTGCAAAATCCACAGTAAGGCAGTCGTAAGACTCTACGGACACGCGATCATTATCGGCAAAAGCTTGCTTTATGATGTCTTTGCGCTGTTCTACGGTAAACAGCGACCGCTTGCCGGTATTCACGCCAATACCGATAACTATCTTATCGAAAATCTGCAAACCGCGCTCCACAATGCGGTAGTGACCGATAGTGAATGGGTCGAAAGTGCCGGGGAATATAGCCTTTTGAGTCATGTTATTGATTTTTTTTCAAGGATTCAGAAACGAAAATAGTATATATAGACAGTGTGTCGCTCACAAGCTGTGGCACCACATACTGTTGTTCTTCATTATCTAACATACGCCATGTCTGGTTATCGACAATGATATGTTGCCTGTCTTCGGATAGTCGTGCAGTACAAAACGTAGGAGGACATGCCGGCAAGTTCTGCTTGGTCTCAGCTCGCCGCGTGGGCAGTTCCTTGCCATGCTCACACATGGTACGATCCACATAAATCATAGAGGTAGGGTACGGTTGCTGAGTGGTTACCAGTGCGCATACCAAAGTGTCGGCGCCATATACCGACACAGAAAAATCTATGGATGTATTCCTTGTCGGCTTAATGATAACGCGTTGTTCTTCGGCATTATAATATAGCAACGACATTTCACCGTTAAGGCTGTTGAGCAATGAGTCCTGCCTACCCTGCCGACCATATTCCAATAGTTCGCGAACATGCCCATCGCCGAATATCATGAACTCTTGACTATATTGCAGCAGTTCGCGCTCCAACACCGATTGGGCTACGCACATACCGCAAAACACCATCAGCGACACCATCAGTAATGACTTCCTAACCATCTATTTATCTTTTGAATTTTTAGTTTTCTTGGATTTTTTATTTTTCTTCTTGAAGATATCTTTGATACCCTGTTTCATATTTTGTATCAACTCTTTACCATTGTCAAATTCTTCTTTATAGACAAAACCTACTCCCTGCTTGGTTTGCGCCGTGCTGAGCGAGTACCTATCCACGGTGTGGGTGTATGCCTTGGCGCGTATAGTACCTTTAGGATTTAGCAGGTATTCAATATCGGCGTCTCCCATGAACTTATTAGTTGACATGGCATCGTTCCTATACCCGAAATTGCCATTAATTATCAGCCTGTTATTCAGTTGATATGTAAATTCTGCCTCATACTCCTGCGAGCCTGTAGGTCCTTCACCCTCTTGACGGACATTAAATCCGAGGGTAAAATCCTTGGTGAGTCGTGACAGCCAACTATTTATCTGTCCCGTGACGGTGCTGGTAAGTACTGAATAGGCATCGTTCTGCGAGATTGACACTGACGATGTCCTCATATAGTCGGGAGTATAGAACTTATTGAGTAACAGCAGATAGAGCACTTGACGATTTTTCATTTCATCGGTGTTTATAATATTTTTTACCTGCTGCTTGAGCGATTCGTCGGCACTTGGCAACTCAACATCGAACTGCAAGTTGGGCTGTGTTAGTCTTCCATTGAGGTTCAGCATACAATTGACCGGCACCGTAGTTCTAGACACAGACTGTGCCAAAGTATTATCAAGGTCGTTGAGCGATGCTGAAGTACTATACACAGCCGTGACGTTGACATCGCCGTTGATTGGGTCTCCCGACCAGCTCATGCTACTACCTTTGAGGATTTTGAAATCGCGCCGCAACACGTCTTGGAAAGTAAATCCAAACTGCCCTGCCTCAAGCGTGTACATACCATAGAGTTTCACATCGTCAGTGCCGTCATACACAATTCTGAGGTTTCCGTAGCCATAGCCTTGGAGCATATCTCCCGTTTTGGGGTCTATGATGACATGTACTCGCGCATCGGGTGTCGCTTCCAGTTGCAGGTTAAGGCGCAGTTTCGACTTGAGTTCCTCAACCACGGTCTCTGACTTGGTACGGCGGCGGCGCTTTTTAGGTAAAATAATAGGTTCATCATGGGCCACAAAGGTCACAAAACTATTGTCGTGGGCGGTACTGGCACTTGCCACGTTGAGGAAGAAACTCGTACCGGGAGCTGTGGCGGCATTCACATTGATATCCGTTTCTTTTTCCGTGCCGACGATATATACATTGCCCGTGCCGTAAGCTTTGCCGTAATAGAGGTCGTTATCCTTGATTGTGGTATTCATTGCCAGCATGGAATCAACATGCATCATCAGCCGATAGCGGAAGTCAAGGAAGTCGCCGTTATGCGTCAACTGCCCTTTAACATATCCTTTATGTCCCTCGCTGTCACGCACGGCAATGCTGTCAAAGTCGATGCTCGTGGGTGTCATGCTCACCGTGTCATCAAAATAGTAGCGTGTGCCAAGGAAATCAACTCCCAGCATGCCGTCCTTGACAAAAGCGCTGCCGTCGAGTTGCGCGCCTTTTTTCTTGGGAGCTTTACAGAGGTGAACCTTGCCGTATGCCTTTCCGCCAACGGTAAGCGTCACGGGTTCGGTATAGGCATTGATGAAGTTGACATCCAAACCATCAGCGGTAAACACAAAATCTACCGTATCGCGCGGAATACCGACAAAACCATCTGCCAGAGCCATGGTGTCACGGGCGTCATTAAGCACCACACCATGTAGATTAAGGCGCTGGGCTATACCGTCCCAATCGGACGTGGCGTGGATATTACCAACATCATAGTTATTAATCTGCGCTTGCTCAAGATATACATCGGCATTAAGTATCGGGTCGTGCATCACTGAATATATTATCGCATCGCCGGTTATATAGCCTCCGAAAGTGATACCCACCAAGGGTACGAACTGCATGATGTATCCCAGATTGAGGTTACTCATCGCCACTTCCAATGCTTCGTTCCGATGACGACCGACACGCCCGTCAACGGTTAGGTACTGTTCGGAGCCCAAGAAATAGAAGTCACTAATAGTGACTGTGGTATCGGCATTGAGACGCACCATATCACAACTCAAATTCCATATAGAATCGGCAATGATAATCTGCGAAGGTCTGATATCCAGAGCCACGATAGGTCTGCCATTTTCCTTGCTCACGGCAACCCCCATGCTGATGTCACCATGATGTTTGATACTATCGCTATTATCCCACACAAGATTCATGTCAACACTATCATCGCCCGCCACGATATTGCCTCGCCACTGCACGGGATGGACGTCTCCGGTGCTGAGGTATGAATCTAAGGTTATGCGGTTGCTGTCGTTATTGAAGTTAAGAGTGATGTCATTAAGTTCCACATTACCCACCGCGAAGTCAGGCATACCCAACCTCAGCGAGAATTTTTTGTCGGCATCGCTCAAATAGCCCTTCACGGTGGCTGTCTTATCCATCTCAAGGGGAAGGTCTAAAACATCAAATACGTCATCAAGACTCTGAATATAAACATAGAAATGCATCTCGTTATCGTCAGGCGACTTTTTGAGAGCCTTTATGCGCCTGTCGGATAACATAGACGGCATGTTTCGCGCCGCTATCTTCTGTAAACTGGGCCACAGAGTGCTATAGAGATATTTGCCCTCAAAATTGGCATTCACGATATTAGAATTAATCTTGAGTTGCGAGCGCTGCTTATCCATCTCCGAAGTGACTACCAAATGGTCGTGGTAGAACCGCTTGTTGCCATTCTTAACCAACAGACTATCAACGATTATATACCCATTGAGGTTGTCGAGTTCGCTACCCGTCATGTTGATATTAACCTTCGTTGACATCGAAAGCAAAGGGTATCCGGCACCCATATTGAGGTTGTAAGGGTGGAAGCGGCGCAAGTCGAGCGTAAAGTCGAATTTAGGCAGTGCGTCTGCTATGTTCACCAATCCCGAGAATTCGAAATCAAGGTTAGGATCGCGCATCGTGACTTTGCCGTCGAATATGCCTCGGCTCAAAGTTCCGTTGATGTCTATGCCCTCATAGGAATAGTTGAGAAGTTCCACCTTATGCGCCTTTCCCAGCATGTGCGCCACAATAGGACTATTGCGGCTGTAAATAACATTAACCTCAAGGTCCGCGCTCGCGGCGCCTATTTCTTTAACACCTACCGTTCTTCCGAGTTTGAAATTACGTGTCGTGACTTTTCCGCTCATGAGCATACGATGCGCCACACTGTCACGCTTAATGGCAACATTTGTCGTCACACTGCCTTGAGCTGTGGTCACCAACCCCTTGAGCGTCACCCCCTGCATGCTTCCTGTGGCATGTCCGCGGAAACGTATGGTACCCAATCTGCCGAGTTCCGGACCAAGCTCCACAGGCTGACGACGTATGTCGGAAACAAGGTCCTGAATATCGCTCTTGGCAATTGCGGCATTATCTATGTCAGCAACAAGTTTAGCGGACTTGATATCAGGCAGTCCTGAAGCATACACACTGCCGCTGAATAACTGATGACCATTATATCTGAAGTTGATAGGCGACAGTTGTAAACTATCCACCGCACCACATAGCACGAAATCGCCGGTCAGTATCGCCCTATTATTTGCGAGGTCACAGGCCATGAATGCCAAATCACTCATAGCGAGGCTGATCCTATTGTCTGGCATACTGACTCGCACAGCACTCCAGTCCATAGCCCGCGTACTATCAAACAGCGCCTGATAGCCTTCGGCGGAAATATCGTTCAAGACTATTCGCGATGAAGGTAGCTGCACCTCAACATCAGCAACAAGCGATTGCCTGTTACCACTCACAGAGGCATAAAGACGCGACAGCGTCAGACCGCTCAACTCATGAGCGCTGAAATTCACCAAACGGACATTTATGCTATCCAAACTGAGGTGATTAAGTGCCAAAGAAGCGTCAATATCATCAAAATAAAGATTGTTGACATCAAAACCGCTACACTGCGCCCTTTCACTATATGGCTCCCTGCGATAACGTAGTCTTGCATTAACCAGATTTACCTGACCGATATTTACCATGCCCTCAAGGTTTATATCGCCTTTAGGCACAGGAATGGCGTCAAGCAGGAAGTCGGCATTAGTACGCCCCTGCTCGTCAACGGCGATATTGCCATAAAGTCCCACGACATCAATGTGATCAACCACTATCTCACGCTTGAGCAGCCGCAACGGCGACAGGCTCACATCAATAAGCCCCACGTATGCCAAGGTGTCGGCTCTGCGGTCCTCAATATACACATCACGCACCATCAGCGAATTGATAGGCTCAAACTCCACCGAACCGACCTTGACGCGACTATCAAGAACCCGCGAAAGATACACAGTAGCAACCTGAGCCACATAAGTCTGAATACGCTTGTCATGGAGCATGATGACAACGCTCGTGAGCAATAAAAACGCCACAAGACCTATGAAGAATACTATTTTAAGAAATCTTTTAATGAGCCTAAAGCATTAAGTAAAGGGTATAACAACCCAAAATAACATACAAAGTTACACTTTTTTCGTCATAAAACTTGATTTCTGACCATGAAAACATTGACACAGGAGCAAATAAAATGCCATTTGACAAAATTCCACTTTGCTGAATTCAAAAATATGTGGTAACTTTGTTATGAAAAAAAATGACTTATAACATGTCTATCTCCGATAACATAAAACAAATTCGCCGTCTGCTACCCGCTGATGTCACACTCGTCTGCGTATCCAAATACCACAGCGAACGGGAAATCATGGAGGCCTACGAATGCGGTGAACGCCACTTTGGCGAAAGCCGAGTGCAGGAACTTGCGGTAAAATATGAACACCTGCCTAAAGACATCAAATGGCACTTCATAGGTCACCTGCAAACTAACAAAGTCAAGCAGCTACTGCCTATGGCATATCTGATACATAGCGTTGACAGTCTCAAACTACTGCAAAGCATTGACACTCACGCCGGTATGCTTGGCATTAAAACCAGGGTGCTTCTTGAAGTGCATATCGCCAGTGAGCAACAGAAATATGGATTCACCCCCAATGATATAGAAAACGCACTGACCAATAATTCAGGCTCTGACATCTTCGACGGGCTACGGCATACTGACATCGCAGGCCTGATGGGTATGGCGACGAATACCGACAACGAACGGCAGATAGCCAACGAATTTGAGCAGCTGCACGAACTTTTCTCTCGCATACATGACCATGTGATACAAACAAGAAACTCCGCCACGGATTTCAACATCCTGTCAATGGGTATGACCGAAGATTACCACATAGCACTGCGGCATGGCACCACAATGGTGCGCATCGGTAGCGGGATATTCGGCGAGAGACATAACACCACCGACAAATAACAAACAAGAATAATTATGATAGACCAAATTATCGCATTCAACAAGACATTTGTGGCAGAACATCGCTACGAAGTTTACCGCACCGATAAATATCCTCGTAAGAAGTTGGCGGTACTCACGTGCATGGACACACGCCTTACGGAGCTGCTGCCGGCAGCTTTGGGGTTGAAAAATGGTGACGCCAAAATCATCAAAAATGCCGGTGCCGTAGTGCTCTCGCCTTTCGATTCCGCACTTCGAAGCCTTGTGGTGGCGGTATATGAGTTGGGAGTTGAGGAAATAATGGTTGTCGCGCACACCAACTGCGGAGCCTGTCACATGAGTTATGACCACTTCC
>DGSV01000093.1 GCA_002394025.1 Bacteroidales bacterium UBA4353
TCTATCAGTTCTGGCTCAACGTGAGTGATGATGATGCCAAACGCTACATAAAAATCTTCACCGCCCTCGAGCGCGATGAGATAGAAACCCTCATCGCCGAACATGATCAGGCGCCACATCTGCGTACACTGCAAAAACGCCTTGCCCAAGAAGTTACTGTCATGGTACACGGGCAGCAGGAATACGACAAAGCCATTGAGGCGTCAAACTTGCTCTTCGGCAATGCCACGGCAGAGGCTTTTGAGCATATTGATGAACAGACACTACTTCAGGTATTCGAAGCCGTACCACATTATTGTATTGACAAACAACTTATTGTCAACGGCTTGCAACCATTGGAACTACTCGCCGTACTGACAGATATATTCCCCAGCAAAGGCGAAGCCCGCAAGACAATACAAGCCAATGGGGTCAGCATCAATAAGCGAAAAGTAACATCCGCCGAGGAACTGCTCAACGCCGACCAGCTTGTGCGCGGAAAGTACCTCATAGTGCAAAAGGGTAAGAAAAACTACTACCTGATAACCTTTGAGTAAGTCATGAAACTCCTTGATACATATTTCCAAATTCTTGAGCACAACGCTCAAAACGACGCTCACCATTTTGTTGTGAGCATGCTCTCTACGCACCCCGTCTATCAAGGTCACTTCCCCGGTAACCCCGTATCTCCCGGAGTGTGCAATATGCAGATGCTCAAGGAGTGCGCCGAAACAGTTCTTGGACATGACACGGACCTCGTGGAAGTCAAGCAGTATCGACTCACGGGTATCATAACACCTCAAAAGACTCCGCGACTCAATATCGATATGACGCTCGGCACAGACCAAGACACAGTCCAGGTCATAGCCAAAGTCTATGACGACCAAGCATCGTATATTGACTTCAAGGGTACGCTGCGTAAGCAACAATAACACCTAATCACCACCATCATGAAACGACTATTAACAGTCCTCATCACACTTCTAATTCCTATCATTATCATGGCACAAGCTACTATCGACAAATCCGCCGGCACAATCACCAAAGACGGCAAGACATATCCTTTGCATGGCAAGGTTCAGATAGTCAACTCATTTCCTGACATCAAGGTTCAAATAGTAGATGCCTTCCCTGACATCAAAGTCAAACTTGTGGACGCTTTTCCCGACCAAACAGGAAAAGTACAGATAGTCAACTCATTCCCTGACGTTAAGGTACAAATTGTCACATCGTTCCCTGATATTAAAGTCAAAATTGTGGACTCATTTCCCGGATTCTAAAAAAAATAAAGACAATGAATAACAAGATTTCTATCGTATTATTATGCTCACTATTGCTGTTAGGCTGTAAGACTCCCACTCTGCCTTCCGGAGCTCATAAGACAGCCGGCGAGCAACTCATCGCCCAAGCCCAGAAAGAGCGTGATGACGCAGTTGCTCAACTCCGCGCCGTTCAGCAGCAACTTGATAACTGCCGTGAAAGCAGTGCGGCGTTGGAAGTTGAATACGGTAAAGCCTCCAAGCAGGCAGCCGAGTGTCGTGCCGAACTGGCTCGTATGCAGGAACAGGTGACCAGCGCCAATGCCGCCAAGGCACGCGCTGAAGCTGACAAGGCTAAAGCAGAAGCTGACGCGGCACGCGTAGCCCGCGAGAAAGCAGAAGCTGACGCGGCTGCGGCACGAGCCAAAGCAGAAGCCGACGCGGCAGAAGCTAAACGCAGAGCCGACGAAATGGCGGCTCGACAAAAGGCACAGCAAGACTCAATAGATAATGAGGCGGCGAAAAACGACATAACACTACGCAAAGAAAACTTCCAGCTCATCAATGCCTCTCAAGACCAGACAACAGAAGGCTATCACATCGTGGTGGGTTCCTTCAGTGTTGAGAATAATGCCAACCGGCTTCATACCCTGCTTACCGAACAGGGCAACCAACCTTCCATAGCCCGCAACGAAAGCGGTATGTTCCGCGTCATAATAGCCACAGAGCCTACTTACCTCGAAGCCTCGAAACGCGTGGCTGTCGTAAGAGCAGCAGGATACCCTGACGCATGGATTCTCGTTCATCAATAACAAACATTGACTATTTTTCTATTTAATTATTTGATTATTTGATTATTTGATTATTTAATTATTTAATTATTTAATTATTTAATTATTAATTTTACAATTGATTTAGTAATTTAGTACAATTCGTTTAATTCGTGAACGAAAAAAAAATCCGAGTCAAAAACTCCTCCCCTGCCTTTGGAAGGGGAGGTGCCCGAAGGGCGGAGGGGTAAAAATTATTTACTATTTTACAATTTACTATTTTACAATTGATTTAGTAATTTAGTACAATTCGTTTAATTCGTGAACAAAAAAAATCCGAGTCAAAAACTCCTCCCCTGCCGAAGGAAGGGGTGAAGAAAAATTTGCAATATCTCCGCAAATTTTTCGATGAAAAGCACAGTGTGCTTTTCTGAACTCCTTAATCCGGTGCCCGAAGGGCGGAGGGGTAAAAATCATTTACTATTTGACAATTTACTATTTTACAATTGATTTAGTTATTTAGTAATTTAGTAATTAGTACAATTCGCGAAATTCGTGAACAAAATAAATCCGAGTCAAAAACTCCTCCCCTGCCGAAGGAAGGGGGTGAAGAAAAATTTGCAATATCCCCGCAAATTTTTCGATGAAAAGCACAGTGTGCTTTTCTGCGCTCGGCTGCGCAGCAGACGCTTTTAAGCGAAGCGCAAAAGAACTCCTTAATCCGGTGCCCGAAGGGCAATCCGCGTCAAAAACTCCTCCCCTGTCGAAGAAAGGGGAGGTGCCCGAAGGGCGGAGGGGTAAAAATCATTTACTATTTGACAATTTACAAAATAATTGAGTAATCAGGCGTGTCCCGCCAACAAGTCAAGTCTTTATTCATTTTTATAAAAGCCAAAGTGTCGGCATAGACATTTGCGAAACTTAAATATAATGATATCCGTTTACAGATTTTTCAAGTCCCACCCGGCAGTGTTCTGGTTCACGCTGCTCATCAGCACTGCTCTGCTGGCTTTTCTGGGCTCAAAAGTAAAATATGAGGAAGACATTTCCAAGTTGCTGCCGTCAACAGAAGACTACAACGAGTCGGCCGGCATAGCGTTCACGGACCTTAAGGTCAAAGACAAGATTTTTGTTCAGATACAAGGAGTTGCCGGTTCTGATACCGAGCGTGGCACACTGATGGACGCCATGGATATGTTTGTGGAGACCATCGTGGACCTTGACAGTGTTGACAATGATTTTGACCATGAGGTTCTTTATGTCATTGACGAGACTGATTTGCTTGGTGCTCTGGACTTTGTGATAGGCCACGTACCCAGTTTTGTTGATGAGCATACCTACGTTGGCATGGACACTCTCTTCCGTCGCAAGAATGTAGCCAGGTGTATGCGCGAGAACTTGCGTCTGGTCAATGATGGTACGCTACCCGTGGAGATGGCTACCACAGACCCCCTGAATATGCGTACAGCACTCATCGGTGGTGACATACGTAATACCGCTGGTTCTTTCCGGATGATTGACGGTTATCTCTTTACGCTTGACAGCACGGTATGCCTCGCCTTCCTCAACCCCAATATCAAGAGTATGGACTCCGGCGCCGGAACGCGGCTTGTAGGCAAACTTGAGGCTGCGGTAGATAGCGTACAGAACAATATTGACGGTGTGGAAGTCTTGTTTCACGGAGCTCCCGTCAACAGCGCCAATAACTCGCGCCGTATCAAGAGCGACTTATTCATTACCATGGGTATCTCGCTGATTATTATCTGCCTGCTCATCACGCTCATGTTCCGCAACTGGGGTACATTGCCCATGCTACTGCTGCCGGTAATGTGGGGTGCGCTGTTTGCCTTGAGCGGTATCTATCTCATACACGGCTCCATGTCGCTCATGGCACTGGGACTGGGAGCTATAGTCCTCGGTGTAGCATTGAGCTACTGCCTGCACGTGCTCACACACTATAAATACGTCTCCGACCCCGAACAGGTTATACGTGAGCAACTTAAACCCCTGCTTATGGGTAGCCTGACAACAGTAGGAGCCTTTGCCGGACTGCTACTCACCGAATCGGCACTGCTGCGCGATTTCGGACTTTTTGCTCTATTGGCAGTAATCGGAACAACCATCGCCTGCCTCGTGTTTATGCCACAATTCTTCCGTCCGGAAAACAACAGACGCAACGTTGCGGCATTTGCTCTGGTAGAACGCGTTAATAACTTCCCTTGGGACAGACAGAACTGGCTCATTATCATTCTTGCAATCATAACTATATGTTCAGTATTCTATAGCGGCAATGTCAAGTTTGACAATAACCTCAAGAATATCAACTATATACTTCCCAGCGTTCAGAAATCTATTGACCTCTACACCGCCAAGACACAAAACGGTTTCCGTTCACAATACTACACAGTAAGCAGCAGTAACCTTGACAGTGCCATCAACTATAACCAGCAACTCGCCGCAGTGCTTGAGAACCTGCGTGAAGCGGCGGTAATACATAACTATAGCAAAACCGGCATGCTACTCGTCAGCACCGACGTGCAGCGGCAGCGTATCAAAGCTTGGAACGACTATTTCAGCCCTGAACGCAAGGCTGAAATACGTAGTCTTGTGACTGCGGAAGGCATAAAAGCCGGCTGGTCAGAGGATGCCTTTGAACCCTTCTTCGAACTACTTGACACAGACTTTGAGCCCGACAACATCTTCGACGCCGACATACTGCCTCACTCACTGCTCAGTAATATCGTGGAGCATACCGAAGGACAGTACCTTGTATTCACCAATGTTGAGATGCCGGCCGCCAATATTGACAACGTCAACGACATCATCTCGGCTCAACCTCATGCCACAGTCGTTGACCCATTCTACTACACGCGCGACATGGTGGCACTCATGCAGTCAGACTTCAACCGCATACTGGGTATTAGCAGTATCTTCGTATTCATCGTATTGCTGATTTCGCTGCGCAACCTGTTCCTCAGCGTGATAGCCTTCATGCCTATGGGATTGAGTTGGTATATAGTACTCGCCGTGATGGCGGCGGCAGGCATACCCTTCAACCTGATTAACATCGTGGTATCGAGCTTTATCTTCGGTATCGGTGTTGACTACAGCATCTTTGTGATGGATGGCCTTTTGGCACGCGCCAAAAATCCCGAAGCCGACGACCGCATACTTCGTTATCACAAGACAGCGATACTGCTCTCCGCAATAGTGCTCATCATCTGCATGGCCAGTTTGCTCTTTGCCGTACACCCTGCAATAAGCAGCATAGGAGTCGCGGCATTGGTAGGCATGATGTCAACACTGCTCATCACCTATTGCGCCGAACCATTCTTGTTTAATCTGCTCACGCAAACACGCTTCGGAAAAAAAATTGTTGAGAATAGTAAATAGCACATGCTACGAAGTCTTTACATACAGCACTACGCGCTGATATCAAGTCAGAAGATTGATTTTCAGAGTGGTTTCTCGTCCATCACCGGTGAAACAGGAGCCGGAAAATCTATCATCCTCGGTGCCTTGGGACTCATCATGGGCGACAGGGCCGATGCCAGAGTCATCGCCAATGGACAAACAAAATGCGTTGTAGAGGCTGACTTTGACATCAGAGATTACCAACTTGACGTTTTTTTTGACCGCTATGAGCTTGACAATGATGACCCTGCTCACTGCATACTGCGACGCGAAGTGACAACTAATGGCAAGTCAAGAGCCTTCATCAACGACTCGCCCGTGAGTCTCACAATAATGCGCGAGATGGCGAGTTATATCATTGATATACACTCGCAGCACGAAAACCTGCTCATCAATAACGATGACTATCAGCGCGACTTCGTGGACCTCATGGCGCAAAACAAGGAAATACTCACCGAATACCGCAACGCCTTTTACCATTGGAAGGAACTCACTACTGAATTGGCAACACTGCGCCGCGAAGCTCAGAATAAACAGCAGGAAAGAGACTACATACAATTTCAATGGCAACAACTTTCCGATGCCAACCTCGTTGACGACGAACTGCAAGACCTTGAGGAACAACAGCAGCAACTTCTTCATGCCGAAGACATAAAAATCACCACATCACACCTGACAGAAAACCTGCAAAGCGATGAAGGACTCGTTTCAGCCCTGAAATCCATCACCGCGGAACTGCACCACTTGGCAAAGTTTGTGCCGAAAGCGCAACAACTCGCCGAACGGGTACATAGCGCCATGATAGAAATTGATGACATAGCTTCAGAAATAGCTGACATCAATGAGCATGCCGATATAGACCCTCAACGCCTCGAATACATCACCCTGCGCATCGACACCATCAACACTCTGCTGCGTAAACATAATGTCAGCACCGACTCGGAACTAATCATCATCCGCGACCAACTGGAATGTGATTTGGACAAGCTTGACAATATCGACCAGTACATAGCAACTATTGAGCGACAATGCCAAGCCGCGGAACAAAATCTGCTCAAGGCAGCGCACGACCTTACGCAGACCCGAATGGCAGCGGCTCCCAACATCGCCAAACAACTGACAAAGGATATGGCAACCTTGGGTGTCACGCACCCTAACATACAAATCGCTGTTACACCTAATAGCGATGATATGCCTGCCGACAAACGTTTTACGCCCTCGGGGCAAGACAATGTCAGCATACTCTTCTCCGCCAACCTTAACCAGCCACCCATGCCCGTCAAGCAAGTGGCTTCAGGCGGTGAGATAGCACGACTCATGCTTTGCGTCAAAGCTCTCATGGCACACAAACGGATGTTGCCAACCATCATCTTCGACGAGATAGACACCGGCATATCGGGCGACGTGGCTGTCAAAGTGGGCAATATCATGTCCGCCATAGCGAAAAACATGCAGGTCTTGGCCATCACACATCTGCCACAAATAGCCGCTAAAGCCCTGCAGCAGTATCGCGTGTACAAGACTGATGACCAACAAGGTACGACGACGCACATCGAACAACTCGACAGAGAGCAGCGTGTCAATGAGATAGCTACAATGCTTTCCGGTACACCACCGACAGCGGCGGCATTATCCACAGCCCGAGAACTGCTTGACATTTAGTGACCTAAAACATTAACACGAAGTAAAAACTATGATAAGACTTGCCCTATTACCGGTATTTTTACTAGGTTTATACATCTACTTCCGCGATGCCAATCGCGAGCCTATCCTTGAGGTTCTCAAGGCTTTCGTTGCAGGCATACTGGTTGTGCCCCTTGTGCTGCTGCTTCATAGTGTTCTGCCTACCGAGATTTTTGACCAGACACCTTTTCTGCGTGCCTTTGTCAGTGCCGCGACATTTGAGGAATGCTCCAAATTCCTGCTGCTATATCTCTTTATATGGCATAACGACGATTTTGACGAACCCTTCGACGGCATCGTCTATGCCGCTTTTGTAGCTCTGGGATTCGCATTCCTCGAGGATTTGATGTATATCCTTGAGTCTTCCAACCCCTTGGTAACAGGTGTTATGCGAGCCTTCACCGCCGTGCCGGCACACTTCTTCTTCGGAATTATCATGGGATTCCAGTTCGGACTCGCCAAATTCGTACCCGCAGCCTACAAACCTTGGCGACTAATGCTCGCCATAGTGCTGCCCATAATTTTCCACGGCATCTACGACTACCTGCTCATGCAAGCCGAATGGCTCAACCAGAACGGATCGGAAAGCACAGCGTCGCTGCTAATGACGGCTTTCTTTATTTTCGACATAATTTTGTGGCGCATAGCCGTAAAACGCATACGCAAAATGAGTAGTTACAATTTATTACCATAATGAACAGATTATTATCTTTCCTGCTCACCACCACATTTTTCTTCACCTGCTGCCGAACCGACGAACAACTTATCACTCCCGACACCTACGACCTCGCCCCGGCACGCGATATCAGCACTTTTGCCGATGACGAACCAACATCGTTCTACGTCATAAACCAAGGTAATATGGGGTCCAACAAAGCTACTATCGACCACGGAAGTTTCATCTCAGGAAAATACCTGCGCAACATCTTTGCTGAGCGCAACCCAAACGTCGTAAAGGAATTAGGAGATGTCGGCAATGACATCAAGATATATCGCAACCGCCTCTACGCCGTCATTAACGCCTCGCATAAGGTCGAAGTCATGGACCTCGAGGCTCACCGCATAGGGCAGATAGACATTCCCAACTGCCGCTACATAACATTCCATAACGACAAAGCCTACGTGACAAGTTTCGTGGGAGAAGTTGCTGACTTCAACGCACCGCTCGGAGCCGTTTATGTCGTGGATATCAACAGCATGGAGATAACAACCACCATCACCGTTGGATACCAACCCGAAGAAATGGTAATAGACAACGGTATGCTCTACGTTGCCAATTCCGGTGGCTACTCAGGATATGATGACCCACAGAAATATGAACAGACGATATCAGTAATAGACCTCGCCACAAACCAAGTCGTGAAAACACTCGACACCGGCAAGAAAAACCTCACAAGGCTGCGCATTGACAACCACGGACAATTATGGGTGATGAGCAACGGCGATTACATCAGCAGTCAACCTACTCTGTTGGTGAGCAATAGCGACAAAACATCATTCACGAATCTCAACATCCCATGCTCCAATTTTACCATCAGTGGCGATAAGGTCTATTACTACCACCAGACTTCAGGCAACAAAACATACGGCGTCATAGATGTCACAACCCGCTCGGTAATCAGCACCTCGCTCATCACCGACGGCACCGAACAAACTATCACTATGCCCTACATGATAGACGTCAACCACTATTCGGGCGATATATACATAGGTGATGCAAAAAACTACGTCTCAAGCGGTACACTATCATGCTACACCTCCGGCGGCACACTACGCTGGCGCGTCACTACGGGCGACATACCGGCTGCCATGGCGTTTATCTATAAAGAACAAGAATTATGAAATACAGATTAACAATACTGCTCACAATGGTGCTGTTAGCCACTGCCTGCGTCAAGTCAAAAGACGAACCCGGCAACGGCAACGACCCCAAACCAGATAATGAAGACCCCTACGACTTCAGCGCGCTACAACCCGATATGTCTTC
This sequence comes from Bacteroidales bacterium UBA4353, assembly GCA_002394025.1. Classification (GTDB taxonomy): domain Bacteria; phylum Bacteroidota; class Bacteroidia; order Bacteroidales; family Paludibacteraceae; genus UBA3747. Next base: position 9,093 of record DGSV01000093.1, read on the forward strand.
TGACGGCAAATATATCACCACTGTTTTTGAATATCGCCCCGCTCCCGGTCAGTTCGCCAACGAAAACTACCCCGCATACCAAACCGGCGACAACGACAATAGCATGACGCAAAAAGCCCTGCAAGCCATTGCCGACAACACCACAGAACTCATCTCACTCGGAGTCTTTGGCGGCTACGTGACTTTCGGCTTCGGACATTCCGTGATCAACCATGACGGCAAAGATTTCGCGGTATTCGGCAATGCCCTCTATGGCAACAAACGTGTCACGCCTCACCTCGGCTCCTGCGAACCGGGGGTGGTATATGTCAGCATCGACAAGAACAAAAACCATCTGCCCGACGATGAATGGTTTCTGCTGGCTGGGTCTGAATACCACCGCAGCAGACATAACTACTCCGTAACATACTACCGCACCCCTTCAGACCATATACCGACTCCCGGCATACCTGCCTACCGCACCGACACAACGCTTATCCGTTGGCTTGACTGCGATGGTGTCACGGGATATGTGGAACAAAACAGCTACCACACGACCAACAACTATTACCCCAACTGGTACTCGGAAGACCATATTACATTCAGTGGCGAACTTCTGCCATCTAACATACAACGAAGTGGCACCAGCTATGCGCTACACACCTACGACTGGGGCTATGTTGATACACACCCCAACGACAGTCTCAACCGCAATGCCTTTGACATATCATGGGCTGTTAACACCAACGGGCAAAAGATACACCTGCCATTTATAGATTTCGTGCGAGTAGCCACCGCGGTGCTGCAACAAGCCGGTATGATGGGTGACACCAGCACTGAAGTCACCTCGGCACAAATTATCACCGAAGACGAAGCGAAAACACTGCCGAAATATGAAGGACAATAATTCTTGTTAAACAACTAAAAAAAAGGAATACTGGAAAGATAGAAAATAGTGGCATTATAGATACATTATTGTTATATAAATGACACACTTATAATAAGATAGGAAATTTATTCTTATCTTTGCCGTGAAGCAAGAAGCACGTCATTATTAGCAAACTACATCTATAAACATTAACACTATGAAAAAATTCCTTTTAACACTCATGGCACTCGCTATAAGCGTGATGACCATGACGGCTCAGATTTCCGAAGGTGAGCCTCATTCCTCCGTAATTCCTCGTACCGGCAACCGTCCTCAAGCAGGTGACTGGGGTATCTACATCGGTGCCTCGGTGCGTCAGGTGATGGACATTATCAATGCCCACAAGGGCGGCGACGCGGTGTTCATCGGTGAGGACGTCCCCGCGGGTTTTATTAACGGCTACGACAGCAAGAACAACTGGTGGGGTCTGCCTGTGCTCAACCTCAAGTACTACGCTACAGACCGCTGGGAAGTGCGCCTCGGCTTCGAGTTCGCCAGCAAGACGCTGTCTAACAAGTATCGCATCGAAACCGATGATGTTGTCGTCAAGCGCAGCAACCGTGAGAGCCAGAACTTCACGCGTTTCCTGCCCGGTTTCGCCTACCACTTCAACACCAAGAACCTGCTTGACGTATATCTCGGCGCACAGATGCCCATCGGTTGGGACTCCTATCGCGCTAAAACCAAGCAAGACAATGACGGCGAAGTAACCTATGAGCGCAACGTATGCAGCCAGATGGTGCTCGGCGGTGGCGTGTTCATAGGTCTGCAAGGTTTCATAGCCGACCTGCCCCTGGCCATCGGCGTCGAAGTGGGCTATTCAGGCATCGCCAAATTCGGCGGTAACATGAAAACCACGGCAGACTACGGTGATGGCAAAGAAGTGTTCTATAACCAAAACCGCGACCTCAAGAAAGCTCTCTCAACATCAGCCGAATGGGGCGCTGACGCGGCGATAACTATATCTTATTACTTCCATTAATTCATTAAAAGCCGATATTCCATGAAACAGATAAAAACACTACTCATGCTTGTGCTGCTTATGCTCACATCGTGCGTAAGTCAGCACACGATTAACCGGCACTCCTACCGTCCGGACGTGGTGCACCTGAAGATGACCATGGACGACTACGAGTATATGGGCGACGTAACAGTAGAAGCGGAATATAAGATATATCTCGGCATATTCCGCAAAGTGCTCACCATCAACGGCGAACCATATAGCCCTCGCTATCGCAGCTATACACGTCTCACGGTAGATCCGCGCATACGTACCCCGCATTTCATCAACCGTGCGCTATATAAAGTTCTGGACACCTATCCCGATGCCGATTATATTATCCCCGGAGCATACAAGAAAGTTGTGGACCATATGCTCGGAGGACGTATCGTCAAGGAACAACAGACTCTGAAAGTCTATCGTCTCAAAAACGCTATAGCGCAACCTGAAGTCGAATAATAACTACAATATGCGAACAACGCTTACCTGTTTTCTACTATCTCTGCTACTGCTCACCGCCTGCAAGCGCAATGAGCAGTCACCCCTTGTGGCTTTCTTCAGCGACAGCCATGACGTAGCAGTACCCATCGATGCACAAAGGGACATTTACATCACCATCAGCGTCATCACCAACGGCGTACACGTGAACAAGATAACGCTCGAAGCCAACGACAACACCTACGGCATGCGGACCATCAAAGACACCGTGCCGCCCATCGGCGTCAACGACTCGCGCAAAATCAACATCAAGTTCACCACACCCAACTACGCCTCCAACACCATGCTAACGCTGCTCGCACGGGTGTTCACAGAAGAGGGCGACATCGTCGAATGTCGTAAATACCTCACCGTCAAGTCTTCTGACATCAAATGGGATATGCAGGAAAGCGTGACCATGCATTCAGCAGCATCAGGACAGAAATATGCCTTCAGCGTTCCGCAAATGACGGTGGTATTCCCCGAAACCATCGACAACGACACGCTCATGTTCTACGACCGCGCCTCGGCCGACGAAGAACAGCCGCAGCTGATGACCATGTCGTGGCAATCTGACAAGGGACTCTACTTCGCACGCTTCGAAAGCCTCGACTTCTCCAACGCCAACATCGCCGCGATAGAACAAGCCTACCAACTGACATCACGAGACAACGTCATCACGAACCTCAAGACCGATGATGTCATAATCTACGGCACAAAAACAGAAGTCTTCGGACTGATAAAAATCCTGCTCGTGGTAGATGAAGAAGGAAGCGCTAACGACAGATACATATTCAGCATCAAGCGACGAAGCGATTTCAAGTTACAACAATAAAATAATGAGCGGAAGAATATTTCTTCCGCTCATTATTTTATAGAAATTCCAGAATAACTAGTAAGCTAGAAAAACTAGAACAACTAGAACAACTAGAAAGTTTCTACCCCTCCGCCCTGCGGGCACCTGACTAAGGTGTTCTGAAAAGCACACTGTGCTTTTCATCG
>DGSV01000031.1 GCA_002394025.1 Bacteroidales bacterium UBA4353
AGCGGACCGAAGTCGGTCATGGCACCCACTCCGATGAATATCAGGCAGGGGTAGATGCCAGCCTTAACACCTATATAGAGAATGTCGAGCAAACCGCCATTTTTCATTATCGTGCCATAGCTATGATAGCCGGGGCTTGACGGGTCGAGAAATGCTTTCCACAGGTCATCATGGAAAAGCATATCTTCTGATCCGAACGGGAACGGGAAGTTGGTGAGCAACATTCCAAAAGCTATAGGCAGAAGTAGCAGAGGTTCATACTGCTTTGCGATAGCCAGATAGAGCAGGAAACACGCAATGGCTATCATGACCAGCGTAGGCCACTGCTGAGCGAGTTGCGCTATGCCTGTGGAGCTAAGAAACTCTATGATAGTCTGACCCACATTCATTGTCTGATTAGGGTCAACAGCAAGTAGATGATACATAATAATTTTTGTAATTGATTAGTTACTGATATCAGACTATTTCGAGCAGTTTATCGTCTTGCATAACATTTTGCCCCGGTTGCACAAAGACGTTACCTACCGTTCCTTCATATTCGGCAAGGATATTGTTTTCCATCTTCATGCTCTCCATGGTTAGCAGTGTGTCGCCCTTCTTGACGCTATCGCCTGCTTTAACCACTACCTTTACTATCGATCCCGGCAGCGGTGATTTTACCACTTTGGCACCTGCTGTTGGTTTCGGCGCGGGTGCTGCGGCAGGCGCTGCCTTGGGAGCCGCGGCTGCTTTGGGGGCTGCGGGAGCCGCCGCCGGAGCCGCTTCGGTGCCCTCAAACTCGACAAGCACGTCGTCCTGCATGACACTGTCGCCGGCTTTTACACGTACTGAAGTTACCGTGCCGTCCGTTTCGGCGAGGACCTGATTTTCCATTTTCATGCTCTCCATGGTGAGCAGCACATCGCCCTTCTTGACGCTGTCGCCGGCAGCTACCATTACTTTCACGATAGAACCCGGCAGTGGCGATTTGATATTTTTAGCCACCTTCTTACCTGCCGGAGCGGCAGCGTGAGCCGCAGGCATGGCTACTGTGGGACGTGAAACGGGAGCAGCGGCTGTCTGCTCTTCCATCTCAACTTCATATTGTTTGCCGTTAACGGTTACTGAGGCTTTTGAGCCATCAAGTTCTTCAACTTGTGCCACGTAGTCCTTACCGGCGATTTTGAAACGAAACTCTTTCATTATTTTCTACTTAATCTTTGTTTAACTTATTAATTCCGAATACTTTGCTGTTCCACGCCGTGGCATGGTTGTGCTTGATGGTGATGGTATAACTTTCGGTGTCGTGAGCGGCATTGAAGTAGAGGTGAAGCGCGGTGGCTATGGCTGCCATGTCTGCCTCTGACGCATCGCTGCTCACCTGACTGCCTTTGATGATGTTTTCTGGAGTGGGGTGGGACGAAGCTTGCTCGAGGTCAACTTTCTGTTGCTTCTCCGCGAAGACTAATCCGAAAAGTTTGAGTACCAGCACCAGTATGATAAGGACCGAGAACACCACACCCAGACCCATGCAGGTCTGTATGGCGACGTTAGTCCAGTTGGTTGCTAATAAAAATACCATTGTGAATAATGTTATAAAATCTGATTAAACTTTATAGCGGTATGTTAGAGTGCTTCTTGCCGGGGTTGGTGAGTCGTTTCGTCTTGAGAACCTCAAAGGCGCGTATGATGCGGAAACGCGTGTTACGCGGTTCTATGACGTCATCGATATATCCGCGGTTCGCCGCCTGATAGGGGCTTGCGAATTTCTCTTTGTACTCAGCCTCTTTCTCGGCAATGAATTTCTTGCGTTCTTCGGGATCTTCTATTGCTTTGAGGTTTTTGGCTTCGAGCACTCCTATTGCTCCGCTGGCACCCATCACGGCTATCTCGGCATTGGGCCAAGCATAGTTGAAGTCGCCGCGCAACTGTTTGCAGCTCATCACTATGTGTGCTCCGCCATATGATTTGCGGATTGTGACAGTAACTTTGGGCACTGTGGCTTCGCCGTAAGCAAACATGAGTTTAGCGCCATGGTCAATAATGCCGGCATACTCCTGACCTGTTCCGCATAGGAAACCGGGAACGTCAACGAGTGTGAGGATAGGAATATTGAAGGCGTCGCAGAAACGTATGAAGCGCGCCGCTTTGCGTGACGCGTTGCAGTCAAGCACACCCGCGAGCCAGTTAGGTTGGTTGGCGATGATACCTGTCGATTTGCCGTTGAAGCGTGCGAAACCGCAGATGATGTTTTTCGCGAATTCGGGCTGAACCTCCATGAAATCGGCATTGTCTATGATAGTATAGATGATGTCTTTCATGTTATAAGGTTTGTTGGGGTCGGCCGGCACCAATTCGTTCAGAGCGTCATCCACGCGGTCTATAGCATCTGTACATTCTATGGCGGGCACGTCTTCCATATTGTTCTGAGGTATGAAAGATATCAGACGGCGTATCTGCTCTATCGCCTCATCCTCGTTGGCGGCAGTGAAATGTGTCACGCCCGACTTGGTAGCGTGCACACGCGCTCCGCCGAGGTCCTCTACGGTAACGTCCTCATTGGTAACTGATTTCACCACCTTAGGTCCGGTAATGAACATGTATGAGTTTGTTTCGGTCATCATGATAAAGTCAGTGAGCGCGGGGCTGTAAACGGCACCACCTGCACAAGGACC
>DGSV01000005.1 GCA_002394025.1 Bacteroidales bacterium UBA4353
CCATTGAGCAAGATGCCGACATGGTATGCTTTATTCACCGTCCGGAATACTATAAGCTCTATGAGGACTCGAAGGGCAACTCGATGCGCGGCATCGCACAGTTTATAGTAGCCAAGCACCGTAATGGTGCCACCGACGATGTCAACCTGCGCTTTATACAGACCTATGCTAAGTTTGCCAACAACGAGCAGTCGTCAGCCGTGAGGTCGATGTATCAGAACGAGACGGGTGCGAAGCAGTCGGATGAAGGTCAGAAGTTCATCAGCACTCGTTCGGCGATGAACAGCAGTGCCATTGACGACGACATCGACGCCAACCCGCTGTAGAAGAAGCTTCTCCATACAGAAGAAGCCTACTTGCGGAATTTACTATCACTGTGATAAACACCCAAAAGACATAATCCCATGTTCGACAAACCTTTCAACCTCGACCGCACCGTTCGCCTTTGCATCACGGTAGCCTTGGCTATACTCTTGTATTACCTGAGTCGCCAGCTTAGCAGCGTGCTTTTGCCATTTATCATCTCGTGGTTTTTCGCATATCTGCTCCACCCTATCGTCAACCTGTGTCAGCGCTACTTGCATATCCGCAATCGCGCCATTGCCGTGTTCTTGACGTTATTGGTAGTCGTAGGGCTGGTGGTACTGCTCATCTTTTTGTTGTCTGGACCTATCAAAGCCCAGGTGAACAAGACGACGACGTTAGTTACAGCGTATGTGAGCGGACTGGATGCCAACACGCTGTTGCCCGAGCATCTTCAGGACATGATACGCGAATGGATAGCCCAAGTCGACCTTCGTTCGTTGCTTACGGGCGAAAACATTTCTAAAGCCATCAACAAGATAGCTCCATACGTAGGTGGTGTGATTGGCGGTTCGATAAGTTTCGTTTCGAGTATGTTCATCATCTTTGTGTGTGTGCTATACCTTATTTTTATACTCATCGACTACGACGCCATCAGTTCGGGTATGCGTGAGATAGTGCCGCCCAAATATCGCGAGTTGATATATGGTATATTAAACGACCTTGAGACGGGCATGAACAAATACTTCCGTGGTCAGGCTATGGTAGCCTCAAGTGTAGGTGTGTTGTTTGCCATAGGCTTCAGTATCATGGGGTTGCCGTTAGGTATCATTGTCGGTCTGTTTATCGGCGTGCTCAATATGGTTCCTTACATGCAGGCGTTAGGCATACCGGTGTGCATGCTGTTAGGTATACTTCAGTCGGCAGACACGGGCACCAGCTACTGGGTTATCTTATTAGAGATAGCTGCGGTATTTATTGTGGTTCAGTCGATACAAGACCTCGTTCTCAACCCTCTCATCATGGGTAATGTGATAGGAATGAAGCCTGCCGTGATGTTGTTGGCTCTGAGTATCTGGGGTAGTCTTTTAGGTGTAGCGGGCATGATAATAGCGTTACCTCTAACCACAGTACTTATCTCATACTACAAACGTTTTGTACTGAAAGAGGACTCTTCGTCGGCTCAAAAAGCTCCTGCAGAGCCTGTCGACATTCCCGTAACAGAGCAAAAAGCACCTGTTAACAATTAAAAATCGTCAATATATTTGCCCAAATAAAAAAAAATGACTAAATTTGCGCGGTTATTGAGAACAACGATTTGTTTCGTTGCTAACCGAGAACGAGAAAATAGTCAGAATATATAATGAAACGTACAGAAATCAAAGACGCTTTGGCCCTTACCACGTATGGTCAAAGGATTAACGTGCGCGGTTGGGTTCGCTCTCGCCGCGGAAACAAGAACGTGTCGTTTATAGCACTTAACGATGGTTCGACAATAAAAAACATTCAGATAGTAGCCGACCTTGCCACCTCTGATGGTTGTTCGTCTGAGGGCAAGCGTTTTAGCGAAGAGGAGCTTAAGTTAGTGACCACCGGTGCTTGCATCTCTGCCACCGGTAGTTTGGTAGAGTCGATGGGTAAAGGTCAGACGGTAGAGATACATGCCGATGAGATAGAGGTCTACGGCACTGCCGACCCCGACACATACCCTTTGCAGAAGAAAGGTCACTCGCTTGAATATCTCCGTACGGTGGCCCACCTGCGCCCTCGCACCAACACCTTCGGTGCGATACTGCGTATCAGGCATAACATGGCCATAGCCATCCATACTTATTTTCACGAGCACGGCTACTTCTATTTCCACACTCCTCTGATTACGGCATCCGACTGTGAGGGAGCGGGGCAGATGTTCCAGGTGACGACCAAAAACCTCTATAACCTAAAGCGCGACCAACAAGGTCAGATAGACTACTCCGACGACTTCTTTGGCAAGATGACAGCGTTGACGGTGAGTGGTCAGCTTGAGGGCGAGCTTGGCGCTATGGCACTTGGCAAGATTTACACTTTCGGTCCGACTTTCCGTGCCGAGAACTCTAATACTCCCCGCCACCTTGCCGAGTTCTGGATGATAGAGCCGGAGATAGCATTCTATGATATCAACGACAACATGGACTTGGCAGAGGACTTTATCAAGTTCTGCATTCAGTGGGCTCTGGACCATTGCAAGGACGACATTGATTTCCTGAATCAGATGTATGACAACACGCTGATAGAGCGCCTGAACGGTGTGCTGGCCGAGAAGTTTGTGCGTCTGGACTACACCGATGGCATCAACATCCTGCTTGAAGCCAAGAAGAAATTTGAGTTCCCCGTGAAATGGGGCATTGACCTGCAGAGCGAACATGAGCGCTACTTGGTGGAGGAGCACTTTAAACGCCCCGTGATACTGACCAACTACCCGAAGGAGATTAAGGCGTTCTACATGAAACAGAATGACGATGGCAAGACGGTGCGCGCAATGGACGTGCTGTTCCCACAGATAGGCGAGATTATAGGCGGAAGCGAGCGCGAGGCTGACTATGACAAGTTGCTGAATCGCATTAACGAGCTTAATATCCCGATGAAAGACATGTGGTGGTATCTGGAAACGCGCAAGTTTGGAACAGTGCCTCACAGTGGTTTCGGACTGGGCTTTGAGAGGCTGGTGTTGTTTGTGACGGGAATGCAGAACATTCGTGACGTGATAGCGTTCCCACGCACGCCTAACAATGCTGAATTTTAAGTTCCCGAAAATTGGGGGATTAAGTTAAAATTGTTGATTTGTTCATAATTTATAGGTGAGGTGACGTAGTGATGCGTCACCTCAATTTTGGTCTGTATTGGTTGTAGAACTTATGGGATGGGATGGTGAAATATTTTGGGTTAAACAGCTACGAAATAACGAGATAGCCGGCAGTACAGGGCAGTACTACAGCGCTTAGCAAGCCACAACAGGCTGTTACAGATTGTGATAAATGGATTGGAGCATTGCAGAAATTGACATTGACAAGGGCGTGATGGCAGTGTAACTTTGTAGCCGAGAAAGAAAGTGATCTTTGACATGATGGTTATTAACCCAAACAGGCTTAAAGAAGGTGCTTGCCAAGGAGAATGTGATGATAGGCATTATATGCCTTGCGGTGGGAGAAATGATTTTCCGTCTTTAATTTGAATTCGGTATCTTTTGAATAAATCTATGCCAATTATGCCGTCGAAATGAAGCATAGAAAGAATTGATTCAAGCCGCACCGGCAATATTCCAAACTCCTGGTGGTATGATGGTAGTGATGGCAGGTCTTCAATGATAAGATTTACTTCACAACGATAAGTATATGTTTTGAAAGGGCCAATTAATGGATTGAAATCTTCGACTTCTCTTACCGGAGCTAATCCTGCAACGATAGTTCTTTTAATATAAGATATTGGCACACCTGTGTCAACAATCATCCGCAAAGCCCGTTTATTCACTAACATTTCTATGGCAATCAGTCCCTGAGCAAGTGTCCCCTTGAATGAAGGCGCATAATTGGCATTATCATCAATGAACAACATATTATCTGATAGGCTAATCTGTAATGGATAGCGATGTATGATGTCCATTCCAACAAGCCCATTTACGATGCCATCCGCGCTCTATTCTGAGTGTGGACGCACGCAGTACACCTATCGCTGAATAGTTACTTTTACTGGTGTCCCATTTTTATTTTGCCTTATTCGATTCTTAAGTTTCGTGCGAGATTGCTCTAAAGGTAGTCATTTTCAGTCAACCTAAGTTATTTGAATGGTGAAAAATAGCGTGCATCTCAGGAAAATGAATTATCTTTGTGTTTGATAAGATTTTAGGCCGGAGAATCAGGAAATTCAACAACCGCAGTATCAGCGACAAGGAGGAACCATGACACATCCAGTACTTCATCAATATGATTTGGGGCCCGGAGTGAGAGCCTTCAGTTCAACACGTCACGGAGGTGTGGGGAAGGGAAATTATGCTTCGTTCAACATCAACACCTACTGTGGCGACAATGACACCGACGTGGAGAGCAACAGAGCATTGCTGTGCCAAGCGCTAGGTATTGATTTATGCCACTTGGTGTATCCTCATCAGGTGCATGGCGATGTGGTGGCATCCATCGATTGCCAGTGGATGGAGTCGCTCAGCCCTACAGAAAAGCGAAACAGTCTCGAAGGAGTGGATGCCGTGATGACCAACCTCGCGGGTGTGTGCATAGGCGTCTCTACGGCCGACTGTATTCCCATCCTGCTCTACGACCCCACACGCCACGCAATCTGTGCCGTGCACGCGGGATGGAGAGGCACCGTGAAGCGCATAGCGCAAAAAGCCGTAGAAGCGATGGCGAGCCGGTATGGGACTGAAGCCCAAAAGCTAAGGGCCGTAATTGGCCCGGGCATATCGCTCCAGGCTTTCGAGGTGGGTGACGAGGTGTATCACGAATTTGAGGCGGCACACTTTGACATGGCTCGCATCGCACGCAGATATAGGAAATGGCACATAGACTTGTGGGAGTGCAATCGCTTGCAACTCATGGAAGTGGGTATTCTTCAAGCCAACATCCAGATAGCCGGCATCTGCACCTACCAGCGGCTCGATGATTTCTTCTCGGCTCGGCGCTTGGGCTTAAATTCCGGGCGCATTTTCACAGGAATTATGATGGAGTGATTTTATAGCGAGAGTTGCTCTGAGTTATAGATAATGTATCGTTTCATCACGAGCATCATCATAGGATGAATTTTGACGATGAATATAAGCGCCTCGCCGAGCGTAATGATATACCATGGGATGATGATATGCTCAGCTGACTACAACGGCACATCTACGACGTGCCAAGTCTTACGTGTTCTGAGGCACACATAGATACTGTGGCACAACCTTTCGCATGTGTCCTCAAAAAACGTCACTGATAAATTTTCGGCCTTAATATTGGGCCCGCTTCACAAGAAAGTGGGCCCAATAAAATTAGGTTGGTAAGTAAGTCGGGACTCAAATTTGGCTTAAAGCATGTAGTATTTGCTAAGGAAGTAGGTCCTTTCCCAATCCACAATTTTAACGTCGGCTTCCTTAGCAGGATGGATGTTGAATTCGTCGAATACCATAACCTGCTTCTGCTGGGTGTCGAAAAGAGGCCACCGCTTCTCTTTGCCATCGGGTGACAGGTCGGCACTGAGGGATGGGTTTCCGGTCTTGGCGAACTGGACCCACATCTTGCGCATTGTTTTGCAGAACGTCTCGTCGAAAGCACGTCCCGTGTCGCTGGTCATCTCGGGATGGTTGAATACCACCGCAAGTTCTATGGCATGCCCGCATTTCATAATCGGGTCGGGTGATTCGGGAGTAAAGTAATAGGTGTAACATTTGCCTCCACCCCGTGTTTGCTCATCCGATAATCTGATAATCGGGGCATTAAACCAGCCCTGACTGAAGACGCGGCTGTCGGGCTCATAGCTATCGCCCTTGACATCATTCATGAAGCTTTGAATCAAGGCTTTCTCGTGGGCCGGCATTTTATCGAGCTTTCCTTTCTTTCGCTCGGAGGCCCACTTATTCCACCCTTCAATTCCGAAGCTACTTACAAAGAAGTTCATTTCGTCCTTGTTGCATCCTATGAGGATTTCCAAATCCTTTGCCGCGCCGTTGGCATAGGCCTCGAATGTGTCGGTGGGCAGATATTTCCCGTCTCGCTCGGGGGCTTGTTGAATAAAGTTCACAGCAGAAGCCGCCAAGAGAGTGTCACCATCAAGCTTCAGCAGGTCGTTGATGGTTTTGCATCCCAACTCATTCATCAGCTTATTTGTGCACTCGATGGCTTCGGCCGTCGATCTTGTGAGGTTCACCGCTCCACTCTCGGCGATTAGCCGCTTGAAATAGGCCTGCGAACCGCTAATAAGCGGAAGCAACGTGCAGCTTCCGGCACCCGCCGATTCGCCGAAGATGGTGACGTTGTCGGGGTCGCCGCCAAATGCCGCGATGTTGTTGTGCACCCATTTGAGCGCCATTATTTGGTCTAAGAGACCCAAGTTCTGCGAGTCGGTGTAATCCTCGCCGCCAGGCAGGTGCGACAGGTGCAAGAAGCCCATAACCCCCAGTCGGTAAGCAATGGTAACAACTATCACATCCGGGTTCTCTTTCAGAAGATTAAAGCAATCGAACATCGGGTCCACAGTGCCGCCTGATTCGAACGCACCGCCGTGAATCCATACCATAACCGGCTTTTTGGGCGCGTTGGGTTCATCGGCTTTCCACACATTCAAGTAGAGGCAGTCCTCGTCCAAGTCATACATTGAGCCCACCTCGAAGGAGGGGTTTCCATAGGCGCTTTTCGCATTATAATAAGCCTCATACACGCCATCTGCTGGGACAACATCTACCGGCGCTTTCCATCGCAAGTTGCCCACGGGTTGCTTGCCTACATAGGGAATGCCACGGAAGGCAATAATGTTCTCTGTTTTGCGGCCAACGAATGTGCCATTGATACACTTTACGGCGAGCGAAGGGTCGTAATTGCCATCGGTAATAGGCTTATTTTCGCCACCGTACATCTCTCTCAGAAGATCTCTAATCTCGTTAACGTCCATGGTGTAACTATTTTTATTGTTAATGGTCTTGTATGCTTTGATATGCTTCGATACGCTTCGCCACGTTATCTACTATGTTGTTGAAAAAGATTGAATAGTCGTCCTGGTGAAAGCTTTCGGGTCCGGCGAACTCAGGCATTTCGTTGGGAATGGCGGCAGCGTGTGTAACAACCGTGCCCCGGGCGGTGCATAACTGCGCGTCGGCTCCGATGTCGCATATCGCTGTCTCGCCGGTGTTGTAGTCGATCACTAACGAGCCCTGATTCATGCTTGCCGGCGCGTAGGTTTCGTCGCGTTTCCAGTTCAGTGGATTGATGCCCAGCCCATTAGGTAGCAGGGCGGCTGTGGGTGAGTTCTGTTCCACATTCTTTGGTCCCTCGACGTGCCAACTGATGATGACACCTGTGTCGGTCTCGCCGGCGGCGAACTTGAGGTGCGGGTACGCTTCAAGGTCATCACTTGTGATGGAGTAGCCAATAGCGTAGGCGGCCACCATACGCTTGTAGTAATCGGGGTGGCGCTTAAAGTAACCCTTCAGCACAAGTCGCAATATTGCCGAGCCCTGGCTGTGTCCGGCAATGATAAATGGGCGTCCGGCATTATAGTTCTCGAAGTAATAGTCGAGAGCGGCAGTGATATCGGTATATGGCATACCGGTGAGCACAGAGTCGATGCACCCACACTTTTTCCAAGTCATAGCCTCGAGCATCATGCCGGCTTGGCGATAATAAGGGATAAAGACGTTGGTGGATTGCTCAAAGGCGCTCGACTTAATCGCATGCTCAATGCCGATACCCTCAAGCACCTCGGCATTTCCAATCTCGGCATAGTCGGGGTCGCCCTCGTTCGCACCCATGTAGATAGTGGAATAGATGTAGAAAGTGTCGAAATCCTTAGTGATTTCAGGGATCTTGTACCAGTTGGCCGGCTGCGAATAGTCGATTGGCTTTGATTGCCCAAGGTTCGGCACAGTCGAGCCGCAGTCATTGGTTGCCGAATGCATAATATTCTTCATACGCTCTTGTAAATTATATTAAAACTTGCAAGTCAGTAACTCGCTCACCAATTTATATTTAGCACATATTAGTCGATGAAATTACTTGGTAATATTCACGGATTTATTCCCACACAACACTCTTATGGCTAACCTTCGAGTTCGCAAAATTTTAGTATTGTGATTTTTAAAATTATTTTTGCAAATTTAAAATTTTTTTTGAGAAAACAAGCCTATTGAGATAAAAAAGTAGAACAAATTGCGGCTAAAAAGAGGTATCCGGTTGTATTAACGGTACAACAATCCTACTTGTGAGATATGAATTATCTATTAAACCGCTTTATCTGGAACTGCCCGATAGAGACAGGCCTACGCTGAAGATTAG
>DGSV01000098.1 GCA_002394025.1 Bacteroidales bacterium UBA4353
TCTTCCTGCAGAACTTCAAGGCAACATTGATACCTTCAATATCTATCATAGTATCGTTGTTAGGCACTTTTGCTGTAGTCAAGGTTGCAGGTTTCTCGCTTAATATTCTAACACTTTTTGCCCTTGTGCTTGCTATCGGAACCGTGGTTGATGATGCCATAGTGGTTGTAGAGGCGGTGATGGCGAAGATGGAGTCGGGCTATACGTCGGCATACAAAGCCACAAAAGATGCCATGAGCGAAGTTTCGGTAGCGGTAATAAGTTGTACATTAGTATTCATGGCAGTGTTTATTCCCGTGACTTTCATGCCCGGAACGAGTGGAACTTTCTTTACGCAATTTGGTGTAACCATTGCCAGTTCCGTTGGTTTGAGCTGTATATCGGCATTGACGCTCTGTCCGGCATTGACTGCTGTTCTCTTCCGTCCGACTGATGAATCGCAAGAAACCCGTAAAGGGCTCAACTATTGGGTTAAGACAGCTTATGAAGCAGGCTACAACGCCATTCTTGGGAAGTACAAAAAAAGTGTGGCAAGTTTCCTGCAAAAGCCCCGTAGGGCATGGCTATGGCTTATAGCGGCCGTGATAGCGATGGTATTCGCCATGCGTGCGCTGCCTTCAGGTTTGGTACCGCAAGAGGACCAAGGCGTTATCTTTGTTGATGTTACAGCACCTGCCGGTTCACCGCTCGTGGAGACTGATAAAATCATGGCTCAGGTTGAGGAGCATGTGCTCAGGCTCGAAGAAGTGGAAAGTTATGCCAAAATATCAGGTTTCGGTCTGATATCAGGTACGGGGGTGAGCTATGGTACGCTCGTGGTAAGACTCAAACCATGGGACAAACGTAAAGGTCTTGAGCATTATATTGACATGGTGATGTATAAACTATACCTCTCGTGTGAGGATATCAAGGATGCGCAAATCATTCCTTTCCAGATGCCTCAGATACCGGGCTATGGTAATAGTAATGCTATTGACCTGCAGATGGAAGACCTGCAAGGCGGCGATATGTCGAAGTTCAACGATATTGTTAACGACTTCCTTGCCGAGTTGCAACAACGCCCCGAAGTGCAGATGGCTATGTCGCTCTATTCGGAGTCGTTCCCCAAATATAAGGTTGACGTTAATGCCACGCAATGTGACCGTGTCGGCATATCTCCAGACATGGTGCTCAACACCCTTGGCGCATATTGTGGTAGTGCTTATATCAGCAATTTCAACCAATATGGAAAGGTCTATCGTGTCATGGCTGGCGCGGCACCCGAATATCGTCTCGACCCCAATTCACTTAATAATATCTTCGTGCGCATAGGCGATGAGATGGCTCCTATAGCCCAATTCGTAACACTCACGCCTGCCGTGGGGTCTGCAACGCAAAAGCGTTTTAACCTTTATCAGTCCATCGCATGCTCGGTACAGCCTAATGCCGGTTACAGCGAGGGCGACGTACAGCGTGTGATAGCCGAGGTGGCAAAAGACCATCTGCCGACAGGATATGCCTACGAATATGGAGGTATGAGCCGAGAGTTGGAAGAAAATAGCAAATCAAACCTCACGGCTCTCATCTATCTGGTATGCGTATTCCTTATATATATGATTCTTGCTTCGCTCTACGAATCATTCTTCATACCCTTGGCGGTACTGCTGTCAGTGCCATTCGGTCTCATGGGCTCTTTTGCGCTGTCATGGCTCTGCGGTCAGCAGAATAATATCTACTTGCAGACGGGTGTTATTATGCTTATCGGTCTGCTGGCAAAGACAGCAATTCTTATCACCGAGTTCGCCGTTGAGAAACGCAAACAGGGAATGGGTATAGTGGAGGCTGCTCTTAGCGCTTGTGATGATCGTCTGCGCCCAATTCTGATGACTGTGGTAACTATGATAGCCGGTATGATACCGCTTATTATCGAAGGTGGTGCGGGAGCTAATGGTAACCGCGCGCTGGCTATCGGTGTTACGGGTGGTATGGCGGTAGGAACTCTGGCACTGGTGTTTGTTGTGCCGGCTTTCTATGTCATATTCCAGAAACTACACGAACGCTTTCAGGGACCTATGACGCCCGAAGCCAATCAGGCTGCTGTAGAAGAAGTGTCAGAAAACTCAAATGCTGAAAACCCTATGACCCACAACCATAATAAGGCGACGACGCTACTCGTGCTTTGTGTTTTGTCGCTTAGTACTTTACTGCCGTCGTGCGGCATTTTCAAGAAATACGAACCTGTCGCGAAGCCCGAAGCCGACTCGTTAGTAACCACTGTCAGCGAAGCTGACTGGAAGTCGTATATTACAGATCCCACACTGCAAAATCTGATAGAGAAGGCTTTAGCCAACAATGTTGATTATCGTTCCAGCCAATTAGCTGTTCGTGAGGCCGATGCCCGCTTACGTGCTGCCAAATTGGGGTTCTTGCCCACGCTGGCTATCACTCCTGCTCATGTGGGTGTGTCAGGAACCGTGACACCCAACGGCGGAGGTACTTCCGACGCAATCTTGAGTTACCATGTGCCTCTCACGCTCAACTGGGGTGGGGAAGGATTTGGTACTATCACCAACCGTAAGCGGCAAGCTGAGGTGCTCCGTGAGCAAGCGGAAGATAACAGAGCTGCGATGCATGCCAATCTTGTAGCTACTGTGGCAAGAATTTATACCCAACTGCAACTGCTTGACTATCAGGCTACCATCCTTGACTCAACGGAAGTTATTTGGCAGAGAGTGCTTGAGGTGCAACGTGTCTTGGTCAAGAACGGGCAAGCCTATTCTCCGTCAGTAGGGCAAATGGAGGCTTCGCTGCTCAATGTGCTCCTTCAGCGCAAACAAATTATGCAGGAAATTCATAGTTTGGAATTGGCTATGTGTCGTCTGCTCAATGAAGAGCCTAGTGCCATAAACCGCTCACCATGGTCCAGCAATGTTTTCAGCACATGGCCACTTGAGCCAATACCTGCTGCGCAATTGAGCAATCGCGCTGATGTGCGTGCGGCGGAACGCAATGTGGCGGCGGCATATTATCAGACTAATATTGCCAAGGCCGCATTCTGTCCCGCACTATCACTATCCGGACTCATAGGTTGGACAAATAACGGAGGACTTGTAGCCGATCCGGGGCAACTGCTCATGAATGCCGTTCTGGGACTGACGCAGCCTATTTTCGCCGGAGGTAAACTCAAAGCAAATCTCAATATCGCCAAGATAGCGCAAGAAGAAGCTGCTAACCGCTATGTGGAAACAATGTTAAGAGCCGGTAACGAAGTTAATGATGCAATGTTCCGTTGTCGTAATGCTCAAGAGCAAGACGCTATATACCAACGCCTGCTCGCCACTCAGCAAGAAGCCTATAACGGAACCTGCGAACTTATGCGAAAAGGTAAAGCAGCATATATTGAGGTGCTTATCGCACAAGAGAACTACCTCAAAGCACAACTTGCCGATGTCACAAATAAATATAATGGTATGATTGGTTTGATAGACCTCTACGTGGCATTGGGTGGTGGAACAAAGTAAGCCGCAACACGACAACAAATTGACAAAGATAAACATATCCGGAACAGAAAATAACGACACAAAACTCCTCAACATACTGAACTTATAAATAATAGGCAATTATGAAAAAAATCTTATCTACTCTTTGTGTATTTTTCAGTGTAGTGGGAACAATGTATGCCGGCAACGGATGGACGCCTAACGAGAAGTACTGCAAATGGGGCGATAACTTCAAGTTTGACCATGCTTTTGTTTTTCACAATGCCGGTGCGCACAATAATGAGTATGACGACGGCAACGTGGATTTCCAGCAGGCGCAAGGCATCATAGCTTTCAGTTATAGAGCTTGGAACGAGTTCTCGCTGCCTACCGGCGACAACTACCTTGCCGAAAAAGTAGAGGTCTATCTCACCGCCAACGGGCAGAACGACATTCACCTCGTTACGCTTCGCTTGAAGGACAAAAGCAACTGGAAACAATGGGAGAACACCTTCAATAATGAGTGTAAATTCGACCGTGTTGAGGGACATAACAACTGTACCGCCCATTTTGTGCAGAAGCGACAAGTGAACGACGGCGATGACCAATATGCCTACTTCAATATCGTGTATAGCCAGACAGTGTATAACTATATCCATGACAACAAGAACAAAGGTCTCGGTTTGCGGCTGCTGGTAGGTTGGGACGGTGTCGAATACGACAAATCCTACACCTTCCAGAGCGGCGAGCTGAATGACATCATGGAGCCTGTGAGCGACCCTGAACTGGAAAATTTCCGGTGGGGCAGGAACAGCAGCGGCAAAACTGCTCTCAACTTTACAGCGAGCGGTCTTTTCAACAGCATCTATTACGAGCACGCTGTTTACGAGCGCCCTGGTGGCGGAACTGTTACTACGCAGGACACGCGTTTGGAGCCCCGCGGCGACTTCTTGAGCCGCGAGCGCGACGATGTGGCAACACTGCTCCCCGACCAACTCAACCGGCTCGGAAGGGATAACGCGCCTTATGTCCTTGAGGTGTCGCGGCAGCCTTACACCACGCTCAATTCCTCGTACTACGACGGCACAAACGGAGGACCGCGTTCGCCGTTTGCCGGACCGACATCGAACTGGAAGAGAATAAGCGTGCCGTCATTATTCCTGCCGGAAAATATAGAACTATCGCACAACGGCGGCGACACTATTTACGCCACTTTCGACATCCCGCGTAAACCCTACGGGCGGGACGAGGATGAG
>DGSV01000095.1 GCA_002394025.1 Bacteroidales bacterium UBA4353
ACGCGGCGCACCTTGGGGTCGAGCGTCTCGCTGACGAGCACGCGGGTGGCTTTCTTGGCATTCGACCATGCCATCATCACGGCCTCGGCGGTGGCGGTGGCGCCGTCGTACATCGAGGCGTTCGAGATGTCGAGGCCTGTGAGCTCGGCTATCATCGACTGGTATTCAAAGATGTAGTGGAGCGTGCCCTGCGAGATTTCAGCCTGATAGGGGGTGTAGGAGGTGAGGAATTCGCTGCGCTCGATGAGGTTTTGTACGACGCTGGGGGCATAGTGGTCGTAGCAACCGGCACCGGCGAAGCAGATGAGTTGCTGCGTGGCGAGGGGGCTTGTCAGCTGCTCGAAGAAGAGGCGCAGGTCGGTCTCGGAGAGTGCGTCGGGCAGGTTGTAGTCGCGCTGGAAGCGGGCCGCCTCGGGCACATCGGCGAAGAGGTCGTGGACGGATGAAACGCCGCATGCCTGAAGCATCTCCTGCAAATCTTCGCTGGTGTGGGGGAAATACTTAAAAGACCCACCCCCGACCCCTCCCGTTAGGGAGGGGAGGGGCTGGCGCGTTGTTTGGTTATTGTTCATAAACTATAATAAAAACAAATTATAACGAAAGGTTAAGCAAAAAATGATGACAGCCTCCCCACTCCCCTCCCTAACGGGAGGGGTCGGGGGTGGGTCTTCTAATTTTCACAATGTGCCTTGTAAGCCTCGACGTCCATGAGGTTGTCGAGTTCGGCGGGGTCGGAGAGCTGGACCTTGATGATCCAGTTGGCGAAGGCGTCCTTGTTGAGGAGCTCGGGCTCGTCCTCGAGTGCTTCATTCACCTCGACGACGGTGCCGCTGACGGGTGCGATGAGGTCGCTGGCGGCCTTGACGCTCTCTACGGCGCCAAACTCCTCGCCTGCGGTGACTTCGTCGTCCACTTCAGGCATGTCGACGTATACGACGTTGCCCAGGGCGTGCTGAGCATAGTCGCTGATACCAATGTAACCAAATTCGCCTTCTACGCGAACATACTCGTGTGACTCGCTGTAGCGGAGTCCGGATTCAAATGTTGCCATAATTGTAAAGACCCACCCCCGACCCCTCCCGTGAGGGAGGGGGGCGGCTCACGCGTGGAGGCTTATAGGGTCATTCTTTTAATAGGTTTATAAATTATAATTGTATTAGAGAATTTGTTTTCGCAGATATATGTTACGACCGCAGGCTCTCCCCTCCCTCACGGGAAAGACCCCTCTAAATCTCCCCGTAAGGGGAGACTTCCCTTTCCTCTGGCCGTCATTGCGCCAGCTACTCCCCTCCCTTTGGGAGGGGTCGGGGGTGGGTCTGCTGGGTCTTCTTATTACTTTTTGTAACTCTTATTATAGAACTGCTTCTTGACGACTGTGCCGGGGAAGACCTTCTTGCGGATCTGCACCTGCAGGGGTGTGCCCAGCTTGGCGAATTCGGACTTGACCAGAGCCATGCATACGCTCTTGTCGACCGAGAGGCAGTGGTAGCCGGTGGTGACTTCGCCCACCTGCTCGCCGGCCTCGTTGAGGACGGGGTAACCGTGCCGCGGGATGGCTTTGTCGGCCAGCTCGATGCCGATGATACGTGCGGGTGCGCCGTTGGCTTTCTGCTCGGCGAGTGCTTCCTTGCCGATGAACTCCTCTTTGTCGAGCTTGACGAAGATGGAGAGGCCGGCCATGACGGGCGTGATGTCTGCCGAGAGCTCGTCGCCATAGAGGGGTAGACCTACCTCGAAGCGCAGCGTGTCACGACAGCCGAGGCCGCAGGGCTTGCAGCGCCCGCTTTCGAGCAGTTTGTCCCACGCCTTTTGTGTGAACTCATGCGAGCCATAGATCTCGAAACCGTCCTCGCCCGTGTAACCGGTGCGTGAGATGATGATGGTCTCGCCCTCGTCGCCATCGGCGACGTCGAGCGTCTTTGCGGTATAGAACTTCAACTCCTTGCACGGCAGGCCGAGTACTTCCTCTACAACGGCTTCAGCCTCGGGGCCTTGTACGGCGAGCTGCCCGTAGTAGTCGCTCTGGTGTTCAAAGCGGATGTCGAAGCCCTGCATCTGCTGTTGCATCCACTCGACATCCTTGTCAATGTTTGCGGCGTTGATGACGAGGAAGAAATCATTGTCGCCCATCTTGTAGACGAGCAGGTCGTCGACGGTGCCGCCGTTGGGGTAACACATCATGCCATAGTAGATCTGGCCTACGGGTGCGCCGGCGACGTCATTGGTGAAGATGTGCTGGACGTAGCGCTCGGCCTCGGGGCCGGCGATGCGCACTTCGCCCATGTGGGAGACGTCGAAGACGCCGCAGTGCTGGCGCACAGCGTTGTGCTCGTCGGTGATGTTGGTGTACTGGATTGGCATGATGAATCCTCCGAAGGGCGACATCAATGCGCCGAGTGCCACGTGGCGGTCATAGAGGCAGGTTTTCTTTTCCATAGATAAAGTTCGGGTTTAGGTATTCTTTTTCAATTATTCTTATTGCTTCAACATCTTCATCGCTGAGTTTAAGCTCTTTATCACAAAGTCGCTTTACTGCGAAATGCTTAAATTCTTCAATGGAAATGTTGGTGTATTCTTTAAGAAGGGCTATTCTTTGCCTTACACTTTCTACGCCATGTTTGTCAAGTTTCGCTTTCTTTGGTGTTATAGCGGTTAACATGTGCTGCATATCTGTGTCGAATAACATTGTACCATGCACAATGCTATGTCCTGGAATGTGATAAAAAGCATTGCCTGACACTTTGCGGCCATCTACGAGTACATCGTTGTTTGTCGTTGTAGTAGCTTGTAAACCTATGTCTCGAAGCATTGAACTTACCATCGAAAGATAATGGTTGAATGTCTTCACGACTTCATCGGAGCGGGTGATAAAGCTCATCATTAGGTTGGACATGTCAGCATATACACATCCACCTCCACTCTTTCGTCTAAAGAACTGAATGTCATGTTCACGGCAGTAATCTATGTTAACTTCGCTAAGTATGTCTTGATTCCGGCCGAAGATAACGCTAGGTGTCACTTGCCACATGAAAAAAAGATCATCTTCATTGTTTTTCTTGCGAGCTAGAAATT
The DNA here is from genome assembly GCA_002394025.1 of Bacteroidales bacterium UBA4353. GTDB lineage: Bacteria > Bacteroidota > Bacteroidia > Bacteroidales > Paludibacteraceae > UBA3747. Next base: position 3,073 of record DGSV01000095.1, read on the forward strand.
CTTCCATCGCAAGATAGAAGCTCAAGCGATGTTGCTTTTCAACAGGTAAAGTGACGAAAATCATGTAGGGCAATGTCTTTGGCTACAAAAGTAGCGAATCTCTTTGATAAAGACATACACTTTCCATTTTTTTTTTCATTTTTTATCTTGTTTTACGCGCAAGTTGCCGTATCTTTGCCACCGAAAAAGAAATACAAGTAGTTTCAAAGTACTCCTTAACATAGTTTAGTAAGTCAATCCCAATATGATATAATAGCCTATTTCATTACCTTTGTACGATTGAGGCTTTGTTCCTAAAAAGCGTAAACCTTTTTTGATTTGAAGGAACCATATACCTCTATTTGTCAAATGGTATCCCAAGGATTAACTGTTTCCTCAAATAGAACCTATTAAATCATTCTCCCGCAATATTACCCTTATGAAAGATAAGATTCGCTGTAACTTTTACCTGTTAGTTTTTGGCGCGTTAGCGCGACTGCCGCTCTCTTGGCTTTTCGTGTTGAGTGACGCCCTCTGTTGGGTGATGCTACATGTTTGGCGTTATCGTCGTCGTGTCGTCCAAGAGAACATCCTGCGCGTTTTTCCAGACCGCACCGATGCCGAACGTCACGAGTTGGAAGTTGCTTTCTACCACCATCTTTGCGACCTTATCTTTGAAATAATCAAGCTTATACATATTTCTGATGAAGAGTTGGCGCGACGAGTGGAACCTCATGGAATCGAACTCGTAGATGAGTGTGCTCGCCAAGGTGTTCCATGTTTTGTCCTTTTAGGACATAACGGCAACTGGGAGTGGGCTGAACAGATGTATAATTTCTGCACCGAATCTATCACCTTCTGTCAGGTCTATCATCCGTTGCGCGACAAGGCTTTCGACGAGCTCCTCTTACGTCTTCGCAAACGCTTCAACAGCGTGAGTATTCCTCAGCGGCGAGTGCTACGGACCGTGTTGCGTCTAAGCCACGAGTCAAAACCTTTCGTTGTGGCCTTCAACTCAGACCAGCATCCCGACAGCAGCGTCCAAGAGCATTGGACCACGTTCCTTGGTCAGGACTCAGCCTATATTACTGGTGCCGAGGAGATTGGACGTAAGATAGGTGCCCGCTTTATATTTATGGATTTTGAGCAGCCTCGCCGTGGCTATTATCGTATTTCGTTGCATGAGATTAAGCCTGCAGAGGGTGAGCAATTCCCCTATACCATCTCTTATCTTCGTATGCTCGAGGCCTCCATTCGTCGACAACCCGAGCTGTGGCTATGGTCTCACCGTCGTTGGCGCCTGAGCCGTGATGAGTACAACCGCAGGCAAGCTCAGACTTCCAATCCTCGTTTTGCGAAAGATTGATTCGCAAGCTCAGGTATACTATTATTCAGCTCTCAAATTTCAAATTGCGACTTGTCTGGAAAGTATTGTCGTAGAAAATCTGCTGCGTAACGTCTGTCGTCGTCATTGGCGAACTGCGAGTCATTCATGCAAAAAAACACAGGATTGTATTTCCGGAATTTATCGTAATTTTTCCTGTTGTCGATGTGTAACCTAAAGGAAGTTCGTTGCGAAACATAGCACAAATGTCCACGTTTCTCGGCAAGCGGTACGTAGGAATAGATATTCCGTTGGATGTCATTTTCGGCACGGACATGATTGCATAGGGTTGCGCTAATTTCCTTATCAAATACCTGTCTTGTATGCTCATAGCTGCTCTTAAGATAAGAGTCTATGTTATGATGAGCCTTGCAACTATAGTAGATACCGTATTTCTGTTCAACTAATAATGCTGCATTATGAATCGTCTGCTTATAGTTGGTCAATTGTTTGCCTTGAACTTTCATCTTGAATAGGAGAGCCCACTTCTTAAATATTCTCCAATTCATACGAAACTTTGGCAAGGAATCTTTAGCGAAGAATGTTTCAGGCGTAACAGGTTGATTGAAAAACATGTCGTCATTGGCATAGAGAAAATGCTCGGCAAGACCTGGAATCTTGTGCAAATGATGCTCAATCACGACAGAATTAAAACAAGGAAGGCACTCAGACGGCATTATTTCAGTATGATCCACAATCTTAATTTTCGGATGTGAGGTGTCAAGCCATCTGGGAACTTGATTGTCTGTAACTATGAAGATATTGCGAATCCAAGGAGCATATTTTTCTAAAGAACGTAAGCTATATTTTAATTCATCATTATCCACATATCGTCCTTTGCAATTAATATCTTCTAAAGAAAGATCCCCAATGCAGGCTTGTCGCTTGGCTATCCACTTTGGGTCGTTGCCATTTACCCAAAGATATACTAAATCAATGTCCATTATAATCTATTGCTTTTTACTATTACTCAGTTGTTGCTTGATTTCGGGATAATGTTCAAGAATCGTATTTAATGCTAATACATTACGGTCTGTAGTTCCCTTGAAATTCGTAGTTTTCAATGATAGCGTCTTAGGCTTGTCTAATCCTCGAGGTTTATTGTGGCCAAAAGGTACGGGAACTACAGGAAAACCATTGGCGACACCTGCTGCCCAAAACCAAATGTCATCAGTGCTTGGAGCCAGCTGGGTGAATTGTTTTTCGTCCAGCATTTCTGTCTTCAATGAATGAGGTGGATAGAGCACTCCGCCCACGCCCGTCTGCATATTAAAGAAACTTAAATGTATCCTCTTGAGCAAGAAATCATACCAGCGATATTTCTTCCAGCTGCGATAAGGTTTTCCTAACTTAATACGCTTGGCACGATGAGCCAGCACTGCATCGGGAATCTGTGCATGCAGGTCTAATAAGTCCCGAAGCATGTGCTTATGGTACAATACATCATCATCTACGGTGACGATGATGGCCTCAGGAAAATCTTTGAGTGCTGGTATCAGTTTACGATAAGAGCGAATGTCTTTATCATAATTTCTAATCTCGAAAACGGGATTATTCTCAGACAGAGATCTCAGACTATTGGGAATTCTTCCCTCTTCAAATTGGGAAAAAGTGAGATAAAGTATTAATTTATCGGGGAGGACAGACCCATTCAAAAGAGATTGAACAGCTTTAACTGCGTATGGTATGGCCTTCGGAAATGAAGTCATCGATACCACTACTTGCTGCTTTTGATTTCTGGAATCCATAAAATAATTTGCTTATTGTAAACCACTCGTGTCTTCTATGTCGTTGAGATCATACTGCGTAAAGTATTCCGACTTAACTGTTGTCTGTGTTCCGCTGGCTCTTCCTCGAGCTTGCTTCTCGATGAATTCCTCATATGATCTTACAGCGTAATGGTTAATACGGATAATATCTTGTTGGGGGGGACGCTCACGGAAATTCTTTCTTACGGGTTGGCCATGAGAATCAGAGATAAAACCGGAAATCTTTGCCGCCTCATGACAGCCTATCATCGTGTAAACTTGGCGAGGATTTACAATGCTCTTCACATGGCGGTTTAAGTAATGGCTTGGTTTAGAATGGAACCTGAATCTCTCTATCATAGTACCAGGTGATTTTGTTTTTCTGCCGCTGCTACCATAGATTAGCCAATTAATCTCTACTGCAGCAAAAGATTCAAATCTTTTCAAAAAATCAGGTATAGAGGCATCCTTGACTGGAACGATAAATTCGTCCAAGTCTATAAATGCAATCCAACGGGAGGAAAAACGAAAATGCTCCAGACAGTCGTCATAGGCAGCTAATTGGCGCCTGTTTCCTGGCCAGAATTTATAGACCACGATGCCCGATTGGATGAAGGGTAAAAGTATATCCTTTGTGCCGTCAGTGCTTTCGTTGTCATAGATATAGAATTTCTCAACCCCATGATTGAGATGCCATTCTATCCATTCCTTAAAATAAGGTCCCTCGTTTTTAGCAATAGCACATACGGACAGATAATGTTCGGGAATCGTATGGTCGTTCTTAATACGATTCTTCAATTTGATGGCATTAATGGGACCAAATCTTAGTATTCCCCGCCATCTGTTGCGCGTCATCTTGTGAGGAATGACACCTGCTATGATTTCAGCAGCAACCTTGTTCATGGTCTAAAGTTCAAAACTTGATTTTTCGGGCAATATATGTTGGAATGAATGACGAATATTCTTCATTACAAGGTCATAATTGCGTATGTGGACATTGTCGTTGAGGCATATAAGAGTATACTCTTGTTGGTATATAGCCTTTTCTGCTTGCTTTGGCCGTACCATTAGAGGGAACATCTTCGTATCGCTATACGTATTGTACGGAAAGAAATTACCTTTACAAATCTGCCACATACGAAATAGCTCAGGAGTATAGTCGGTCAGCGCACGGAATTTGTTGGAAGAAGTCTCTGTTAGTTCCTTGCCTGCTGCAGCCCATACTTCAATAAATGTCGATTTCAAATAAGGTTGAGCATTATGAGGAGTGCGGAGGGTGATGAATTTATCATAAAACCAAAGGAGGTAGTTCCAACGTGCCTTCATCCCGTAACTGTTGTCAAACCATTTTTCATGATGGAGTTTCATGACTTCCTTTTTGTTGAAGTGGCGGTTGATGATTTTTACATTATTCTTGATTCTCGTGTACCATTGCGACCATGATGGATTGTAGTCAAACACAGCAATATCGCACGGAAGACCATTCCTGAAGAAGCGTTCCTTCTCAACGTTGTTGATGATAAAGAAATCGTCATTAAAATAAACGAAATGCTCTGCTAATCCTTCTATCTTATGCAGATAGCGTTCTATAACCACCGAGTTGAATGTCGGCAGGAATTGCGATGGTATAAAGTCCTTATGGTTTACAATATTGATTTTCGGATGGTTGGCGACAAGCCATTCCGGCTTTTGGCCACTTGTAACAAAATGGATTTTATGTACCCATGGAGCAAACTTCTCAACCCCCCTGAACCAGTACTTCAAGAAACCGTTATCTCTGAACCGTGCTTTAGAGATTCCATTTTTAGTATTCTCTTTTTTGCCAGAAAACTTGGAAAAGTCCACTTGCCATTTAGGATCGTTCATGTCAACCCATGTAATCACAAAATCAATTTCCATATATTAGTCTTTAGGGGTATTAAACCAACGTGGGTTGGGAATGAGTGTAATATGCTGAAAATATGTTGAATAGCAGCGGGCGCAGTTCGATGGTCTTGTCTTACTGCTGAAATTACAACACATTATTATTATGCTTATGGTGGGCAAAATTACAGAAAAATCCTTTATGGCAGAAGATTTCTGCAAGTTTTTTGCTGTGAGGGGCCAAAATACGCTTTTAGGGACAAGTGTCAACTTGTGTGTGGTTAATTATCACAGAAGCAGCACAACAGCTCCACCTATAGTTCGATTCTCAGTTTGGTAAAGTGGTATGGCTGTTGCCTGGATGCCACGGCAGGATGGCATCTTAAGCCATTTCTGCCATAAAGGGAGCATCCAATAGCCTATACGGGCGGAGAGAATGCCTATGCCAGCACCAAAGAGGACGTCGCCTACCCAATGCCGTTCATTGTAAAGCCTAAGCAAGGCAACGCCAGCCGCAACGCCATAGGCCGCAATACCAATGCCAAGTGCATATTCCGAGCGCATTAATTCAGCG
>DGSV01000083.1 GCA_002394025.1 Bacteroidales bacterium UBA4353
AATTTGAAAGCAATTCACAACAGTAATGCTGTGAGTGGTATATCTCCGCGGGCTGAATTATATCGCAAAGTTACAAAATTTGAAAGCAATTCACAACCCATTCGGAAAATACGCTAACTGCTTCTGAGCTGAATTATATCGCAAAGTTACAAAATTTGAAAGTAATTCACAACCTGTACGCTCTCTGTCGTGCGCTTGCTGTGGCTGAATTATATCGCAAAGTTACAAAATTTGAAAGCAATTCACAACGGATAGTGATTAAGAGCAAGTTTGAACTTTTCTTGCTCAACCTTCATAGGACAAATAACTAGGATTTTCATAGGATTTGTTCGTTAAGCCATTCGTTTAATTGCTCTTCAGAACAGTAAGGGACCTCAATTGAAATTGCATCTTCAAGTTCTGTGATATTGCCACGCTTCTCTATCACATCATAGAGAGTGTTTAAATCTTGAATATCAGTCACAGATTTTGTCTGGTCACCTGACGTGAGTCTTTGCAACTTGAATATAAATAACTTGACAGGGTCTATAGTTTTAACTCCTTTTACTTCGGCTACATCTGTGATTCTCTCATAAGTTCTTAAAATGTCCACCTCAACCTCGTCATGGGTATTCTTAAAGAAGAGAGTATAATCTTCATCACTTACAGAGCCCTCTTCTACAAAACCCGAATCCTCCAGAAACTCCTTAAAGGCTTCTAAACCTCTCTTATTTCCGGCTTCAATTAAAAAGTCAAGGTCATTAATAGACCTTGTTCTTCTCTCCTTAACTCCATAATAACGAGCCCACAGCTGAATTGCAGTACCTCCTATTAGGAACAGGTTGTGCTTAGATGCTTCTTTAACAACGGGGACATCCAGCGATGAGTATGTATCAAAAATAGCCTGCATGATAAAATAAATTAATATAAATTTCCTTTAATAAACCCAGACCCTTTCATTCTATAACATTTTGTTATGCTATACGGTCCATCTGACTGTAAGCATCTACACAATAGTAAGCTGATTTATATCGCAAAATTACAAAATTTGAAAGCAATTCACAACTTGTATCGCAAAAGTCTTTATGGTATAAGGTCGTGTAGTGTTTTACTTCTCAAGGCTGTTGCGGATGGTGGTTTTGACTACTTGGCGTCGGTTGTTTAGATATTGTTCGATTTGTTGTGGTGTTTTTTCGCAAAAATGCTGATATGTGGGCAATACGAGGAATGAGCCTATGGTGAGTCCCATGATATTGAGTAGCAGGTCATTTGTTTGGATAGGACGCAGTTTGCCGTCATATACTTCTTTTTGTATCATGTCGTTAACTTTCTGATACACCTCGTTAGTGATGGGTAGATCGAAGAAGTGTTGTTTGAGGTATTGTCGTCTTTCGGGGTTCAGTGTGAGTTCGTTGATGATAAAGAATGGCAGGTTACGGTTTTCCGTGAGGAAGTTGAAATATGCGTCGATGAGGGCATCTACTTGGTCAAGTACTGGTTTGTCGGGGGCTATATTGGCGAGCAGCGTGGTAAGTACGTGTTCTATTTTAGCCAGGAAGAGTTGTCTGAACAGGTCTTCTTTATTGCCGAAGTAGTAGTGTATTAGTGCGTGGTTGCATCCTGCGAGTCGTGCTATGTCGTTGGTTGATACTGATGCGAAGCCCCGGCTGAGGAAGAGTTCTTCGGCGGCATCAAGAAGGCGTTGACGGCGTATTGATGACATGTTATGATGAGTTTTTTATTGTGCTATTTTGGCGTTTTGCACCATGAAGTGCAGTCGGTTATAGACATTGGCTTCTGATGTACTGCTATCGAAGTCGAGGAATAGCAGGTTGAGTCCGGGGAACAGGTTTTTGAGGCGTTTTTCTATTCCCTTGGAAATAATGTGGTTGGCTATGCATCCGAAAGGTTGCAGGCTTATGACATTATTGATACCTGTAGCCGCGAGGTGGCTTATTTCCGCCGGTATTCCCCATCCTTCTCCAAAGTCGCCGGCGAGGTTGACGACTTTGTCGGCAAGTTGCGCATCGTGAAATATGTCGGAGAAGGGTCTGAAGTAGGGGAATGGCTCACAAAGTGCCTCGTAGCTATGCATGACATGGCGAATGTAGCGGTATATGATATCCGTGATCCAGAGTGGTGTTGTCTCGCGTCGCACATGACGTTCGCGGTTTACGTGTCGCGCCACGAAGGTCGTGGTGAAATAGCCGGATAGGGCAGGGGGAATGACTTCAACGCCTTCATCAACGAGCCAGTTGACAACGTTCTTATGACTGAAGGAGTTATATTTGACATAAATCTCTCCCACGAGTCCTATTTGCGGCACTGTTTTGCGTTGCGTGATATCTGAAAAATCGCTGACAGCCTGTTTCATGAGCTGTTTCATGCCTTTGTAGTCCTTGTTCCGCACGAGTGGTTGTACTGTTTCGAGGTATCTGGCTCTGAGTTGTTTAGCGGCTCCTTGTTGTTTTTCGCGTGGTGCTGCCGCGAAGTAGAGTTTATTGAGGCAGTCTGCGAAAACGATGCTATGTATCACGATACGCAGCAAGCGTTTCCAGTCTATAGTAAATCCGGGCTGTGTTGATGTCACCCCGCTGCCTAATGCCAGTGATAGTAGTGGTATTTGAGCATATCCGCCATTGACCATGGCATTTTTGATGAGGCTGTAGTAGTTGCTGGCTCGACATTGGCCACCGGTCTGCGTGATGATAACAGCGGTATTGTCAGGGTCATAGAGTCCGCTACGCAGAGCATTCATGATGCTGCCGACAACGATTGTCGCCGGATAGCAAATTTCGTTATTGGCGAATTTGAGTCCTGTTTCTGCATCGCTTTGTGTGCCTTGTGGCAGGCATACGAGTTTGTAGCCTGCGGCGTGGAATAGTGATGTGAGAAATTCTGAGTAGCCTTCGGCGAAATATGGTGCGAGAATGGTTCGGCGTCGGTCTTCGGAGGTGAAAATTTTCGTGGTGGCGGCGGTGACAGGTTGCGAGTTGTGGAGCCGGGTGTTGCTCTCGGGCATTTGTCGCACGCTCTCAACCAGCGAGCGTATGCGCAGTCGCAGTGAGCCGATGTTGTTCACGTCATCGATTTTGAGCAGCGTGAGGTTTTTGCCGGCACGGCGCAGTATGCTGTCAACCTCGTCAAGGATAAAGGCATCTGGACCACAGCCGAAACTGGTGAGTTCCACATAATGGATATTGGGGTAGTGGTGTTGCGCTACGAAATATGCCGCTTTGAAGATTCTGTTGGGGTATGCCCATTGGCTCAGAGCATTAATGGTGTTAAAGACCTCTTTGCCGTCGATTATCGCTGCATGTTCTGTAATTAGGTCAATGTCCATATCTGCTATGGCATCCGCTATTTTATGCTGTATAAGAGGGTCGATATGGTAGGGTCGTGCTGCGAGCATGATTACCATACGTTGCTTACTGATTGCGTGTTGCAGAATGTCCCGACTGCGGTTGATGAGCCATTGTGTGTAATCGTGTTGTGCTTGCCACGCGGCATCGAAAGCTTTGTTAATAACATTATTTTTTACACCGAGTTGCGTGAGATATTGCTTTGCGGCTTCATGCGCCAGGGCTTTGTCATTGAAGTTAATAGAAGGGTTGTCGAGTGGTATGCCATAGCGTTTTTGAGTTTCCATACTGCTTTTTAGGACGTCGCTGTAGCCTGTGACTATAGGGCAGTTATAGGAGTTTCCGCTATTGGTGTCTTCTTTGTGTTCATAGACCACATAGGGATATAGAATTCGGTCCACTTTGCGCTCTACGAGATTGATGACGTGTCCGTGCATAAGTTTTGCCGGGAAGCAAATATTGTCTGCCATAATGCTTCGCAATCCTTTCTGATACAGGCTGTTATTGGATGTTGCTGAGAGCACGGGACGTATATTGCAATGTGCCAGCAGTGTCTGCCAGAATGGGAAATTCTCGTATATGCCGAGCCCGCGGGGTATGCCGATGGTGAGTAGTGGCGTGCTTAGGTCTATGCCACGGATACGGTCGTTGCTGAATAGGCGGTGGTATTTCTCGGCGAACATATTGATGCCTCGTTGTCTTGACGCGCCACTATTGCTATATACTTTTTCGCAGTTATTGCCGCTGAAGAATTCGTTGCCGTTAGAGAATACGAATTTTCGGACTTCACATTGGTTGGTGCAGCCCGAGCATGTCTCGAATGTTGATGTATAAGAGTTGGCGGAAGTAAGACTATTGAGATTCATTACAATTTACTGTTTTGTCATTTACTGTTTTATTATCATATCTTTGTTATTATATTTGTTCATTGTAATGAACCTTTAATGGCGTGTAATGCGCATCCATAGGCTCCCATGAGTTCGGGAATATCGGTGAAGCTCACTTGGCATCCGCTGATGATTTCCAGCGCGCGAACAACGCTATGATTGCGCATGGTGCCGCCCTGTACCACGATATTATTCCCTAACTCGCTAATATCTCGCAGTTTCATAACCTTGTAGAGGCAGTTTTTTACTACCGAATAGCTGAAGCCTGCGGCGATATCTGCTATTTTAGCGCCTTCACGCATGGCTTGTTTGACTTTTGAGTTCATGAATACCGTGCATCGTGTTCCGAGGTCGTAGGGGTTACGCGCCAGGCAACTGATATGTGCGAAATCGCTTACCGTATAACCCAGTGTTGTGGCGTAAGTTTCTATGAATGAGCCGCAACCGCTTGAGCATGCTTCGTTGATTTCTATACGTTTTATGCTTCCGTTTTCCACGAATATCGCTTTCATGTCCTGTCCACCTATGTCGAGCACGAACGACACTTCAGGGTTCACGTGCTTCGCCGCCATGAAGTGCGCCATGGTTTCCACGATACCCTGGTCGAGGTTAAAAGCGGTGCGTAGCAGACTCTCTCCATAACCGGTAACACAACTGCGTGCAATATTGATATTCTGCGGATTAGTCACGCTGTTGCGCATGCTGACCAGCATACTGTGAAAAGTGTTGAAACTGTCGCCGGCATTGCGTCGGTAGTCGCTGTAAACAAGTCGCTGTTGCTCGTCAAGCAGCACAATTTTAGTGGTTGTGCTGCCGGAGTCAACACCGAGGTAATAGTTTGCCGGTCGCGAGTCGTCGAGAGTTGCGCGTCGTACCTTATATTTCGTTTTTTGCTCCGTCCATGTGTTATGCTCCTCATCACTACCGAAAAGAGGTGGTAGTGCCTCGGCGATGGCTGTGATGTGCGTTGCCTTGGCGTCAGTTTCGGAGTTCTGTATGATGTTGACGAGTTGTCGTAACGTCGTTGTGGCGATGTTTTTACCGGCCTCTAAAGCGCATCCTATGGCAGGCATAAGGTGCGCCATATCAGGCATGAAGCTGTGTTCGCTGTCAATGCCCATAACACGTTCGCAATGCTTCTTGAGTTCAGGGATAAATGCGAAAGGTCCTCCGCAGAATAATACATCGGGAGTGATATCCATGCCCCGAGCCAGCGATGCCGTAATTTGCATGGCTACGGCTGTGAGTACGCTTGCGGCGATGTCGGACTTGGAAGTGTTGCGGGCTATGAGGTTTTGTATGTCGGTCTTGGAAAATACTCCGCAGCGCGATGCGATGGGGTATATCGTCTTATGTGACGCAGCCAGTTGATTGAAGGCACCTATTTCTACCCCAAGCAGTGTCGCCGTTTGGTCTATGAAAGCCCCGGTGCCTCCCGCACAGGAACCATTCATGCGGATATCAGGCACTTTGCCAGGCTCAAGGAATATCATCTTGGAGTCCTCACCGCCTATGTCCACCAAAGTGCGTACCGAAGGATAGCGGTTGCGTACCGCTTCTATTTCAGCCACTACTTCCTGCGTGAAAGGCATCCCCCATTTTTCGGCGAAGCCCATACCCACGGAGCCTGTCACCATCACGCTGACATCAGCATCGCCGTATTTGGCAAGTAGTTGACTAAAAACCGCCTCGGCGCATTGGGCGATATTGGCGTTATGGCGCCGATAGTTGTGCGCAACGAGTTTGCCACTGTTGTCAAGCAGGGCATATTTGAGTGTCGTAGAACCTATGTCAATCCCGAGAAACATGATTTTGTATTGAAAAGAAAATTTTGGGAGTTTTGCTGTCTGGGCGCAGATAAGGCTGATAGTTTTCTTTTTTTTAGTTGCTGCAAAGTTAGTGAAATTTTTTAACAAGTCTGTTAAAAAATACTATACGAGGTTAAAAAAACACGAAAAAAATGATTTTATCAAAAAAAAGTGTGTTAAAAATGCAAAATTGTAGTTTTTTCGATAGATTTTATGTTAAAAAACACATTATTTGCTAAATTTTTTGTAAATTTGCAAACTGTATAAAATGCGTCTGCTCATAGGATCATCCATTTCCGGAGATTAGTGATGCGTCGTTGTTTGCTAAACATACAATCAGTTTAAGTGCTAAAGGGTATGAAAAAGATTTACTGCATGATACTATCGCTTTTGCTGTCTGTGACCTGTGTTGTTAGGTTGCATGGTCAGCAGAATGCCTATACCTTACCATATTTTTGTAATTTTGAGGATGATACTGAGAATGCTAATTGGGTGTTGAATAATCGTCAACAGCCTGCGTTACGTACTTTTTGGTCGATAGGAACCGGAGCTCACAAGGCAGGCATAAAGGCGTTGTATGTGAACACCGGTGATGAATCTTCCGCAGAGTATTACGGTGATGATGAGCAGCGTACTTTGGCGTATCGTGCCTTCCCGGGTTTGGCTCGCGGTTCGTATGATTTGGCATTTGATTGGCGTGCTTTGGGTGATATGAAGGCTGATAAGATGAACGTGTACTGGTTGCCTCAGGCTTTGGTAACGACCACAACATCAACCAATAACAGCCAGTTGCCGGGTTCATGGTCAGCTTATGAGATTACCGGAGGTGGTTTGAGTGGTCAGGGTGTATGGCAGTTTTTCTCGGCGTCAGTATCCGTGACCTCGTCAACGACCTACGTGTTGATGTTTGTCTGGGTTAATAATGCCACCAATACTTTCAATCCCGGTGTTTGTGTTGATAATGTTCAGTTGGCTCTCAAGGGTACTAACAACTCATGCGGTTCTATGCCCCAAAACCTTACCGTTACGGAAGACCCTGACGCAGGAGGTTATGTGGTACGTTGGGATGCCCTGACACAGCCGGTGACCTACGATTTGCTGTTTTTTCTTGACGGAGCGATACAGATTGATACCATAGCCGACTTGACGAGCAATAGTGTTGTGATACCGGCCTCGCGTTTCAACAGCGGTTTGTATAACTTCATGGTTCGCAGTAAATGTTCAGACGGTGCCGTGAGTGTATATACCGAAGTATCAGGCATAAAATGTATTAACTACGAAGCTTCTACCGGTGCCGCCAATGCATGTCCTGAGGTTACCATTCCCGCCGACATGACCATAGAGGGCGAGTTGAAGCGAGTTCTTCCCGGTTGTTCTAACAAGCCTTTTATGCTCAAGCCGCGTATTATGGCCGGTGGCGGTCAGCCGGCAGGTTATCGTGTTGATCCTATTCTTTATAATCCTCCGACCCCTAACCTGACGCAGATGACGCAAATCACGCGTGACGACTATTGGGATAACATTCAGGATCTGCCTTTCGGTTTCTGCTTCTTTGGCGGCACGTATCGCAGCGCCATAATCTGCGCCAACGGTCAGATATCCTTTAATCCTGAGGTCAGCGGTCAGCCCTCGGGTTATAGCCTTAGCAGCAAGCCCGATATACCGTCGCCACAATTTGTCGGCACAGGTGGTTACAACTGGGCAAATGCCATCTATGGCGTCTTTGAGGATGTGGACCCGGCTTATAATCATCTATCCGGAGGGTCTATATATTATGGTGTGATAGGTGAGGCTCCCTGTCGTATGCTTGTGGTGACGTGGAACAAGGTACCTTTGTATCAGAGCCATGAGCCCGAGACGTTTATGACGGTGCTTTATGAGGGTACGAATGTGATTGATGTTTATGTTAAAGAACGTCATATATCAAGTTCGGACTGGAATAACAGTCGCGGTATCATAGGTTTGATAAATGAGGATGGCACTGATGGTATTGCCGCCCCGGGTCGTAACACGACGTCCGCCCCGTGGTCCGTAACGCCTTCTACTGCTGAGGCTTGGCGCTTTTCGCCGTACTCAACACCGCAGTATTTGGTGACGTACTACAACGGTGCCGGCACTGAGGCTGAGATAATTGGCTATGGTGATAGCATACTGATAGACCCTTTGCAGGTCAAGGATACCATCACGGCGCGCCTACAGTTTACGGCTTGTAACGGCGACTACTTCGACTTCACGGATATGGCGGTGATAGAGTGGCCACACCTTGAGATTACCGAAAAGAATGCCACGATATGCCAAGGCGGACAGTATAGCGACAAGTACTTCACAGTTGACAAGGCTGGTGAGTATGAATATACCTTGCAGGATGTGAATGGTTGTGATTCGGTATATTATCATCTGATCCTTGAGGAAAAGATAGCTGATACGCATGTAGAGAAGGCTACAATATGCTATGGCGAAAGTTTCCGTTATCGCGGACAGAACATCAATCAAAGTGGTGTGTATGCCTTTACTGACTTGTATGAAGACGGTTGCGTCTCGCTCTACGACACACTTGACTTGACCATAAAGCCCGAGATAAGTTTCCATATCGAGAAGCAGGACCTCGTGAGCGGTCCCACGTCAGGTTCGATAACTATCTCTGAGCTTGATGAGGGTAGCTACTATTCCGTCAATGGCGTAATGAATGGTCCTCTGACGAACCTCGGTGAGGGTGACTATAATATCATCATCTATAATGATTATGGTTGCGCTACGGCTCCGCAGTATGTTCACATATCCGGAGACAGGCTCGAGGTGGTTACTTATGAATATCCCGACTTTATTTGTCAGGATGAGTTGACGCTTGAGATACCTTACGAAGTTATCAAGGGTACGTTGACGAGTTATGACATTACTTGGGATAGTAAAGGTCATGCGGCGCGTTTTGTTGATAAGCGTGATTTGCAGCCAAGTAACAATGTATTCACGATAGACATACCGGAAAATGTGAAACCGGGACACTATGATGTTCATATTATTCTGCATGACCTGCTTGATTTTGAACCGCAAGAGATAGTGCTGCCTATCAATATCAACTACAGCAGTGATGTGATGGCTCAGAAATGGGGCGACGTGTTGGCTGTGTATAATGATAAGTATAACGGCGGTTTCCATTTCAGTCGTTATCAGTGGTATCTTAACGGTCAGCCTCTTTGGGGCGAGACGATGTCTTACCTGAACATGACCAAGACTTATGAACTTCTTGACACAGAAGGTTACTATCAGGTTGGTCTGACGCTCGTAGGCGAGGATGAAGAGATATTGAGTTGTCCGTTCTTTGCTCATACCTATCAGGGCGAGAGTGGTGCTCCTGAGATGTCGCGCAGCGGCAATGTGATGAATATCTCGTGGGGCGAGAATAATGGTATGGCGCAGATATGGAACAACTCGGCGCAGATGATATCACAACAGCCCATCACCGACGGCATGGCACAAGTGTCGCTGCCTGCAAATCATGGCGTGTACATCCTTACTGTGACAAGCGATAGCGGTGAACGTTACAGCTTCAAGGTAGTGCAGTAAGATGTGTCTTACCGAAACAAAGTAACAGAGCGCATAAATTGAGGCGCGGCGCAAGGCAGACGTTATAACGTCTGTTCTATAGAAATAAAAGAACTCCAGTCGAAATGCTGACTGGAGTTCTTTTTGTTTTCAAAGCAATGTTTTATGTTGTTATTTTACGTCGGGGTTGGGCTGGTGGTCTATCTGGTTCTTGAGTTCCTCGTATTTGTCTATGATTTCTTTTTTAATACTTGTGGTGGAAAGTCCCGCTCCATAAGGGAAGTAGAAGACAGTAACACCGAGGTCGCGCAGGTAGTCGTATTTGCCTTGCCAGTCGTCGCCGACAACAAAGACGTCAATATTGAGTTTCTTGACGAGTTCTGTATGATCGAGTGAATGTTGTGGAATAACTATGTCGGGATATTTGAGTGCTTTGATGATAGCCTGCCTTTCCTCGAAAGGTATGATAGGAGGTCTTTTATAGCTGCACACGAGTTCGTCGGTGCTCACGCCCACTATGAGCGTGTCACCGAGTCCTCGCGCGTATTGTATCATTTTAAGGTGGTTACTATGGAACATATCGAATGTTCCGCTGGTATAGACCACAACACGATTGTTATACATAGCCTTTTTAGAGTTTTTTCGTTATCTCGATTTGTTCGAAACTTTCCACGAGGTCTCCGACTCGTATGTCGTTATATCCCTTGATGTTGAGTCCGCATTCTTGGTTTGTTCCGGCTTCTTTGATGTCGTCTTTGAAGTGCTTGAGCGACTCCAGTTCGCCGGTATATATTACTATGCCGTCGCGTATGAGTCGTACTTTTTGTCCGCGTTTGATTTTTCCTTCGCGTACTATGCATCCGGCTATTGTTCCCACTTTGGAGATTTTAAATGTCTGCATGATTTCCAGTGTGGCGGTGACTTCTTCCTTATATTCCGGTGCCAGCATACCTTCCATTGCCGACTTGATTTCCTCTATGGCGTCGTATATGATACTGTAGAGACGTATGTCGATATCTTCTTTTTCGGCGAGTTTTCGTGCTGTTGCCGTAGGTCTGACTTGGAAGCCGCATATTATTGCGTCAGATGCTGCCGCAAGCAGTATATCGGAGTCGGATATTGCTCCCACGGCTTTATGTATGACGTTGACTTGTATGTTTTCCGTCGAGAGTTTTATCAGTGAGTCGGATAGTGCTTCTACGGATCCGTCCACATCGCCTTTGACGATAATGTTGAGTTCCTTGAAGTCTCCGAGAGCCACTCGTCGTCCGAGTTCTTCGAGTCCGAAGTGTTTTCGTGTGCGCAGGTCTTGTTCGCGCTGCAGTTGTTCGCGTTTATTGGCTATTTCCCGTGCTTCCTGTTCGGTAGGCATCACGTTGAAGTTATCGCCGGCCTGCGGAGCTCCGTTGAGTCCGAGGATGAGTACCGGTTCGCCGGGGTGTACTTCTTTAACCTTCTGGTTGCGTTCGTTGAACATGGCTTTGACGCGTCCGAAGCATGTTCCCGCCAATACGCAGTCGCCGATGTGCAGTGTACCGTCCTGAACGAGTACTGTGGCAACATATCCGCGTCCTTTGTCGAGTGATGACTCGATAATGGAGCCTTGCGCCCGGCGTTTTGGGTTAGCCTTGAGATCGAGCAACTCGGCTTCGAGAAGTACTTTTTCGAGAAGTTCGAAAACACCGGTGCCTTTCTTGGCTGATATGTCTTGACTCTGGTATTTGCCACCCCAGTCTTCGACAAGGCAGTTCATATTAGCGAGTTCTTCTTTGATTTTCTCGGGATTGGCGCCTGGTTTATCGATTTTGTTGATAGCGAAAATCATGGGTACTCCCGCGGCTTGCGCATGGTGTATAGCCTCTACGGTTTGCGGCATGACATTGTCGTCGGCAGCCACGATGATGATAGCGATATCCGTCACCTTAGCACCACGGGCACGCATAGC
>DGSV01000109.1 GCA_002394025.1 Bacteroidales bacterium UBA4353
CCATGCAGAACTGCAGACTGGCACCGCCTCCGAGGAATATCACCGAATAGCCATCAGGAATATCAAGCAGTTCTTTGAATAGGGCTACAGCCTCGTCAACTACGGGCTGGAAATATTTGGCGCGGTGGCTTATCTCAAGAAGAGAAAGACCTTCGCCCTGAAAGTCGAGAACAGCATTGGCTGTACGTTCTATCACCTCGCGAGGAAGTATCGAGGGACCGGCATTAAAATTATGTTTATGCATAATAGTTATGATATTTGAATGATTTTCACGATTTATAATGCAAATTTAGCAAAAATTAATGTAACGGCAATTTTTTTTGAGAACAAAAAAGGAGAATAATGGCTGTTAAATTGTTTCGTTGATGATGAGTAGAGCCATAGGGGTTAAAAGCCGGAATTTGTGGGGTGCTACACGATGCGTGGGTGGGAGTTGTTTGAACTGAAAGCGACGCGACGCATACCTGCAAAACTTTACAACTGATTAACAAACGTATCATTACGGACTTTGTCGCTTAATTAGCGGATAATAAGTGGATTATCATATATTGTAGAATTGACTTGAAATGTGTTTGTAGTAATGTTGTAGTATTAAATCATGTTATTTATTATATTGATAAACCACAACGTTTTCTTGAAATTTCGTAGTTTTGCATATTATTTTTGCGAAAATATTATTATTGACCACTTAATCTCCGAAAAACATCTCGCAGTCATAATGAAAACATTATTCCCAAAGTTAGCGTTGACGGCATGGCTTTTGTTGGCTTTTAATGCCGTTCATGCAATGCAATTCTGTGAAACAGAGTTAACAGACAAAACTCGCACTATTAGGCTTTCTACCATGATGAATGGTGCCAAGTATCGTTATGTGATTACTTCTGATGACGCCATGAGTGGGTTATATGTTGGCACTTGGTGTTATATCAATGGTAATACCACGTGTCAGATGGCTACTGATCCTGCTGTGGAACGAACTCTGTCTGCAGATGGAAAGACGCTGACCCTTGACGTTACTTCTTCTACTCCTCCTAAATTGTACGAGTCTCTGCAAGTTCTATTTACCTCGGCGCCGGATTTAGCTCAATATCAGGAATTAAAAAATGTTGATGTTGATTTCACGTGTTCCGCATCTGCCAACGATGTATTTTATTATTTGAACTACGCTCATAGTTGGGCAAATCCTGTGGCATATATGTGGGATCCTAATAGCGGCAAAAATGTTGCTATGACTAATAGTGGGGTAGTTGACGGCAATGGAGTGGCTCAGATATGGCAGGCAGACGTGGAGTCTGGCTATGGAAAAGTGCTATTTCATGCTTCAAATGATAATTGGGACAATCAGAGTGCAGACGCTGTTGTCAAGACAGGTTGGATTTATGATCAGACAGAGAGTAAATGGTTTTCAGGCAAGGTGTATTTTGTGAGCGATGAGACGGGTTGGTCGAAGCAGGGTGATTGGGCTTTCAGCGACTGGGACATGACATCAACGACCGTAACCATGAGTAAGCAGCTCACTGCTTCCACGACATATCACTTCAAGTTGGTTCGTGAGGCTGTCCAGGGCAGTGACGCCACGACAGCCGCTGACGAGTGGCGCTCGCACTATCAGGGTGCCTTTACCGATTCAGGAACCATTAATTTTAACTCCAAAGACGGCAGTGATGATAACTGTACGTTGACAACGTCTGCCATTGACGGAGTATATACTTTCACTTATGATTTTGTGACTCACGATTTGACGGTGACATATCCTCTTCCGACGTCACCCACTTCGGTTCCCGTGACAGCGACTTTCGCCAATAGTTGCCAGCAGTTACCTTTGTTCGGAACCGCTCTAGAGTCGCGAACCCTCAGTAGTCACGGGTGGAGCGGAATGCTGTCAACACAGGTGTTGGCGGATGCTAATTCAGTGAATCATAATGTTGCGCACCTGACAGAAGCCAACTATGTGGCTATCGCGTCGCCAAACAATGAAACCAACTATGACGCTACCAACTTTACCAAACTTCACGTTGATTTCTGGTCAGCAGGAGCCAAGTCGTTTAATCTCAAACTATTATGCCGCAATAGCGGTGGCGGCTACAGCGATGGCAACACTGTGAGTGTGACTACCCCCGCAGGGACGTGGTATGGTGTTGATATTCCGCTGACGAGTTTTAACCAAGGCGACAATCTCGCACGTGTGTGTGCCGTATATCCTGTTGACCTCAATAACGGTGAGTTATGGGTTGCCAATGCCTATTTATATAATGAAAGTGCTGATTGCGCTACGGCATTGACTGAAGCGATATGGGAAGGTGTCAGTGCCGAAAATCTCGTCACCGACCCGGGAACGGCATTCACCAATGGTTACACATATTCTATGCGTACCACGGGGCATAAGGTGGTAGTAACGCTAAATTTACTTGATGACCGAACCATAGGTAATGCCTACTGGTATTTACATAATGGAGATGCGCAAGGTGCGGAAAATGTGGCTTCTGTGTCGAATGGCGGCAAAACAGTGACTTTCGAAATTACGTCGGACTTCAGCGGTGCAGCCCTCGCTGACGATATGTCAGTAACCTTTTCTGCCAAATTCGCCTATAATGATGCAGGGAGTGGCATGTCGCGCACCAGTAAGATAACATTCTCTGTTGGTCAGAATAATGAATTTGTGCCCACTTCGGTTCCCGCCAACCGTACGGACCTTGCTGACTGTCAAGTGAAAGCGATATTCGGCACTACGGGCTATACCCCTCTTGGCATCAATATCATAGAATGGGACGCTGCCACATCAAGCACTGAAACTATTGCCGGAAAGCAGGTGAAAAAAATCACCGTGGCGGCTGCGCATAAGACCATGCTCAAATTTAATCAATTGAATTTGCCGGATTTGGGCATGACACACGTTCATTTTGATGTCTGGAGCCCTGTGAGCCGAGACTTCGCGTCAAGTCTTTATTGTGGCTCTACAAGAGGTGAAAATATATCAAAAGTTACAACGGGACTTGTTGCGGGGCAGTGGAAGTCGATAGATTATCCATTAAGCGATCTTACAGTACAAAACGCTGACCTTGAACTGAATAGTACGCAGGCTCTGATTGTAAATATGGGCATTGGCACTACGGCACAGACCACTACGTTCTATATCGCCAATGTATATTTCTATACTGAAACACAGAATTGCGGTTGGGAACCGACAACTATCCCTGCCGATCCTACTGATATAGCATCGTGCAGAGTAACAGGTATTTACGGACTTAATGGATACTCCTGTACGGGATATATAGAATACGGTTTTGCCGCTAATACAGATCAGATGCTGCAAATAGGTGATAAATATGCCCGTAAGATTACAAATTATTCCAATGGCGGTATTGTTTTCAATAACGGCACAGGAGTAGGCAACAACGACTATTTGCATATTGATTTGTGGCATTATCGGGCCCGAACCGTTAACCTGCGTTTGGATTGCGGAGGTTGGACCGAAGGTTCGGCTACTTATGCCGTTAATCTTGCCGCCAATTCATGGACCTCGGTTGACATACCCCTTACGTCATTACCTAATGTTGACCAAGCCACTGCGGATAATAAAGCCTTGCGTATAATGGCTGACGCTGATGCGGAACCTATTTATTTTACAAATTTCTACCTCTATAACCACAGTACTACCGTGCCTGTGATGACTTCTACTCCGACGCTGGCAACCATGTCCGGCAACAGCGCTGTCATCAATGTGTCGGCGACTTATGACAGTAATGAACACAATGACTTCGTGGTAACCAATACCACTACAGGATTGGTTAGTAATCTCACAGCGACAGCCGGCAAAATTACTGTGCCGTCAATAGCGCCTTGCGTAGCTAATAATCTTGAAATAAAGGCCGTATATAACGATTGTTATGAGTCGGCTTCACAAAGTATTAACGTGGCGGGAGCTGATATAGCAGTTGACGAAAACCTTGTAACGCCCTCGCTTACCGTCACTGCCGACCTTGCGGCTCTGCCGGCAAAAGACGCCACCGACGGAGTTGCCGGTACGCGCTGGGGGTCGGGGAATAGCGCAAAGACTGACAGGCACTACATAGATGTGGACCTGGGCAGCGTATATAGCCTCAATACCATAAAGATAGGGTGGGAAACGGCATGCCCCAATAACTATTTCATCAAAACATCACAGGATGGTGTTAACTATTATCCTGTATATCATGCTACGAGTGCTCCGGCTCATGCCAACAATGTTGCCGCCGACTATGACACATATAATCTTCCGACCAATGTTGCGGGGCGCTATCTGCGTATCGAATCAAAGAATAACAACACCGACTATGGTATGTCAATCTGGGAGATAGAAGCTTATGGAGCTTGCGCCACCGCTCCTGTTTCGCCGGTGATGTACTATGCTACTGCCGATGAGGTCTATGACGATGTTGCTGTTGTCAGCGTGGGAGCCGGTGCCGAGTCAACACCGTTCGCGGGCATATACTATCATGTCCTGCTGACCAATAATAATAGTGGCGAGCAGTTTGAATTTACGCAACAGACCGCTGATATCTCCTTCGCCGGATATGGCGATAACAATAGTGAATGCACTTTCCGCCTGATTAATCTCAATCGTAATACATCTTATACGGCTCGTGTATGGGCTGTAGTAGGTAGTGAGGATATTGCGGCAAATCGCTCTGCCAACTATGTTGACGTCAGCTTTAACACTATGGCGAAATCCGGTTTGCACTTCCTTAGTGAACAAAGTGGCTGGGAAGGTGCGATACATAATGTTGACTGGCAGTTTGATTATACATCCACAGACGGTGTGTTCTATTACAGCCGAACCTTGGACCGCGCACCTTATCAGTATCGCCTTTATGATGCCACTTATGGTGTGTGGGCGGAAGACGGTAACCGCTTTTTCTTCGACCATAATGGCGACCAAATGATTATGACCGCCAAAGGTACCGGACAATTCGTGTCGAACTTTGATGAGATGTATATCGCCGGAACAGTGTTGGACGGCAACTCGTGGGATATCCGCGAGTCAGGTAAGATGACCAACAGCGGTACCACATTCACTTGGGAAGGTTTTGTACACTCTGGCGGTGAGTATAAACTCGTGATTAAGAACAAATGGAGCGCCAACCCTTCAGAATATGATTGGCGTTGGGATCGTGTGATGACATCAAATGCCACGTTCACAGGTGATTATGATTACGGACGTCTTACGTTCGATATGCTGACATGGACTTGCACTTGGGAAGAGATTGACGATGAGGCCGTTTACTGCATTGAGGAAGGTGGCGCCGGTTACCGTACAGAAGATGTGGGAGGTGTCAATCAGGCTTTTAATAGTGGTTATCGGATATCGGTAATTACTGATAATGACGTTGATAACGGCGGAGCCGATAAGTCGGTGACATTCCGTT